>NZ_VFTW01000003.1:0-474083 GCF_006440815.1 Mesorhizobium sp. B2-8-3
ACCGACCAGAGTTTCAGTGCCATCATCCATCTCGCTGCCGCCGTCATAAACTCACGATGAATCTCAACAAGCCCTAGTGCAGATCGGTGACGTGTCCCGAAACAGGGGGATTGTGGGGCTGGAACATCCTGCCCCGCTCGGCGATCAGGATCATCAGCAAAGCCGCGACCGAGACGCTGCAGAAGCCGGCGGCCAGAGGCGTGACCGTGCCGTTATAGGCCTGGCCGATCGCCGCGCCGATGAGGGCACCGAGGAAGGTCTGCATGAAGCCCAGGATGGATGCCGCCGTGCCGGCGAGCTCGCCGAGCGGCTCCATGGCCAAAGCGTTGAAATTCGCGCCCAGTCCGCCGAATGGCAGCATCGCGCCGGCAAAGAAGGTGACGAAGAGCCAGAGCGGCATCTGTATCTCCAGCGAGACCACCAGCCAGGCAAGGCTGATGCACAGGAAGATGAGCAGCGCGCCTTGCGACAGGCGGCGCATGCCAATCTGTCCGACCAACCGAGAATTGAGATAGTTGGAGAAGGCAAGCACGCCGGCGACGCCGGCAAAGATCAGCGGGAACAATTCGCCGACATGAAAGATGTCGATGTAGATCTGCTGCGCCGAACTGATGAAGCCGAACATGGCGGCGAAAATGAACGTGCTGGCGAAAGCGTAGCAAAGCGTGAGCCGGTTGGTGAGCACGATGCGGAAGCCGCTGACGACGGAGCTTACCGTCAGCGGCCGGCGATATTCCGGATGCAGCGTCTCCGGCAGGCGCAGCAGAGCCCAGGTCGAAACGATCAGCGCGCCGATAGCCATGGTCACGAAAATCCAGTGCCAACTGGCGAACAGCATGACGAACTGGCCGATGCCGGGCGCGATGACAGGGATGGCCATGAACACCATGAAGATCAGCGACATCACCTCGGCCATGCGCCGGCCTTCGAACGTGTCGCGCACGATCGAGACGGCGATGACGCGGGTCGCGGCCGCGCCGATGCCCTGTATGAGACGCCAGGTCAGCAACAGGGTGAAACTGGGAGCTATGGCGGCGGCGGCCGCAGCCACGACATAGACGACCAGGCCAAGGACCAGTGGCGCCCGGCGCCCGAAGCGATCCGAAATAGGCCCGAACAAAAGCTGCCCGCCGCCGAAGCCGAGCATATAGGCGGTGATGACATATTGGCGGTGGTTCTCGCTCTCGACGCCGAGCGAGGCGCCGATCTGCTGCAGCGCCGGCAACATGATGTCGATGGCCAAGGAGTTGAGCGCCATGAGCGCGGCGCAGAGCGCGATGAATTCCCAGCGCGGAATGGGCAAGCTGCTTGCCCGTTGCGACGCTTCTACCTGCTTGTCCACGGCAAATTCCGATCTTTCAAACGAACAGGCGCCGGCTGGCCGGCGCGCTGGTTCGTCTCATCCCCGAGACCCGGGGGTTATGTTGCCGAGGTGGGGGCGGCCCCGAGCGATGCTTGCCGGCCGGAGGGTTAGCCTCCGCGCCGGCGAGCAAAATTGAATCAGGCGGCGCCTTTGACGCTGACGCCCTTTTCGATCAGGAAGTCCTGCAACTCGCCGGCCTGGAACATTTCGCGCACGATGTCGCAGCCGCCGACGAATTCGCCCTTCACATAGAGCTGCGGGATGGTCGGCCAGTTGGAATAGTCCTTGATGCCCTGGCGCAATTCGGCCGAGTCGAGCACGTTGACGCCTTTGTAGTCGGCCCCGATGTAATCGAGGATCTGCACCACCTGGCCGGAGAAGCCGCATTGCGGGAAGCCGGGCGTGCCCTTCATGAAGAGCACGACGTCGTTGCTCTTCACTTCATTGTCGATGTAGTCGTTGATGCCGGTCATGGACGGTCCTTTCACGCCTGTGGGAGTCAGGCTGGAAACATGTCCTTCAAATAAACCCATAGGTTGGCTGAAACAAGACGTTAGCCGCGACGCCGGCCCAATGGCGCAAGGGATAACGCGATTTTGGGCTAAGCCTGAGCGGCGCCGGCGCTCAGTCGGGAATGCTGGTCTGCAGCGCCAGCGCGTGCAGCAAGCCGCCCATATTGCCCTTCAGCGCGTTGTAGACCATCTGATGCTGCTGCACACGGCTTTTGCCCCGGAAGCTCTCGGCCACGACCTCGGCCGCGTAATGATCGCCGTCGCCGGCCAGGTCGCGGATCGTCACCTTGGCGTCCGGAATGCCTTCCTTGATCAATTTTTCGATGTCGTGAGCATCCATTGCCATGGCAAAATCCTGTTTCAAGCGGGCAGGCTGTGTATGTGACTCGGGGTGAGCCTAAAGCCTTTCCAGCCCGGATTGAAGCCGTTCCGTCGGGTGATGAGGCCCTATGGGTTATCCTGGCTCGAATGAACCACACCGTCTTCGGTGATGTCATCGCGCGTCGAATAGGCGCGGCCGAGGCTGAAGACCAGCACGTAGAGCGGGAGGTTGATCAACAGGCTGACGATCGGAAGATAGCTCGTCATCCGCCATGCGGTTGAGAAGAAGGGCTGACCGTAGCCGTCGCAGGTCAAGGACGAGCCATAGTCCCAAATAGCCCCGATCAACGCGGCGATGGCGAAGAGCTTGATGCAGGTCGCGACGTGACTTGCCCGCGCCGGCTCCGGAGAAAGCCTGTTCCAGAGCACCAGGCAGACGACTGGAACGGCGTAGATCAGGGTCTGCAATATCAGCATCGGCAGCGTGCCGTTGGCCGCGGCCAGGAACTCGGCGCGGGTTTCCAGCCGCGGGCAGACCTCGCTCGATGTCGTCGACGACAGGAACAGGACGAACAGCCCGAGAAACCAGAAGAAGAACAGGAACGGCCAGAAGACGACTGCAATCAGCGCCCTGGCGGTTAAATCATGTCGCATATAAAAGGATTTATCTTTATTTTAAGCATGTCTTTTTCCCGAAACGCTGCACGCTTTCGGGAGACATGCTCTAGCCTGGTCAACTGGCCTGATCCATGAAGCGCGGGAACCAGCCCTCATGGGCGGCGGTCAGCTCGCTGACGGGGATCGGCCGGGCCTCGCCGAGCTTCAATTCACGACCGCCGGTGGTGCCGATCCAGGGCGCGAAGATGCCGAGCATGCCCTGCTCTTCGCGGATCCTGTCCCATTCGCCGCTTTGCGGGTCGATCGACAACGTCAGCAGGTAGCGCCCCTGGTCCTCGCCGAACCAGACCGGGATCGGATCGGTGCCGGTAAGCCCCGGAACGACGGCGCCGATGCCGGAGGCCATCGCCATTTCGGCGAGCGCTATCGCCAGGCCGCCGTCGGAGACGTCGTGCGCCGAGGTCACGATGCCGGAGGCGATCAGCGCGCGCACATGGTCGCCAACCCGCTTCTCATGATCGAGGTCGACCGGCGGCGGCGGGCCGTCGGCTCGACCGTGGATGTCACGCATATAGACGGACTGGCCGAGATGGCTGCCCCAGGTGGCGGGCGCGCCGACCAGCACGATCATCTGGCCTTCGGCGGCAAAGCCTATACGCGCCATCTTCGACCAGTCGGCAATCAGCCCGACGCCGCCAATGGTCGGTGTCGGCAGGATGCCGCGGCCGTTCGTCTCGTTGTAGAGCGAGACATTGCCGGAGACGATCGGGAAACCGAGAGCGCGGCAGGCATCACCGATGCCCTTAACCGCGCCGACGAACTGGCCCATGATCTCGGGCCGCTCCGGATTGCCGAAATTGAGGTTGTCGGTGGCCGCAAGCGGCAGGGCGCCGGTGGCGGTCAGGTTGCGCCAGCATTCGGCCACGGCCTGCTTGCCGCCTTCGTACGGGTCGGCCTCGCAGTAGCGCGGCGTGACGTCTGAGGAGAAGGCCAGCGCCTTGGTCGGATGACCCTCGACGCGCACGACGCCGGCGTCGCCGCCCGGAAGCTGCAGCGAATTGCCCTGGATCAGCGTGTCGTACTGCTCCCACACCCAGCGGCGCGAAGAAAGATCCGGCCCGCCCAGCATTTTCAGCAGCGCGTCGGCGACATCGGCCTTCGGCGCATCGTTCGCGGCGAGCGGCGCCAGCTTCTTCGGCTCGACCCAGGGGCGGTCATATTCCGGCGCCTGGTCGCCCAGGTCCTTGATCGGCAGGTTGGCGACCTCGTCGCCCTGATGGATGACGCGGAAGCGCAGATCGTCGGTGGTCTTGCCGACGATGGCGAAGTCGAGGCCCCATTTGCGGAAGATGGCCTCGGCTTCTTCCTCCTTTTCCGGGCGCAGCACCATCAGCATGCGCTCCTGGCTTTCCGACAGCATCATCTCATAGGCGCTCATGCGCTCTTCACGCACCGGCACCTTGTCGAGGTCGAGCTCGATGCCGAGGTCGCCCTTGGCGCCCATCTCGACGGCCGAGCAGGTGAGGCCGGCCGCGCCCATGTCCTGAATGGCGATGACGGCGCCCGACGCCATCAGCTCGAGGCAGGCTTCCAGCAGGCATTTTTCGGTAAAGGGATCGCCGACCTGCACGGTCGGACGCTTCTCCTCGATCTTGTCGTCGAATTCGGCCGAGGCCATGGTGGCGCCGCCGACGCCATCGCGCCCGGTCTTGGCGCCGAGATAGACGACCGGGAGGCCGACGCCCTTGGCCTGCGACAGGAAGATGGCGTTGGTCTTGGCGAGGCCCGCCGCGAAGGCGTTGACCAGGATGTTGCCGTTGTAGCGGGCATCGAAATTGACCTCGCCGCCGACGGTCGGCACGCCGAAGGAATTGCCGTAGCCGCCGACGCCCGAAACCACGCCGGCAACGAGATGCCGGGTCTTGGGATGATCCGGCGCGCCGAAGCGCAGCGCGTTCATGGCCGCCACCGGCCTGGCGCCCATGGTGAAGACGTCGCGCAATATGCCGCCGACGCCGGTCGCGGCGCCCTGATAGGGCTCGATGTAGGACGGGTGGTTGTGGCTCTCCATCTTGAAGACCACGCAGTCGCCGTCGCCGATATCGACCACGCCGGCATTCTCGCCCGGACCCTGGATGACCCGCGGGCCGCTGGTCGGCAGCGTGCGCAGCCATTTCTTCGAGGATTTGTAGGAGCAGTGCTCGTTCCACATCGCAGAGAAGATGCCGAGCTCGGTGAAGCTTGGTTCGCGGCCGACCAGATCGAGGATGCGCTGGTATTCGTCGGGCTTCAGCCCATGCGCGGCGACGAGCTCGGGGGTGATCGGCACGGAATTGGAAATAGTCATGAGCGGCGATTTTTGTCCGTGGGAGAGGGGGCTTCCTTGAGTCTCCTCTTATCGCAAGCTTTCGCGCGATACACCCCACCGGATGACGAAAAACGCCGGAAAACTGCCTATGCGGCGATGCCCAGGGGTCTGGGCTTGCCGGCTTGATCAGGAAAAACTGTCGTAGCCGGCGCGGCCTTCGTCGAGCAGGCGGCGGATGACGGCGACGCCGCCGGCGACATCCTCGCGCCGCCTCGGCTGCGAAATACCGAAGCGCACGCCGTGGAAGACCTGCTCGGAACGGCCGGCCTTGAATTCGTCCTCGTCGTCGATGAGCAGGCCATGTTCGAGACAGGCTTTCTTGAAGGTGCCGGACAGCCATGGGTCGGGCAAGGTGAGCCAGACGAAGGGCACTTTGTCGTGCGACCTGAAGGCGAAGCCGGCCAAGGTCTCGCGCACGATCGCGATGCGAGCGCCGAATTCGGCGATGCTGCGCCGGCGGATGTCGCCAGCCTGGCCGGACAGCACCAGCCGCGCATTCACCTCGGCCAGCAGGAAGGGCATGCCGCCGGTCATCATCTTGTGGGCGACGCGGATGCGATGGCGATAGGCAGGCGGGCACGACAGCCAGCCGCCGCGAAGGCCGGCAGCCACGGATTTCGACAGGCCGCCGGCGACGATGGTGCGCTCAGGCGCGTATTCGGCCATCAGCGGCGTCGGGTCTCCGGTTAAGCCGCCGTAAAGATCGTCTTCTATGAGGACGACATTGTACTCACGCGCGATCCGCGCGATCGCCTCGCGGCGCGACGCCGGCAAGATGGCCAGCGTCGGGTTCTGCGCCGTCGGCATCAGAAAGATCATTTTCGGGTGCTTTTGCGCGCAGACCCGCTCGAAATCCTCGGGATCGATGCCTTCGTCATCCGATGCCACCAGCGCCGTGCGGCGCCCGATCAGGCCGGCGCTGCGGGAAATCTGCGAATAGGTGAGGTGCTCGAAGACGACATAGTCGCCGGGCATGGTCAGCGCCGCGATCGCCGCCATGACCGCGGCGTGGGTGCCCAGCGTCGGCACGATCGAATCGGGCGAGGGGCGGAAGGCATTGCGCGCCAGCCAGCGGCTGCCCGCCTCATACCAGCGTTCGGGAAAATCCCGCGTATAGCTCGAAATGTCGTGCGGATGCTCCAGCGCCGTGCGCGCCAGCATGTCGGCGATCACCGCGCCCTGGCCGACATCGGGCGCGGCGGTGCTGTCGAAACGCAGCTTGCCGCTTGGCGCGTCGATGAAGCGCGTGCCTTGCAAGCCTGGTTCGACATCGGGTTTCGGGGTCTCCGTCCGCTGGCCGAGCACATAGGTGCCGCGACCAACCTCGCCGCTCACCAGACCGCGCTCGCGCAGCAGTTGATAGGCCCTGCCGATGGTGCCGACCGTCGTGCCGATGTCATAGGCGAGGTCGCGCTGCGGCGGCAGTTTTGCACCGGCATCGATGACGCCCTTGTCGATATCTGACTCAATGCTGTCAGCAAGACGCTGATAGAGCGGACCGGAGCCAGAGGAAAGATCGGGGAGCCAATTTGTCATGGTGACAATTTTCTATATTGCACCGCGCGATGAGTCAATCCATATCGAGCTGGCGATTGGAAAGGTGCAATCGAGACAAGGTAGAACGGAAATGGATACAATCGAGACAATTCGCTACGCTCGCCCGACTGTTGGCGCGCAGTCCGAGCCCTTGGCCCATCGCGGCTTCGTCGATCGCCTGGTGGTTGTGCTCCGTTCCATCGCGAGGCAGATCGACCGCATGCTCGAACGTCGGCGCGGCCGCCTTGCGCTGCTCGAGATGACGGACGAGCAGCTCAAGGATATCGGCGTCTCGCGCTGCGACGCCCATCGCGAAGGCATCCGGGCGTTCTGGGAGTGATGCCTATTGGCGGCTCGATTGGATGCCGGTTGCGGGCTTTCCCCGCAACCGGCCGATGCCGTGATCGACAAGCACGGCAAGCACGCTCAATCCGATGAACAGGGCTGTGACGCCCAGGGCCGAAACGGTGACGCTGGCCCCGCCGTTCTTGGCGACATCAAGGAACGGGTAGGGCACTTCGCCGGCGAAGAGCGCGCGTATCAGCGCGTAGGCGAGATACCCCAGCGGATAGATCATCCACCAGGAGATATCGCGCCAGCGTGTGCTGCCGTCGGCGCCTGCGGTAAGCCACCACGCGACGAAGATGAATGGCGTGACGTAGTGGAGCAGGACGTCGCAGAGCAGGAACAAACCCTGCGGCTGCCAGAGCCTCGCCAGAACCGTGGCGTAGACGATGAAAACCAGAGTTATGGCCACCGCCACGCCGGCCCGCGTCCGCTGCCCGGCAAAGGCCGGAAACCAGGCATAGCCGGCGGGTGACAGCAGCGAAGCGTGCACCATCACCGCCGCGATGTTGGTCAGGATGGTGAAGAAGCTGAAATAGAAGACGATCGAGCCGAGCAAGCCACGTCCTGCGGCCATGGATGCCGGCAAGGTGATGGCGAATTGCAGGACAAGCGCAATCAGCCCGACAACCAGCCCCGCGGTCTGCAGGAACCGGCCCATCGCAACCTCAGGCGGCAGCCGCGCAGGACGGATTGCCCGCCTGCCAGCGGGCGATGTCAGAGCCGATGCGCGCGCCGAGCGGCTCATTCATCAGCGGCCCGAACACATCGACGCGGCTGGAGTTGCCCTGCGCCTGCACGACCAGCAGCGGCTTGCCGCCATAGTGCTTGGCGGGCACCAGCAGGAAGCGCGGCGTGCCGCTGTAGGAATTGAGCTCGTTCGCCATCTGGTAGGCCTTGAAGGCCGGATCCTTGCTGGCGATCCAGCATTTGTGCGCGGCGATCGCGACCTGCTCCATGGCAAGCAGAGAGGCGCTCTTGCCTGAGGGAACCGGCGTTGTCTTGGGGCTGGACTGGCAGGAAGCCAAGACGAGCCCGGCGGTGGCCAGGAGGGCAAGGCGAGCAATCGTCAGTCTCATGGTCAGTCCGCCCCCCCCCCGCGTTCCGATAGGATGTTAAAGGATCAAGCCGCGATGCCGAGCGCGCTCTCGAACAGCGCCCGCCCGTCATTGCCGCCATGCGCCGCTTCGATCAGGTTCTCGGGATGCGGCATCAGGCCGAGCACGTTGCCGTTGTCGTTGACGATGCCGGCGATGTCGTTGATCGAGCCATTGGGATTAGTGCCGTCAGCATAGCGGAACACCACCTGGCCTTCGCCTTCGAGGCGGGCCAGCGTCTCGGCATCGGCGAAGTAGTTGCCGTCATGGTGCGCGACCGGCGAGCGGATCACCTGACCCGGCTGGTAGCCGCGGGTGAACATGGTGTTGGCGTTGGCGATCTCAAGCTTCACCTGCCGGCAGACGAATTTCAGCGACGCATTGCGCATCAACGCGCCCGGCAGCAATCCCGCCTCGACCAGGATCTGGAAGCCGTTGCAGACGCCGACGACGGTCACGCCCTTGGCGGCCTTTTCGGCGACCGCACGCATCACCGGCATGCGCGCCGCGATCGCGCCGCAGCGCAGATAGTCACCGAAGGAGAAGCCGCCGGGGATGGCGATCAGATCGACATCGGGGATTTCCGTGTCGGTCTGCCAGACGGTCGCCGGCGCCTGGCCGGAAATCTTGGTCAGCGCCGCGATCATGTCGCGGTCGCGGTTGAGGCCAGGCAGGAGGACGACGGCTGATTTCATTTCAGGCAATCTCCACCGCGTAATTCTCGATCACCGTGTTCGCCAGAAGCTTGTCGCACATGGCCTTGAGGTCGGCTTCGGCCTTGGCCTTGTCGGCTCCGGTGAGCTCGATGTCGAACACCTTGCCCTGGCGCACTTGGCCGACGCCGTCGAAGCCAAGCCCGGAGAGCGCGTGCTCGATCGCCTTGCCCTGCGGGTCGAGGACGCCGTTCTTGAGGGTCACGGTGATACGGGCTTTCATCAATGCTCCTGGGCAGATCGTCGTTTGGCAAAAAAGGCCTGCCATTGTCTGGCAGGCCCGTCAGTACTTAGTGCTTCAGGCCCTTGGGCGCCTCGGAGGAAGCGACGAGCACGGGACCCGTCGGGCGCGGCGGCTCGTTCTCGTTGATGATGCCGAGACGGCGGGCAACTTCCTGATAGGCTTCGACTAGGCCGCCCATGTCGCGGCGGAAACGGTCCTTGTCGAGCTTGTCCTGTGTGGCGACGTCCCATAGCCGGCAGGAATCCGGCGAGATCTCGTCGGCGACGACGATGCGCATCATGTCGCCCTCGAACAGTCGGCCGCATTCGATCTTGAAGTCGACGAGCTGGATGCCGACGCCGAGGAACAGGCCGGAGAGAAAGTCGTTGACGCGGATGGCCAAGGCCATGATGTCGTCGATTTCCTGCGGGCTTGCCCAGCCGAAGGCGGTGATGTGCTCTTCCGACACCATCGGGTCGTCGAGCGCGTCGGCCTTGTAGTAGAATTCGATGATCGAGCGCGGCAGCACCGTGCCTTCCTCGATGCCGAGACGCTTGGACAGCGAGCCGGCGGCGACGTTGCGCACCACGACCTCGAGCGGAATGATCTCGACTTCCTTGATCAGCTGCTCGCGCATGTTGAGCCGGCGGATGAAATGGGTCGGGATGCCCATCCGGTTCAAGTGGTTGAAGATGTGCTCGGAAATGCGGTTGTTGAGCACGCCCTTGCCATCGACCACCTCATGCTTCTTCTTGTTGAAGGCGGTGGCATCGTCCTTGAAAAACTGGATCAGCGTCCCCGGCTCAGGTCCCTCATAGAGGATCTTGGCCTTGCCTTCGTAGATGCGGCGGCGATTTTTCATCTGATTTTTTCTCTGGATCTCCGGGCAGGCGGCAAGTGACCAGTTCCTGTCCGTTTGCCTAAGTTAGTATGGCGAAGGCGGCGTTCAATGCCGGTGTTATCGCAATCGTCCTGTTTGCTCAATCGGCAAATCCCGCGAATCAACCGCTTTCGGAACCGAAATGCCGCAGCGCAGCATGCGACGAAGCATATTGACCGGCTCGCGGCCTTTTGGTTTGTGCTTGCCCATCACACATATTCATCGCCAAGCGAATCGGATTGATCGGAGGGACGTCATGAGCAGCATGAAAGACCGCGAAGAGGGCTTCGAGCGCAAATTCGCCTTCGACGAGGAACTTCGCTTCAAGGCCGCGGCGCGCCGCAACAAGGCGCTGGGGCTGTGGGCAGCCGAGAAACTCGGCAAATCCGGCGCCGATGCCGAAGCCTATGCCAAGGAAGTGGTGGTCTCCGATATCGAGGAAGCGGGCGACCATGATGTCTTCCGCAAGATCCGCAAGGATTTCGATGCCGCCGGCGTCGCTCAGTCCGACCACCAGATCCGCCGCACCATGGACGAGCTGATGGCGCAGGCGATCGAGCAGATCAAGAACAGCTGAGGCTATGTGGGCATGATGTCGCCGGAAAACCGCTTCACGCCTTTCGCCATCATGCCTATCTCTTTGTTTTTACGCAATTCCGGACGGAAAACCGTTACACACTTTTCCTGGAATTTGCTCTGACTGGACCAATCGACCGCCCGGCCAAACCGGGCGGTTTTTCTTTGCCTTAGCGTCGTTTCCAGCTGAAACTGCGGATTGTTAACAAGGAAAGTTCCGATGTCGCTCAAGTCCCGCCTGGCCGCCGACGAAACGCTGTTCACCGCATGGTCGGGCGTGCCGGATGCGCTGACGGTCGAGATCATCGCCAAGCAGGGTTTCGATGCGGTCACCCTCGACATGCAGCATGGCGGCCATCACGAGGACAGCGTGCTGCGCGGCCTGGTGCCGGTGCTGGCCGCCAACAAGCCGGCGCTGGTGCGCATTCCGGTCGGGCGCTTCGACATGGCGAGCCGCGCGCTCGATTTCGGGGCCGAGGCGGTGATCGCGCCGATGGTGAACTCCGTGGCCGATGCAAGGCAGTTCGCCGCCGCGATGAAATACCCGCCGCTGGGCGAGCGTTCCTGGGGGCCGACCTATGCCTTCCCGCGCCACGGCAAGGGCGACCATGCCGAATGGCTGCGCGATACGAACCAGCGCACCATGGCTTTCGCGATGGTCGAAACGCGGGCGGCCCTCGAGGCGCTGGACGGTATTCTGGATACGCCCGGCATCGACGGCATCTTCGTCGGCCCGTCGGATTTCTCGATCGCCTGGTCGAACGGCGCCACCGTCAGTTCGACGCTGGAAAGCATGATGGAGACGGTCGCGTCGATCGCCGAGCGGACACGCAAGGCCGGCAAGCATGCCGCGATCTATGTCATCGAACCGGCGATCGCCGGGCGCGTCGTTTCGATGGGCTTCCGGCTGCTCGCCATGGGCTCGGACCACACGCTGATTTCACTCGGCGCGAAGACGCTGCTGAAGAGCATGCGGGATTCGATCGGCTCCTAGACGCCGATTAGGGTTCTTTCAGTTCCGTCAGAAACTTGGCGAAAGTCATCGAACCCTCGGGCCAGGGGCCGAAGCCCGCGTCGTGGTTGAGATGGCCGGCCTCACCGGCGTCGATGAAGAGCGATCCCCAGGCGGCGGCAATGTCCTCGGCGACCTCGAAAGCGCAGAACGGATCGTTGCGGCTGGCGATCACGATGGACGGAAAGGGCAGCGGATCGCGCGAATAAGGGCCAAAGGTCATCAGATGTTTCGGCCTGATTTCCGGATTGGAGACATCCGGCGGCGCGACGAAGAAGGCGCCCGCGACCGGCTTCTTGAATTGCGAGATGGCCTGCACCGCGGCCGCGACGCCAAGCGAGTGCGCTACGAGAACCACCGGCCGCTCGGCCTCGTTGACGGCGTTCGCTACGCTCGCCGTCCAGTCCTCGCGCACGGGCTTGGTCCATTCCGCCTGCTCGACACGGCGCGCCGTCGACAGTTTCGACTGCCAGCGGGTCTGCCAATGCTCGGGACCGGAATTGGTGTAGCCCGGCACGATCAGAATATCTGCATCTTTGACTTTCATGGCGCGGATGTAGCGAGCGGTCTTCTCGCCTGCAACCCTCATTGCATTTCGACCGAATGCACTTTTGTGAACACCTTGTTCGATTCTTGCTGTCTTGTGTGAACGATTGTAATCGACGAGTTGGAAGAGGAAGAAGGAACAAGAGCTGGCGGCTTTGAAAATCCCATCCCATATCGGGAAGCGTCGTCCGAACGGAGAGTTTGATGAGCGAACTGCCTTTTGCCGCGACCACCCCGGTCAGCGTTTCGCGTGTCGGGTTGAAGGTGCGAGACGCTGAAAGCCTGGCGGCCTATTACCGGGCCGTTGTCGGCCTGCAGGAACTGAGCCGCGCCGATGGCGCGATCACGCTCGGCGCGGCCAACCGGCCATTGCTGGTGCTGGAGCAGGATTCTTCGGCCAAGCCCGACGATCCGCGCGGCGCCGGGCTCTTCCACACTGCTTTCCTTTTGCCATCGCGCGCCGATCTTGGCCGCTGGATCAGCCACGCCGCCGCCAACCGCATCGGTATCGAGGGCGCGTCCGACCATCTGGTCAGCGAGGCGCTTTACCTGACCGACCCGGAGGGCAACGGCATCGAGATCTATGCGGACCGCCGCCCGCAAGACTGGAAGTGGAACGGCGACAAGATCGCCATGGCGACCGAGCGGCTGAACCTGCCGGCAGTGGTGGGCAGCGTGCCGGCGGGCGATGCGGGCTGGCAAGGCGCGCCGGAAAACACCATTGTCGGCCATGTGCATCTGCGCGTCGGCCGGCCGGACGATGCGGAGGCCTGGTGGCATGACCAGTTCGGCTTCGACACCGTCGCCAAATATGGCGGCCAGGCGGTGTTCCTGTCGTCCGGCCATTACCACCATCATATCGGCGCCAATGCCTGGCAGAGCGCCGGCGCCGGCCGCCGCGACCCCTCCCGCTCGGGCCTCACCTGGGTCGAGATGCGCTCGGACAATGTGAAGGAAGAGACGAGCCGAGAGGACCCGTGGGGCACGGTGATCAGGACTGTGCCTGGGAAGGCTTGATCGGGCGTCGGTGACAGCGTCTTCCTCCCCGTCACTATACGGGGGGAAATGCCCGGCAGGGCAATGAGGGGCAGCGCCGGCGTCAGGATGTTTCACGACAGACGGGTGCGATAGTCACCGAAGTCGGCGCCGCCCCTCATCCGCCCTTCGGGCACCTTCTCCCCGTATAGAGACGGGGCGAAGGAAAGATCAAGCTTCCCCGAACACCCGCTTGAAGATCGTCTCGACATGCTTGGTGTGATAGCCGAGATCGAATTTTTCGCGGATCTCGGCTTCGGAGAGCGCCGCCGTCACGTCCTTGTCGGCCAGCAGTTCCTCGAGGAAATCGGCGCCGTGTTCCCAGACCTTCATGGCGTTGCGCTGCACCAGGCGGTAGGAGTCCTCGCGCGACAGGCCGGCCTGGGTCAGCGCCAGAAGCACACGTTGGGAGTGCACAAGCCCGCGGAACCTGTTGAGGTTCTTCTCCATGTTCTCGGGGTAGACGAGCAGCTTGTCGACGACGCCGGTCAGGCGCGCCAGCGCGAAGTCCAGCGTCACCGTCGCGTCCGGCCCGATCATACGCTCGACCGAGGAATGCGAAATGTCGCGCTCGTGCCAGAGCGCCACGTCTTCCATGGCCGGCAGCGCCATGGAACGCACCATGCGGGCAAGGCCGGTGAGGTTTTCGGTCAGCACCGGGTTGCGCTTGTGCGGCATCGCCGACGAGCCCTTCTGCCCCGGCGAGAAATACTCTTCCGCTTCCAGCACCTCGGTGCGCTGCAGATGGCGGATCTCGACGGCAAGGCGTTCGACCGAGGAGGCGATGACGCCGAGCGTTGCAAAGAACATGGCGTGGCGGTCGCGCGGGATGACCTGGGTCGACACCGGCTCCGGCTTCAGCCCAAGCTTTGCCGCCACATGCTCTTCGACATAAGGCTCGATGTTGGCGAAAGTGCCGACCGCGCCGGAAATGGCGCAGGTGGCGATGTCTTCCCGCGCATGCACCAGCCGCTCGCGGCAGCGCGAGAATTCGGCATAGGCCTGCGCCAGCTTGACGCCGAAGGTGGTCGGCTCGGCATGGATGCCGTGGCTGCGGCCGATGGTGACGGTGTCCTTGTGCTCGAAAGCACGGCGCTTCAGCGCCGCGAGCAGGGCGTCGATGTCGGCAAGCAGGATGTCGCTGGCCCGCGTCAACTGCACGGCAAGACAGGTGTCGAGCACGTCCGACGACGTCATGCCCTGGTGGATGAAGCGGGCATCCGGTCCGACGAATTCGGCAAGATGGGTCAGGAAAGCGATGACGTCATGCTTGGTCACGCGCTCGATCTCGTCGATCTTGGCGACGTCGAATTTGGCCGCGCCGCCTTTCTCCCAGATGGTCCTTGCCGCTTCCTTCGGAATGACGCCTAACTCGGCCAGCGCATCGCAGGCATGCGCCTCGATCTCGAACCAGATGCGGAAGCGGGTTTCGGGCGACCAGATGGCGACCATTTCCGGCCGGGAATAGCGAGGGATCATCCGTTTTTTGAGTCCTGATGGGAAAAGCGTTGGCCGCGTCCTAACAGAGGCGGGCCCGATGCTCAACGCCGCTGCCGCGCAAACCAGATACTTGCCGCGACAAGCGCTGCAAAACCCAGCGGAAAATAGAGCCGCATGCCGAGCACGACGAACTGGTAGAGCGCGGTCAGCATGGTGAAGGCGAATTCGAACGCCCAGGTCGGCGTGAACGCCGACGCGTGCCATTCGGCATAGTAGGAGCGATATTGCAGCGCGAACAGGCGAGCGTTGCCGCTAGAAGCGACACGAATGCCGCGGCGAAGGCTGTTTCCCAAAGACGGCCGCGAGAAACCAGTCTGGCCAGCGTCAATCCAACCGGGAAGGCAAGCACGCCGCCAAGACCATAAAGCAGCGCCACGAAACGGATGCTGTCGGGCGTCTCCCAGGCGGCCAGCAGAAGATTTGCCAGCGCACTCGCACCCATGGCGGCGCCCCAGAGCAAAGTTCCAACAACAGCCTCGCTTGCCGACGGAGCGGCGGCGCGCAACCGATCCGTGAGACCGTGGCGCAAGGGAACTTGCTGCAGCGGCATCATGGGCGGCAAGCCGTATCGCGCGTCGGGTGGCCGGGCAGGCTGGGCGTCATCTGCATGACATCTGTCTCATCAGCGTCATGCGTATCACGCCATGGTGAACGAGACGTGCCGTGCGATGCATCCAATCCGGCGTTCATTTGTTATTGTCGGCCGTCTCGCATCCGAAAGGGCAAATCGCCATCCAGTGGAGGACCAGCATGAGCACCGACATCAGCAAGATACGCGGACATATGGAAGTGATCGGCGCCGATGGCGTCCATATCGGCACCGTCGACAAGGTCGAGGGTGACCGGATCAAGCTGACCAGGGCTGACAGCGGCATGGGCTCGCACAAGGGCCATCACCACTACATTTCGCTTGCCCTGGTCGCGGAGATCGACGGGCAGAAGGTATGGCTCTCCGCGAATTCCGATGTTGCGGTCACCTTCGAGGAAGAGAAATCCGATCCGACTTGATTAGCCGTCAACGCGACGACCAGACCGGAAACAGGTCGCCGTTCGCGGGTGTCGCGGCATATACGCCGCGGCTGATCGCGCGCGCCATGGTCGCGCCGGCCGCCGCGAACAGGTCGATCGCGGCGTCGGCGCCGAGTTCGATGCCGCTCGTGCCGGTCGCCAGCGCAAACACCAGATCGCCGTCGGCCGGCGTATGCGTCGGCCAGATGGCGCGGGCGAAGCCGTCATGCGCCGAAATCGCCAGCCGCTTGGCCGCGGCCTTGGTCATGACGGCGTCCGTGGCGATGACGGCGATGGTGGTGCTGGCGGCTTCCCCATGCCCGCCGACGCGCCTGTCGCGGTATTTCAGCAGGATCTTCCTGGCCTCTTCGGGCATCGGCGCGGGATAACCCAGGCCGCCGAACTCGTCGCCGATCTCGAAGGGTGCTGCCCAAAAATGGCGGCTGCGGCCGACCGTCGCCGAGCCGGTCGGGTTGACGGCGGCGAGGGCGCCAATGGTGACGCCGCTGTCGAGCACAGTCGAGGCGGAGCCCAGCCCGCCTTTCAGCCCCGAGGTCAGCGCGCCGGTGCCGGCGCCAGCCGTGCCGATTTCGAAATCCACTGTCGCCGCCTGGACAGCCTCATAGCCGAGGTCGCGATAGGGCGGATAACGGCCCCAATCCTTGTCGCCGCCATTGCGCAGGTCGAACAGGATCGCGGCCGGCACGATCGGCACGCGGAAGCCGCCCACCTCGACACCGATGTTTTTCTCGCGCAGCGCCGCTTGCACGCCGGAGGCGGCGTCGAGACCGAAGGCGGAGCCGCCGGACAGGACGACGGCATGGATCGTCGCGATCGAATTCTGCGGCTCGAGCAGATCGGTCTCGCGCGTGCCCGGCGCGCCGCCCAGCACCTGGAAGCCGGCCACGGCGGGTTCATCGCACAGCACCACCGTGACGCCGGATTTCAACTTGCTATCGGCTGTACTGCCGACACGAAGGCCGGCAACGTCGGTGATGAGGTTGCGCGGTCCGGTGCGGAACATCACTTGTCCTCCAGCGGTACGAAATGCGTGCCGTCGAAGCGGAAGACGCGGAACGGGTTCTGGCTGAGGTCGCCCTTGTCGTCGAAGCGAACGGTGCCGATCGCGGTGGTGAAATCATGGCCGGTCAGCGCATCGGCGAGTGGCTGGCCGGAGCTTTCCGCGCCAGCCAGCGCGGCCTTGGCGACCTCGACCGCCGCATAGGCCGGCAGCGTGTAGCCGTCGGGCACGATGTTCTTCGCGGCGAAAGCCTGCACCACGTTGGGATCGGCGACCTCCGACCATTCCGGTGGGGCGATCATCAGTGTGCCGACGGTGTAGGGCACATCGCCCTGCGGCGTACGCAGGTTCTCGCCGCCGGCAAAGGTGATGCCGGCATCGAGCTGGGCGGCGTCGCGGCCCATGATGGCGATGTCGTCGCCGTCGCCGCCGGCGAACACCTTTGTCGCGCCGGCCTTCTTCAGCCGGCCGACCAGTCCGATCTGGTTGTCGAGCTGCGGCCGGAACGTGTCGACGAAGACAGGTTTCAGCGCCGCCTGCTCGGCCGCGGCGCGAAGGGTTTCGGCCATCTCGCGGCCATAGATGGTGCCGTCGTCGACGATGGCGAACAGGTCGTCGCGCCAGAGCTGGGTGAGCTTGGCGGCGACCGCGTTGCGCTCATCGTCGCCGCGCGGGCCGAGCCGGTAGACCGGCCAGCCGGTCTTGGCGCGCCGGTCGGTCAGGCTTTCGGTGCGCACGCCGACGGTGATCACCGGTATGTTGGCGTCCTTCAGGATCGGCAGCGCGGCTTCGATCGCCTCTGTGCAGAGGAAGCCGACCACGACATTGGCCTTGGCGTCGACGAATTCCCTTGCCGCCGCGGCGCCGCCCTCGGCGGTGCAGGCATCGTCGACGGCCTTGAACGCGATGCCGTTTGCCTCGGCTGCCAGGCCGGCGCCAGCCTCGACCTGCTTGCCGAGGATCGCCGATGTGCCGGAAAGCGGCGCGGCAACGCCGACCAGCGTCTCGGCGTCAGCGTTCGCTGCCAGCCAAAACAACGCGGCTATCGCCGTCGTCAGCGCGGCTATTGTCGTCGTCAGAAGGCGCATTCGGGCGAAGAGGTCCTCCGTGCCGGGCGTATGGTTCCGACACTATTCCAGGAAAGACCTAAAGGCTGGCTAAGCGCCGCGCAACACGCGAATTTGCGGATTGCAGTCAAGCACTTCGCCCGTGCTATGCAACTTGTGGCGTGCAATATGCCGCCATATATAACGAACTGGTTCCGACAGGTGGATTATCGGGTGCTGAAGATCAATGATATCGGGCCGCAGCACTATCGCGATGCGATGGCGCATTTTGCCGGCCATGTGCATGTGGTGACGACGGACGGGCCCGGCGGCAAAAGGGGCGCGACGGTGATCGCCGCCTGTTCGGTTTCGGACACGCCGCCGACGGTGCTGGTTTGCCTCAACCGCGAGAACGCCAAGAACGAAGCTTTCGTCAAGAACGGCAAGTTCGCGCTCAACACGCTCGCATCGGACCAGGAAGCCGTCTCGGTCGGCTTTTCGGGCGTCACCGGCCTGCCGGCGGAGGAGCGCTTTGCGCTTGCCGAGTGGGATGTGATCTCGACCGGCGCGCCGACGCTGAAAGGCGCCCTTGCCGTGTTCGACTGCGAGATCATCGATGCCAAGGACCTTGCCACCCACCGTGTGCTTTTTGGCAAGGTGACAGGCCTGCGCATCGGCGATAATTTGCGCCCGCTGATCTACCACAACCGCGGCTACCATTTTCTTTGAGACGGGCAAGCGGGATCCACGGAGACAAGATGACCGCGCCGCGCCCCGCGCCGAAGACGATCGACGAAACGCTCGATCTTTTGACCGGCGCGGGCTATGTCGCGGACCGTTCGCTGGCGACGGTGCTGTTTTTATCGCTGCGCATGAAGCGGCCCTTGTTCCTCGAAGGCGAGGCGGGTGTCGGCAAGACCGAGATCGCCAAAGTGCTGGCCGACGCGCTCGGCCGCCGGCTGATCCGGCTGCAGTGTTATGAAGGGCTCGACGTCTCCTCGGCCGTCTATGAATGGAATTACGCCGCCCAGATGATCGAGATCCGCATGGAGGAAGCGGCGGGCGAGGTCGTGCGCTCCGACATGGAGCGCAACGTCTTTTCCGAGAAATACCTGATCCGCCGTCCGGTGCTCGACGCGCTGACCGGCAAGGCGGGTGCGGCGCCGGTGTTCCTGATCGACGAGCTCGATCGCACCGACGAAGCTTTCGAGGCGTTCCTGCTCGAGATCCTGTCTGACTTCCAGGTGACTGTCCCGGAACTGGGCACGATCAAGGCGGAAGAACCGCCGATCGTCATCATTACCACCAACCGCACGCGGGAGATCCACGACGCGCTGAAGCGTCGCTGCCTCTATCACTGGGTCGATTATCCGAATGCCGAGCGCGAGCTGGAGATCGTGCGTCGCAAGGTGCCGCAGGCGAACCGACGGCTGTCGGCGGAGGTCGTGTCTTTCATCCAGAAGCTGCGCCAGGTCGAACTGTTCAAGGCGCCCGGCGTCGCCGAAACCATCGATTGGGCCGGCGCGCTGACCGAACTCGACAAGGTGGCGCTGGATCCGGAGACAGTGTCGGACACGATCGGCGTGCTTTTGAAATACCAGGACGACATCGCCCGTATCGGCGAGGGCGAGGGCCGGCGCATCCTCAATGAGGTGAAGGCCGAGCTTTCGGCGGCGGAGTAGGCACGATGCCGTCGCCGCATTCGGAACCCAGAGAGGCGATGGCGGATGGGCGCATCGCCGACAACATCGTCTATTTCGCCCGCGCCTTGCGCAAGGCCGGCATGCGCGTTGGCCCGGCCTCGGTGAAAGACGCCATCGAGGCGGTGCTCGCCGCCGGCATCGGCTCGCGCGACGATTTCTATTGGACGCTGCATGCGGTGCTCGTCTCGCGGCACGAGGATCATCCGGTCTTCGACGAGGCCTTCCGCCTGTTCTGGAAATCGCGAGAGCTGATCGAGAAGCTGCTGGCGATGTTTTCGCCGGTCGCGCCTGACGACCGCGAGAAGCAGAAGCCGCGGGCGGCCGAGAACCGCGTCAGCCAGGCGATGTTCGAAGGCCATCGGAAGAACCAGCCCGTGCGCGAAGTGCCGGAGATCGAAGTCGATGCGCGCCTCACCTTTTCCGGCAACGAGGTGCTGCGCGCCAAGGATTTTGCCCAGATGGATGCGGCGGAGATGGCCGAAGCCAAAAAGGCGATCGCGGGCTTGCGCCTGCCCTTCGATCTGATCCGCACGCGGCGCTTCAAGGCCGCCGCGCAGGGGCGCCGCATCGATCCGCGCGCCATGATGCGCTCGGCCTCCCGCACCGGCGGTGAGCTTATCCTGCCAAAATTCCGGTCGCCGCGCGAAGTGCATCCGCCACTGGTGGTGCTGGCCGACATTTCCGGCTCGATGAGCCAGTACACGCGCATCTTCCTGCATTTCCTGCACGCATTGACGGAAAAGCGCCGGCGCGTGCATGCCTTCGTCTTCGGCACGCGGCTGACCAACCTGACCCGTCAGATGCGCCATCGCGATCCGGACGAGGCGCTGGCCGATTGCTCGGCGGCGGTGAAGGACTGGTCGGGCGGCACCCGCATCGGCGACACGCTCGCCGAGTTCAACCGGTTGTGGTCGCGGCGCGTGCTGGGGCAGGGCGCGGTTGTGCTCCTCATCACCGACGGGCTGGAGCGCGACGACGTCACCGGCCTTTCGCAGGAGGTGGAGCGGCTGCATAAATCCTGCAGGCGGCTGATCTGGCTCAATCCGCTGTTGCGCTTCGGCGGGTTCGAGGCGCGCGCCCGCGGCGTCAAGGCGATGCTGCCGCATGTCGACGAGTTCCGGGCAGTGCACAATCTCGATGCGCTGGCCGATCTTTGCGCCTCTCTCGACCAGCGGCCGGCTGCTTCGGTTGATCCGCGCCGCTGGTTGCGAACTGGCGGGAGGCAGGCCGCGTAGCCATATGTTCGTGAGAGGGAAACTAACGTTTTCCTTGAAAAACAGACTTTGTGAGAAGCGACGATGGATGAGAGCATTTATCTCGATGAGGCCCGCGATCCCCTGATCATCGCGGAAGGCTGGATGAAGGACGGCAAGGATGTCGCCATCGCGACCGTGGTTGAGACCTGGGGTTCGGCGCCGCGTCCGGTCGGCAGCCATCTGGTCATCGACGCCGATGGGAATTTCCATGGCTCGGTCTCCGGCGGTTGTGTCGAGGGCGCCGTCGTGACCGAGGCGATCGACGTCATCGATTCGGGCAAGGCGAAGATGTTGGAGTTCGGCGTCGCCGACGAAACCGCCTGGCAGGTAGGCCTTTCCTGCGGCGGCCGCATCAAGGTCTATGTCGAGCGGCTGGGCTGATCATCGTGGATCCGTATGTCCTGAAGACGCTCAACGAAGAACGCCGCGCCCGACGCGCCGCGGTGCTTGTCACCGAGCTTGGCGACGGCCGAGACCGCATCGTGCGCGAGGGCGACCATGTTGCGGGCGATCTCGGAGCGGCCATCGCTAACGCGTTCCGCACCGGAAATTCGCGGTCGGTGGAGGCGGAAGGGCGGACCTTCTTTCTCAACGCGCATCTGCCGCGCCCGCGCCTCGTGGTGATCGGCGCCGTGCATATCAGTCAGGCGCTGGCGCCGATGGCCAGGATCGCCGGCTATCCGGTCGAGATCATCGATCCGCGCACCGCCTTCGCCACCCCGGAACGCTTTCCCGATGTCGCGCTGCATGCCGAATGGCCGCAGGATGTGCTGAAGCGCGCGCCGCTCGACAGCTATACGGCGCTTGCCGCCGTCACCCACGATCCGAAGATCGACGATTTCGCGCTGAAGGCGGCGCTCGACGCGCGGTGCTTCTATGTCGGGGCGCTTGGCAGCCACAAGACCCACGCCAAGCGTGTCGAACGCCTGCTGGCGCTCGGTGCCGGCGCCGACCAGATCGCCCGCATTCACGCGCCGATCGGCCTCGATATCGGTGCTGCCAGTCCGGCCGAGATCGCCGTCGCCGTCCTGGCGCAGACCATCCACGCCTTCCGCTCGCGCGGTCTCGAAGCGAAAGGCGCCGTGGCGTGAAATTCGGACCGGTTCCGATCGATGAGGCGGAAGGGGCGGTGCTGGCGCATGCGACCGCCGCCGGTGAAAAACGGTTCCGCAAGGCGCACCGGCTGAGCCGTGAGGACATCGCGGCGCTCAAAGCCGCGGGCATCGGTGAAGTCGTCGCCGCGGTTCTTGCCGAGAACGATCTCGGCGAGGATGCCGCCGCCGCGACGATCGCGGCCGCCATGAGCCACCGCAACATCGAGGTCAAGCCGGCCGCGACCGGGCGGGTGAATTTGCATGCGGGAGCCGCAGGCGTCTTTACCGTCGACGCCGGAATGATCGATGCCATCAATGCCGTCGACCCGGCCATCACCGTCGCGACGCTGGCGCAGCATGCGCCGGTCGAGAAGGGCCAGATGGTGGCGACTGTGAAGATCATCCCCTTTGCCGTCGCCGCAAGCCTGGTGGACAACGTGGCGAGGATCTGCGCCGGCCGCGAGATCTTTGCCGTCAACGCCTATCGCCCCATCACCGTCGGCGTCATCCAGACGGTGCTTCCCGGCGTCAAGCCGAGCGTGCTCGACAAGACGCTGCGCGTCACCGAGGCGCGGCTGGCGCGGTCCGGCGGCCGGCTGACGGCCGAACGGCGCACGCCGCACGAGATTGCGCCCGTCGCGGCGGCCGCAACCCAGCTGGCGCGCGACAACGACATGGTGGTGATCTTCGGGGCATCGGCGATGAGCGACTTCGCCGATGTCGTGCCGGCTGCGATCGAGCGCGCAGGCGGTACAGTCGTCCGCGCGGGCATGCCGGTCGACCCCGGCAATCTGCTTGTATTGGGAACGCTCGACGGCAAGCGTGTCGTCGGCGCGCCGGGATGCGCGCGCAGCCCGAAGGAGAATGGCTTCGACTGGGTGCTCGATCGTCTGGTTGCCGGGCTCGAGGTGACCGCGGGCGATATTGCCGGCATGGGCGTCGGCGGGCTTTTGATGGAAATCCCGACCAGGCCGCAGCCGCGCGAACCGGCGCCGCAGCCGGCAAGATCGGCGCTGAAAGTCGATATCGTGCTTCTGGCCGCCGGCCGTTCGAGCCGCATGGGCGGGCCGAACAAGCTTCTGGCGCTGTTCGACGGCGAGCCACTGGTGCGCCGCACCGCCGGTCGTGCGCTGGCCTCGAAGGCCGCCGGCACCATCGTCGTCACCGGCCATCAGCGCGAGCGCGTGCGTTCGGCGCTTGGCGGTTTCAGCGTAACATTCGCGGACAATCCCGATTTCGTCGACGGCCTTGCCTCGTCGTTGAAGACGGGCATCGCGAAGGTCGCGGCCGATGCGGCCGGCGCCATGATCGTGCTTGGAGACATGCCTGGCGTTTCGTCGACAGACCTCGACAGCCTGATCGATGCGTTCCGCCGCTCCGGCGGTCACGCCGTGGTCCGCGCCTCGCATCAGGGCAAGCGCGGCAATCCGGTGCTTTTGCCGAGATCGCTTTTCGCGGCCGTCGCGCAACTCGAGGGCGATACCGGGGCGCGGCATCTGGTCGAAGCCGAGGGTCTCGACGTCATCGATGTCGAGATCGGGCAGGGCGCCTCGATCGACGTCGACACGCGCGAGGCGCTGGAAGGGGCGGGCGGCGTTCTGCAGGATTGACAAAGCGGAGCCGAATTTCGCATGGCTCTCGGCATGGCTTTCCGTTTCCGACTTTTCTTCGCCCTGATCGCCGCGACAGCGCTTTCCCTTTCGGCCGCCGAGGGGCAAACGCTTTCGCTAAAATCGTTCAAGGACGATCTGTTCGCTTATCCGGCGACGCTGTCGACGAGCGATAACGGCGCCTACACCGTCCTCGACTATCGCGAAATGCGCGACATCAACCAGCGCGACGAGGTGCCGGAAAGGCGCGTGCATGCGCAATATACCGACCCCGGGGTGCGCAAGGTGCAGCAGGACCTGATGCTGAAGACCGACGCCGGCGATATCAGGCATGTCGCGGTCGGCAGGACGCAAGGCGCTTCCATCATCGTGCTCTACCTGCACGGACAGGGCGGCAGCCGCAAGCAAGGCGTCGACGACTTCACCTTCGGCGGCAATTTCAACCGCATCAAGAACCTGATGGCCGCCAACAACGGTCTCTATCTTTCGCCCGATTTCCCCGATTTCGGCGACAAGGGCGCGGCGCAGGTCGCGGCGTTGATCGATCACTATGCAGAGCAATCACCGGGCGCGAAAATCTTCGTCGCCTGCGGCTCGATGGGCGGCATGATCTGCTGGAAGCTCGCCGCGCGCAAGGATACGGGCAGCCGCGTCAACGGCCTGCTGCTGCTCGGTTCGCTATGGGACGACAGTTTCCTCACCAGCCCCGCCTTCAAGCGCCGCGTGCCGGTGTTCTTCGGCCAGGGCAGCCATGACGTGGTCTTCCCGGTGGAGAAGCAGGAAGCCTTCTTCCGCTCAATCCTCGCCAGGAAGTCTTATCCGACCCGCTTCGTACGCTTCGAGACCGGCACGCACGGCACGCCGATCCGCATGGTCGACTGGCGCGGCACGCTGAACTGGATGCTGACGAAGGCGCCCTGACTCTTCCGCCGAGGCTCAAGGCGCCGTGTTGTAATCGATGACGGTCTGCGGATTTTGCTCGCCGTCATAGGATGCATCGACGTCATACTGGACGAGCGAGAAATCGCCGTTGCGAAACAGGTAGGTTCCCGATGATGAGGCATCCCCCACACCACGCCATTTGTCGGATGTGGTGATGGTCTTTGTGTTGTCGTCATAGTCCGAGTTGGTCGCCCAGCCGCTGGTCTTGAACCCGATGATGTGGATCGATTCGACCTTGCCCTCGCTGTTGTTGTTCTCGTAGCGGATATCGAGCTCCGGCTCGGTGAACTGCAACTGTGAGACGCCGTTGACGTCATCGGCGACGTAGTAGACCGCCGTCTCGTTGTAGGCGGCCATCGAGCAGAAGAAGCGGAACAACCGCGTCTCGCGCTCCGGGTCGTTGGGCTGGGCGTCCTTGTCCGTGTAATGGATCGAATGAGCCTCGGGCTCGCCGATCGGCTTGCCGTCCGGATCTTGCTTGTCGCACTGGTCGCCATAGGTGGCGAGGAAGGCCTTCTTGGCCTGCTCCAGCGCTTCGTCCTTCTTCGGCGGCGGCGGACCGTCGCCGCAGCTTGCCGGCACGGCGCTGTCGAAATCCTCGGTCGAGGGCTTCAGGGCGCCCTTGTCGATGAAGATCGGCTGAAAGGGCGGTTCCTGGATCTGCGCGTTGACCTGGCGGACCGTGTAGCAGCCGGCGAAAACCTTGGCGTCGCCCTTCTTGTCGGTCGCCTGGATGGCGACCGGGACGCTGTAATAGATGCTGCCGGCAGCGCCGTCCTCCGAGACGGCGCCAGTCTTGACTTCGACGCTGCCGGTGCCGTCGTAACCCTTGACGAAGGCGTTGAAATCCTTTGCCGGCTTCGTATCGCCAAAATAACCCCAGGCGCGGGCGAATTCGTGGCGGTTGATAGCGCTATAAAGCGAGCGGACGACCGCATCGGCGCTTGATCGGTCGTCGATATAGGGCGCATCCGCCGCAGGCGCGGAATGCGTGAAGCCGGCCAGTGAGAAAAAGACAATCGCTGCGAAAGTGGCTCTTTTCATCTAATCCTCCGCTCGGTAACGAAAATACTACCACCGCGATTGCGGCGGCGCGGTGACGCCATGGGCAGGGCCGCTTGAAGAATCGTGGCGGGAGGCGCTAGTTCACGGCCCGCGGCGCTGGGGCCGCGTGGGAGATACCCCGTGACCATTTCCATGTACGACATATCGGTGGGCGTGTTTTCGGCCAGGCTGAAAGCGCTGGCCAGCGTCTTGACGGCGGCGGAGCAGAATGCCGGCGAGCGCAAGATCGATCCGCAAGTGTTCCTCACCGCGCGGCTGGCGCCCGACATGTTCGCGCTGACCAGGCAGGTCCAGATCGCCACCGACCATGCCAAGGGCGCGCCGTCGCGGCTGGCCGGCCGCGAGGTGCCGAAATACGAGGACAATGAAGCGAGCTTTGCCGACCTGCAGGCGCGGATCACCAAGACGCTCGATCATCTGGCGACATTCGCGGCGGCCGATCTGGAAGGATCGGAAGACAGGACGGTCGAACTAAGGCTCGGCGGGCGCGAAGCTACGTTGCCCGGCCTGCAGTATCTGCTGCATGTGGCGACGCCGAATTTCTACTTCCACGTCACAACCGCCTACGACATCCTGCGCCACAATGGCGTGCCGCTCGGCAAGCAAACTTTCCTCGGAAATCGCTGACCTTTGAATGGCTTGGAGGTTTCCCAGGCGTCCTGGGAAACCTCTTTGGTTCAGCTCAGCGGATCGACATCTCGCGCGCGATGCGCGGAAAATCCGCCGGCTTGATGCCGATATCGGCGCGGTCCGCATTGCTCATCGCGTTCAGAAGCGCGAGCGCCGAGCGGTAACGCTGGTGTTCCTGCGGCCGTGGCCGAGCGAACATTTCAGTGAAGAACCCCATGACTCAGTTGCCCCTGTTGGTCCTCCCGACAACACGATATAGATGATTTGTTAAAATTGTGCAGTGCAGCAATTGCATGGCTGCCATGCCGCACGGAATTTTTTCCGCCACAATCGATTTTCCGTGAAACTTTTCGGTGGGCTCGACCGTATGCACTCGTGCCGGCACATGGCTGGCTTTTCCTCGCCACTCCTGGCGATCTTGCCGGACTGCACGAAGAGCAGTCCGGCTTTTTATTTTCGGATGTCGTCTTGCCGGGCGAAAAAGCGGCAATTGTTAGCATCGCCAGCATTCATTTTTAACGAGAGGCTCCTATGTTCGGCGGCATCAATGCATGCCGTCACGACAGGGAGGTTGAGATCGGCACCGGGAACAAGCTCGATTTCGCTTCGTTGCTCGACGACCTGATCGTCGCCTCGGAGAAAGGCGAGGACGAGGGCGCCCGGCCGTCTATCCCGTTCGACTACCTGTCCGTGGCCGATGAATTGCATTCCGGCCGCATCAAGGTCGCCGGCGAGAGCGTCGCCGCCGAATATCGCGAGCAAGGCGCCGACCTTGCGGCCGAGTTCGCGGCACTTCTCGACCAGGCGAAACTGGCTCTTGCCGACGAAGAGCGCCGGCCGGAGGAAAAGCTGCCGCCGATCGATCCCGAAGCGATTGCCGGCGAGCTCGGCCTCGACCGTCCCGCCAAGAACGCCGATCTCGGCCGCATCCGCCGTAACTTCGCCTTCGCCAACCATCCGGACCGGGTCGCGCCGCATCTGCGCCAGCGCGCCATGATCCGCATGCAGGTGGCCAATATGCTGATCGACGAGGCCAAGCGGCGGGCGCTGGCCGGGGCGCGCCGCTAGCCGCGCAATTCACTCAAAAGTCGAAGACAGCGGGCTTGGAGAAACTCCGGCCTTTGCTTTATGCTTGAACTTCCTCCCCGCGCAGCTCGCGCAAAAACTCCCGCCGGAGACATTCCATGCATAAACGCCGCCTCGGTCGGACCGATCTCCTTGTTTCGCAAATCTGTCTCGGTTCGATGACATGGGGCCAGCAGAACAGCGAGGCCGAAGGCCATGCGCAGATGGATCTCGCGTTCTCGCGAGGGGTGAATTTCATCGACACGGCCGAGCTTTACCCGATCCCGCCCAAGGCGGAGACGCAAGGGCGAACCGAGAAGATCATCGGCAGCTGGATGAAGGCCAACGGCAACCGCGACAAGGTCATCCTCGCCTCAAAGGTCGTCGGCCGCACCGCCAACGCGTGGTTCCGGGGCGATCGTCCGTCGAAGCTGGTGCGCGCCGACATTTTCGACGCGGTCGAGAAATCGCTGGCCAAGCTCGGCACCGACTATATCGACCTCTATCAGATCCACTGGCCGGACCGGGACATTCCGTGGGGCTCGAATCCGACGCGCGTTGGAGCAGTGGCGCGGCGCGCGGATGCGGCAGGCGCCCCGGGAGACGGGACGCCGATTGCCGAAACGCTCTCCGTCTTCGAGGAACTGGTGAAGGCGGGCAAGATACGCCATCTTGGCCTCTCGAACGAAAGCTCCTGGGGCGTCATGCGCTTCGTCTTCGAAGCCGAAAAGGGGACCGGTCCGCGCGTCGCCTCGCTGCAGAACGCTTACAGCCTCGTCAACCGCACCTTCGAGGTGAACCTTGCCGAGGTCTGCGAGCGCGAGGAGATCGCGTTTCTTCCCTATTCGCCGCTTGCACAGGGCTATCTCACCGGCAAATACAATCATGGCGCGCGACCGCAGGGCTCGCGCTCGCAGCTCTTCAATCGCGGCCAGCGCTACGAGACGCCGAATGCGGCGGAAGTGCTGCTGGAATACACCGAGCTGGCGCGCTCCTTCAGCATGGAGCCAGCACTTTTCGCCAACGCCTATGTGGCGAGCCGGCCCTTCGTGACCGCGAACATCGTCGGCGCGACCACGATCGCGCAGCTCGATATGGCGCTGTCCTCGGCCGAC
Organism: Mesorhizobium sp. B2-8-3; assembly: GCF_006440815.1. Lineage (NCBI taxonomy): Bacteria > Pseudomonadati > Pseudomonadota > Alphaproteobacteria > Hyphomicrobiales > Phyllobacteriaceae > Mesorhizobium > Mesorhizobium sp. B2-8-3. The sequence continues at coordinate 28,201 of NZ_VFTW01000003.1, forward strand.
GTCAGCTGGACGGAAGAGATGCAGAAGGCGGTCGACGCCATCCATCAGCGTGTCGGCAATCCGTGCCCGTGATCGGGAATCGTTAAAAAACAAGGGGATGGACACGATGGCAGAGTTTCCGATCGAGGCCGTGCGCGGCAGATTTCCGGCGCTTTCGCTGGCCGATGACGGGCGCCGGCGCATCTATCTCGACAATCCCGCCGGCACACAGGTGCCGCTGGCGGTGGCGGAGGCGGTGTCGCGCTGCCTGCTGTCGACCAATGCCAATCTCGGCGGTTTTTTCGCAACGACGCTCGCGGCGCAGCAAGTGGTCGACGGGGCGCATGCGGCGATGGCCGATTTCCTCAATGCCGCGAGCATCGAGGAGATCGTCATCGGCGCCAACATGACGACGCTGACCTACCACATGTCGCGCACGCTCGGCCGGACGATGAAGCCGGGCGACGAGATCGTCGTCACGCGCATGGACCACGAGGGCAATGTTTCGCCATGGCTGCAACTTGCCGAGGATCTCGGCCTGGTCGTGCGCTTCCTGCCGTTCGACGAGCGTAGCTGGCAGGTGGAGGAGGCGGCGCTCAAGTCGCTGCTTTCGGAGAAAACGCGCCTTGTCGCGTTGAACTATGCCTCGAACCTCACTGGCTCGATCAATCGCGTGAAAGCGCTGACGGCGATTGCCAGGCAGGCCGGCGCGCTGGTCTATGTCGATGCTGTGCAATTCGCGCCGCACGGGCTGATCGACGTGCAGGAACTCGGCTGCGATTTCCTGATCTGCTCGGCCTATAAATTCTTCGGGCCGCATATGGGGATATTGTGGGGCCGCCGCGACGTCCTCGACGGCCTCGAGCCCTACAAATGCCGCTGCTCTTCGAACGTCCTGCCCGAGCGGTTCGAGCTTGGCACGCCGCAGATCGAGCTGATGGCCGGGCTGACGGCGGCAATCGACTATTTTGCAGATCTCGGCGCTGCCGCCGGCGAGGACGGCTCGCGGCGGCAGCGGATCGCCAAGGCGTTCGAGGTGTCGATAACTTACGAGAACACGCTGGCCCGGCAACTGATCGAAGGCCTGTCCGATATCGAAGGCCTGATCATCCATGGCATCACCGATCCGCAACGGCTTACCGAGCGGGTGCCGACCATTTCCTTCACCGTCGAAGGCATCGAGCCGGAAACGATCGTGCGGCAGATGAACGCCGAAAACATCTTCCTGTGGTCAGGCCACAACTATGCGTGGGAGGTCGTCCACCAGCTCGGCATACCCGCCGAGCAGGGCGTCGTGCGCATCGGCATCGCGCATTACAACACGGCGGCCGAGATCGAAGAGACGCTGGAAAGCGTGCACCGCGTGATCGCGATGCTGCGGCAACAGCATTCCTAAGGCTGTCTAACCCTGCTTGTCGCCGAAGCCGGTCAGGAAAGCGGTGAGGTTGTCGCCAAGCGCGTCGCAGAGATAGCCGCCTTCCTGGACGATGACCGTCGGCAGGCCAAGTCCGGCTATCGCTTCGCCGATGCGCGAGAAGCCCGGCGTCGTCACCGACAGGCCGCCGAACGGATCGCCCTCGAATGCGTCGAGGCCGAGTGCGACGACCAGCGCTTCCGGCGCGAAGGCGCGGATGCGCTGGAAGGCTGCGGCAAGCGCTTCGAGAAAGGCCGCATCGCCGGATTTGCGCGGCAGCGGCAGGTTGAGATTGTAGCCGAGGCCGGGGCCTTCGCCGCGCTCATCGGCATGTCCCCAGAAGAACGGGTAGAAGCGCACCGGATCGGCGTGCAGCGAGACGGTCAGCACGTCGGGGCGGGCGTAGAAGATGCCTTGCGTGCCGTTGCCGTGATGCAGGTCGACATCAAGGATGGCGACGCGCGCAGCGCTCTTGCGCAGCACCTGTGCGGCGACGGCCGAATTGTTGATGAAGCAGAAGCCGCCGGCGACATCGGCGAAGGCGTGATGGCCTGGCGGGCGGCACAGCGCATAGGCCGACGGTGCTCCGGCCATCACCGCTTCGGCAGCCTCCACCGCGCTCCAGGCACTCCACAGCGCGCTGTTCCAGGTCTCGGCCGAGATCGGGCAGGCGGTGTCGGCCATGTGGTAGCCGGCCTGGCCGACAGCCGAGGCCGGATAGGAGCCGTCGCGGGCGATCGGGTGGATGTTCGGGATGACTTCCGCCGAGGCGCCTTCGATGCGCTGCCAGCGCGGAAAAATGTGCTCGAGGAAGTCGAGATATTCGGGCGTATGCACCGCCGCTATCGGGCCAAGCCCATGATTCCCTGGACGCTCGACCGTCAACCCGGCCGATATTGTGCCGGCTAACAATCTCTCGACCCGTTCCGGCTTTTCCGGGTTGGGCTGCGGCGCGCCGCTGGAGAGGAAAGCCTTGGGGTCATGGCGTTTCTGCTCTTCGGCGTAAAAGGTTTTCATCGTCATCCCTCCGGCATATCGGCAAAGGCGAAAAAGGCATCGCCGACGATCTTCTGCACCTGCTCGTAGCTCGACCAGCCGATGCCCAGTCTTTCGTAGAAGGCCTTGGCGGTCTCGTTGTCGGTATCGACGGACAGCCTCAGATAGGCGCCGCCCGCCACGCGGCATTCCTTGGCCACGCGTCGAAGCAGCTTTTCGCCGATCCGGCGGCCGCGGAAGCGATCCTCGACGTATAGGTCCTGCACATAGACGCCGGGACGGCCCATCCAGGTCGAGAAGATCGGAAAATGCAGGCAAAGCCCGGCGAATTCGCCGTCGATCTCGGCGATCAGGATCGAGAAAGCGGGCTTTTCGCCGAAGCCGTAGCGGCGGAGGTCGTCGGGCGTCGATTGGATCTCTTCCGGCGCGCCGATATGGGTGCCGAGACGGAGCAAGGCGGCGTGGATGGTTTCGACGTCCTCGATGCGACCGGGGCGGAGGGTGATTGTACTCACGACAAATACGGTGCCCAGGCACCCCCCTCTGTCCTGCCGGACATCTCCCCCGCAAGGGGGGAGATTGGCAGTTTTGGCCTTGCCGCCAATTCTGCGGCGCTGAAAAATGGCGAAAGCGAAAAACACAGCTGATCTCCCCCCTTGCGGGGGAGATGGCCGGCAGGCCAGAGGGGGGTGCGAACGATTGCAAACATCTCAGGATGGCTCAAACGTTGCCCGGCCTCACCCTTCCACCGGCAGGTCGAGTTCCTCCGCCAGCGCCTTCAACGAGTCGCCGATGATGGCGATCATCTCGCCGATCTGCTCGGCTGTAATGATCATCGGCGGCGCCACCATGAAATTGTCGCCGTCGATACCGCCCTTGACCTTGCGGCCATAGATGATGAGGCCGCGCGCATAGGCGTGGTCGAGCAGGCGCTGCGTCGCCTTGCTGGCCGAGTCGATCGGCTTCAGCGTCTCCGGATCGGCGACCATTTCGGCGCCGGTGAGCAGGCCCTTGCCGCGCATGTTGGCGATGAAGGGGAAGCGCTTTTGCAGCGCCTTCAACTCCGCCATCAGCACGTCACCCATGGCGGCGGCGTTGGCGATGAGATCGAGCCGGTCCATCTCGCCAAGCACGGCGAGACCGGCGGCGCAGGCAAGCGGATTGCCGGCATAGGTGTGGCCATGCTGGAAGCCGCCGGAGGCCAGCAGCGGCTCGACCAGGCGCATGGGTGCTGCCAGAGCGCCGAGCGGCGCGTAGCCTGAGCCCAGGCCCTTCGAAAGAGCGACGATGTCGGGCCTGCAGTTCCAGTGGTCGCCGCCGAGGAACTTGCCTGTCCTGCCGGCGCCGCTCATCACCTCGTCATGGATCAGAAGGATGCCGTAGCGGTCGCAGATTTCGCGGATGCGCGGATAATAGCTGTCGGGCGCGACAAGGGCAGCCGTTGCCGCACCGCCGATCGGCTCCATGATGAAGGCTAAAACGCTTTCCGGGCCTTCGGCGAGAATCTTCTCCTCCAGCATGTCGGCATAGCGGATGCCGCGCTGCTCGATCGAGAGATTGTCGCGGTCGCGCCAGGCGGTCGGCGCCGGCACGGTCGGCATCACCCGCATCATCGGCGTGAAAGTTTCAGCCAGCGCGTCGTCGCCGGTGATCGAAAGCGAGCCCAGTGTGCCGCCGTGATAGGAGGGGAAGCGGGTGATTACTTTCCAGCGCTTGGGCTGGCCGGTGGCGACCGCCCACTGCCGGGCGAGCTTGATGCAGGATTCCGTCGCTTCAGAACCGCCGGAGACGAAGAAGATGCGGTCCATGCCTTCAGGCAGCTTGCCGGCCAATTCCCGCGCCAGTTCCTCGGCCGGCTCGTTCTCGAAATGCAGCCGGTAGGCGAAGGTGGTCTTGTCCATCTGCCGCTTCATGGCATCGAGCACGTTGCGGTTGGAATGGCCGATATTGGCCACCATCGGCCCGCTCGATCCGTCGATGAAGCGGCGGCCGTCCTGCGTCCAGAAATAGATTCCTTCCGCGCGGTCGACCAGCGGCCGGCGCAGGCTGGAGAGATAAAACAGATGCGATGGCGGCCGTGCTTCGGCGTCGGGAGAGGGCTGCACTTCCAGTTTCGGCATGTCAGGACTTTCCGAGATAGCGGTCGAGGACATTCTTGGTCACGCGTTCGACCATTGGATCCTGCCTTAGCAGGCCGGCGACCCATTCGCAGCTTCCGGCGTGGAAGACCTCGCCCTTGCCGCGCGGGAAATTGACGATCATGCCGTTGCCGCGCTTGACCTTGTCGAGATTGGCGTCGCTTGCCTCGCCGAACAGCGTCTCGGCGGTGAAGCGGCCATCCTCGTCGGTGAGGAACTGGTCCTCGATTGGGATATCGGCGCTTTCCTCGACTTGGCTCGCCATGCCGACGGCCAGCACCTGCAGGCCTTCGGGCGCGCCGCTGTCCGGGGTCGGGTAGGGCAGGCCGCCGCGGATCTCGAAATCGAGCCCGTCCACCTCGTAGCCATAGACATGGCTGTCGGCGCCGAGCAGGTCGCCATAATAGATGCCGGTGCCGGCGAAGGCCCAGTGCTCGGGCCGATAGACCGGGAAGCCGCGCACGCCGCGCGGCGCGCAGCCGCCCCAGCCGGCATAGACGCCCCTGGTCGCATTGAGGCCGAAGGTGGCGCTGCCGGGACGGCCGATCTCCGGCGCTTCCCAAGAGTTGGTGGCGCGGGTGACGTCGCCGCCGCGATAGGCCGGGTCTTCCGCCCGCGCCTTGTATTTGTAGCAGACCTGGCGCCGGCCTTGGTCCTCCAGCCGCGTCTGCCACATGAAATTGCCGGCAAAGCGCGCCGCATGCCCGCCGCTGGTCACATAGGCGTCGACCGCGTCGCGCATCTCCCAGGTCCAGTATTCGTCATGGCCGACGAAGACGACGCAGTCATAGCCGTCGAGGATTTCGGGCGAGAAATGCAGTTCGTGCTGGCTGGCAAGGTCGACCGCATAGCCGGCGCGCTCGGCGAAGCGGAAGAAATGGCTGTCATAGCTCGCCCAGCCGGAAGAGGCGTATTTCTTCGAATGTCCGGTGGCGAAAGCCCATTCCATATGCGGGTAACGCGGCACGGCCTTCGGCGGCACCGCGACTTCGAGCGGCACGCGCGGCGCATCCTTGGGCAGCACGATGAAGCCGCGGCACCAGGGACGCTGCGTCGACACCATCGTCGCGTATTGGTCGCGGTTCGCGCCGGTGATGCCCTGATAGTGGTTCGAGCCGCCCCATGTGTTGTAGGCGAGCCACGTGCCGGTGGCGGCGACCTGCAGCAGGCGACCGGGCTTGCGTCCGGGCAGGGGTGTGACGATTAAGAGATGTTGGCTGTGGATCGGCTTGCCGCCACGGCCCTCGGCCGAGAGCGTCACGCGATAGGCGCCTGACGGCCAATCGTCGCCGACACGGAATTCGAACGACGCCTCCCAGCCGCAGCCTTGGACCGAGCATTGGTCGGGCGTGTCCTGCCAGCGCGCCGACAGGCCTGTCTTCTCGAAGACCTTGGTCTCGCTGCCGCCATCGCGGACGATGACCATGCCGAATTGCGGCGCCGTCGAACTCACATGCAGCGTCACCGTTTCGCCCGGGCGATAGGAAAAGCGGCCGCTGTAGCACCAGATCTCGCCGCTCGAGCCATCCATGCCCGGCCATTCGTAGTAATGGCCGCGCACCGCCTCGCGGCGCTGCTCGGGCGTCAGCCCGAAATCGGGGAATTCGGTGGGCAGTTGCGTCAAGGAACACCTGAGATCACGAGGCCGCCATTGAGACCATCGGCCGGCCAAGCGTCAAATGGAAAGCGTCGGGCCAGCCCGCACTTGCGCTTGGCGATGTCCGGCAAACGGACTATCTCATCCTAGGGTCCATCGATATTTCAGGCGAGGCCGGCCTGCGAATGGCAATTTCCCGCGCTTCCGGTGCTCACGTACTTCAAGTACGCTCCGCTCCGGTTCTCGGGAACCGCCTTTCCCGGCTCGGCCTGACCTGAATCTCGACAGACCCTGGCGCAAGATTTCCCACGGGGAGCCGACATGCTGCGTGTGCAAAAGGTCAAGGTCGACGACATCTACGTGCCGACGGCGCGCCGCAAGACGCTGCACCCCGAAACCGTGCGGCATCTCGCCGAGGATATTCTCGAAAACGGCATGAAGACGCCGATCCAGGTGCGGCACGACGGCACGCGTCACGTTCTGGTCGAGGGGCTGCACCGGCTCGAAGCCGCCAAATGGCTGGGCGAGACCACGATCGACGCCTATCTCGTCCAGGCCAAGCGCCATTGATCTCTCGTCCGGGGCTGGCCTATCACCGTTAGCGATCGCGTCCCATCAAAGCTTTTTGATTGACGCCGCCATGCCGGCGGCTAGAGCGTTCCGATACTCGCGAACAGGATGCTTATCATGGCGAAGTATGAGGGCGGTTGCTTGTGCGGCGCGGTGCGGTATCGGGCCGATGCCGAGCCGGTCAACGAACGGGTTTGCCATTGCCGGATCTGCCAGAAGGCGATCGGCGCCGCCTTCAACGCGCGGCTTCTGTTCCGCATCGACGACGTGACGATCGAGGGGCCGGTGGCGACGATCAATTCCACGCCCGACCTCCAGCGCGGCTTCTGTCCGGTGTGCGGCACGACGATGTTTTCGCGCCGCGACTCCAGGGGCATTCTCGGCGTCACGTCCGGCTCGCTCGACGATCCGTCGCTGTTCAAGCCCGACATGCATTTCTGGACTGCTTCGAAGCAGCCCTGGCTGATGCTCGACGATGGCTTGCCGCAACATGAAGGCGCGCCGCCGGCCTGAGTCATTGCGACGCAGGCCTGCACAAAAATTTCATCTTGGATTCACGAGATAGCCGGCAAAGCGTCATTGGCGGGCCATCATTGGCTGCCTATCTAAGCGCCATGCGGGAAGGCATCGAGGAGGCGACGGATGAGCGAGAGCATCAACACCCTGGACGAGCTTTTGAACGACCCGATGGTCCAGCTCGTGATGGCGCGCGACCGCGTGCGCCCGGCCGAGCTTCGCCTGCTTCTGGAAAAGGCTCGCGACAGGGCGGGCGAGGATTCTCGCATCGACCAGGCTTCGGTGCCGCCAGCGCATGTTGTGGCAAGAAGCTGCCTGAAGCAGTGGTTGTACCGTTGAGGCAACTCCGCGGAAAATGGTCAGCTCGAATTCGCGGGTAAGTAACTGTAGTGGCTGCGCAAATAGGCGAGCCTGAAGCCGAGCCGGTCGTAGTTGCGATAGGCCGGTCCATCGCGGTCGGGGCGCGGCGCCTCGATGTCGGCCACAAACAGTTTCGCGCCGGCGGCGATGCCGTCGCGAACCAGCCTTTCGCCGAGCATGGCATCAACATCGAAGCTCGGCGCCATGATCCCCGGCACCGGCGCGTCGATGCCGCTCCAGGCGGTGCTGTTTGAGATGAACAGCGAGCGCACGGCGGCGACCGCGCCCTTGCGTTTCAGCATGTAATGACGCCAGCCCTTACGACCGACAAGCGCCGTGAGCCAGGGCGAGGTGGGAAGTCTGTATTTGGCATCGATGAAAGAAGCCCATTCCGAAGCTGTCTTGGGTGTGACCTCCTCGATCGCCAGATCGTCGACTGGGATCAGCGGGTCGCCCGGGAAAAGCGGCTCGTCCGGCAGCGGCGTCGCGTCGCGAAAGATGCGCTCCCAGCCGCTTTGCTGCTGCATCCCGCGCGCTTCCAGCCAGCATCTCAGCCGCGATGGCTCGGTGTGCGGATTGGTATAGAACCACGGTCGCACGATGCCGGCCGCGCGGTAGTGCGCGAGCAGCGCATCGACCTGTTCTTCCGTCGCCGGGCCATCGACGCCGATATTCTTCACGCAGTTGAAATGGATGAAAGGGATCGTCGTGCAGGTGGTCCAGACAAGGTCGCCGTCCTTGGCGATCGACAAGCCTTGCCGTGCCGCGAAATCGGCGGGCGCCGCCTCGTAAAGGTCGAGCCAGGCAGCAACTTCGGCGCGTTCGATGGCGCGGCTGAAATCGCGCGACACCGCCTCGATCGCGATGTCCGGGACGTGCATTTGCGGCGGCACGACTGGCTGCAGTTCCGAGAGGGCGGCGGTCGACATGGGATGCTCCTCCGATTTGCCTTACAGTGTAAGATTAGAGGAGAATAATATGATGTCGCGTGTTGTCAAGCAGGATTAGCGGCACCTTACAAATCCGTGAGTTGGAATCACGCTGTCGTGAGGCTAAGCCTGTCCCCGATGGGCTTTCGATGACGATTCACTTTTTGCCCCGGAGGACGGCCGGGGCACGGGGAAAGGACCGGGATGACCGACGTCTGCACGCAAGGACTGGATACCGGCTTTGTCGGCCTGGGTTACGCCAAGGTGGCGTTCCTCGGCATCGTGCAAGGCATCACCGAATTGCTGCCGATCTCATCCACGGCGCACATGCGCATCGTGCCGGCCGTGCTGGGCTGGCAGGACCCCGGCTCGGCCTTCTCCGCCGCCATGCAGCTGGCGGCGCTGGCGGCGGTGATCAGCTATTTCTGGAGCGATGTCAGGGACGTGCTGTTCGGATCGCTGTCGGCGATCTCGCGCCGCGATTTCGGCGATCGCTATTTCCGCCTCGCGATCAGCATCGTGCTTGCCACCGTCCCGATCGTCATTGCCGGCCTTGCGCTTTCCGGCGTGCTCAACGCCTGCAATTCGCCCTTGCGCGGGCTCGCCGTCATCGGCTGGGCCTGCATCGCCATGGCGATCCTTTTGGCGCTCGCCGAAATCTTCGCCAGCCACAAGCTCGTGCTGCGCCAGGCATCGATCCTCGACGCGCTGCTGGTGGGCATCGCCCAGGTCGGCGCGCTTATTCCCGGCGTCTCGCGCTCGGGCTCGACGCTGACGGCGGCGATGGGGCTGGGCTTTGCCCGGCCGGAGGCGGCGCGCCTGTCGTTCCTGCTCGGCTTGCCGGCCATCGCGCTGGCCGGCCTCAAGGAGCTCTATGAACTGCACAAGGTGCATCTCGACGCGCATGGCTGGTCGATCCTGGCCGTCGGCCTCGTCGTCGCCTCGATCTCGGCTTTTTTTGCCATTTGGGGGCTGATGCGGGTGCTCGAGCGCTTCTCCGCCTGGCCGTTCGTCATCTATCGCGGCCTGCTCGGCGTGGTGCTGCTGATCGGCGTCGCCACCGGCTGGCTTGTGTAGAGTCTCGACCCAATCCGCTGTATCGACGCCGACGCTCGGGTGCGCTGATGGATCTTGTGACTCTGCTGCAATCCTTGTCGTTGCTGGCGACGCTGGTGAAATCGGCGGCGCCGGCGGCAATTGGCGCCGGCATGGGGCTCGGCCAATGGCTGGCGGCGCTGCCGCCCTGCCGCAATCAGACTTTCGAGAACGCGGCCTATCTGATTTGCGAAGCCGATCCGGAGCATTTTTCCATCGAGCTGTTCTGGAAGAACAAGGACGGCGATTTCTATCGGTCGCTGCATAATCTGCGCAGCGCGCAGCAGGCGACGGGGCGTACCCTGCTCTTCGGCATCAATGCCGGCATGTATCATCCGAACCTCGCGCCGGTCGGGCTTTATGTCGAACGCGGCGAGCAGATCACGTCGGCGAAGACCGGATCGGGAACCGGCAATTTCTCCATGCAGCCCAACGGCATCTTCTATCTCAGCGCCGGCAAGGCCGGCGTTCGCGCGACCAAGGATTACCTCAAGCGTCCGCCGCGCGTGGATTACGCCACGCAGTCCGGGCCGATGCTGGTCATCGACGGCAAGCTGCATCCGAAATTCCGTTACGACGGCACCTCGCGCAAGATCCGCGACGGCGTGGGCGTGCGCGCCGACGGGGTCACGGTCTTCGCGATCTCGGACGATGTCGTGACCTTTCACGAATTCGCGCGGCTGTTCCGCGACCAGCTCGGCTGCCCGAACGCGCTCTTCCTCGACGGCTCGATCTCGAGCCTCTATGCGCCCGCGATCGGCCGCAACGACGATTTCTGGAATCTCGGGCCGATGATCGGCGTGTTCAGGCGCTAACCGAGAACCGCTTCGGCGCCACTCCGAATCATGCGGTAGCGCCAAAGGTAAATTTTGATTCAAACTTTGTTGGTAATTTCTCATTAGGAATGGGGGTTCCGGCGGCGCTGTTCCTGCCTTCGGTCTGTTTTGTTTTGCGTACAGGTCAAAGATGCGGATTTTTGGCGTCGTCAGTTTCGTGCTCGCATCGCTTTGCCTTGCCGGCTGCTCGTCCACGTCGGGCGTCGATGCCTTGCAGATGCCGTCCAACGAGACGACGAGCTCGGTCGTGCGGCCGAGCGCGCCGGTGTCGAAGGGCGTAAGGACCGCCGTCACCGAAAGAACGGTCGAGACCGCGTCGATGTCGGGCGCCGCGCGCATCAAGCCGCCGGCGCCGTTGCTCGACGAGGGTAACGCGCGCCCTGACGACGAGGACACTCGCCCCTTCGGCCTTGCCGAGGAGGAGACGGTGAATTTTCCCGCGACCGAATTGCCGGACAGCGTCGAGCCGCCGGTGCAGGAGGCAGCGCTCGTCTCGCCGCCGAAGCGGCTGTCGCGCGCGGCGCCCGCTATGCTCGCCGGCCCGGTCACCCGTTATGCGTTCCGCGACGCCAAGCCGATCAATTTCGGCCGCTCTTCGCCTCGCCATCTTGCCGTTCACGGCGTCGACGTCTCGCGCTGGCAGGGCAACATCAACTGGCAGAAGCTGCGCGCCCAGGGCGCCAACTTCGCTTATATCAAGGCGACCGACGGCGGCGACCATCTCGACCCGATGTTCATGAAGAATTGGCGCAACGCCGATGCTGCCGGGCTGAAGCGCGGCGCCTATCATTTCTTCTACTGGTGCCGCACCGCCGGCGAGCAGGCCGACTGGTTCATCCGCAACGTGCCGAAGGTCGATGGCGCGCTGCCGCCGGTCATCGACGTCGAGTGGAACGGCGATTCCTCCTGCAAGCGCCGGCCATCGCGCGAAAAGGTGCTGGAAAAAATGCAGGTGTTCATGGACAAGCTGGAGCGCCACTACGGCCAGCGGCCCATCATCTACACCAGCCCCGACTTCTATCGCGACAACCTGCGCGGCGCCTTCCTGGACTATCCGTTCTGGCTGCGCGCGGTGGCGGCGCACCCGTCAAAAGTCTATCCGGGCCGCAGGTGGCTGTTCTGGCAGTATTCCGGCTCCGGCCTGTCGCATGGCGTAAGCGGCCGCATCGACCTCAACGTCTTCCATGGCGACGAGCGGCAGTGGCGCGCCTGGCTGGGCGGCGGGCAGATGGTGGCCGACGCGGATTAGGATTTCTTCTGGAGGCGGCCGGAGAGGAGTGCTCCAGGGAAGGCCGCTCCGTTGAAGAATCGGGCATCGCACGCCTTCGTCATCCACGGGCGGAGCAAGGAGCGAAGCGACGCGCGCAGACCCGAGGATCCATGCCGTGACCTTTATCGTAGGGCGCAACGGCGCAGAATTCTGAACCGTTGCAACGCGTTGATGTAACGGAATGGATTCCAGGGTCTGCGCGCGTCGCTTCGCTCCTTGCTCCGCCCTGGAATGACGAAGCGGAGGACACCGTGCCACACTACGCCTCGTTGATCATCGCCTCGATATTATAACCGTCCGGATCGAGCACGAAGCAGGCGTAGTAATTCGGGCCATAGTCCGGACGCGGCCCGGGCGCGCCATTGTCGGCGGCGCCCGCCGCGATCGCCGCGCGATGAAACGCGTCGACCTCGGCCTTGCTCTTCACCCGGAAGGCGACATGGAGATGGGTGAGCGGCGGCTTCTCGCCCGTGCGCTGGATCTCGAACAGGCAGCCATTGCCGATACTGAAGGCCCAGAAGACGCCTTCCTTGCCGAAGGAGAGGCTGTAGTCCAAGGGCGAAAAAGCCTTTTCGTATAAGAGCTTGCTCTTGTCGAGGTCGCTCACCTCGATGGTGATGTGGTCGATCATGATGCCTATAGCTGCTTCGATTTTGCCAATTGATCGAGCGATTTCGCTATTTTTTCGAGCTGCTCAGGTATTCTCTTCTGGCCCGACGTGTAAAAGTACGCTCTAAGATCTACAGCGAAGTGTTCAGTATATTTACGCTCCCCATAACTATATGAAGCTTCTATAGTGAATTTGTCCGGCGTGATTATTTTCCCGTTGAGTTCTTTGCCAACCTCTGGGCCGGTGCAAAGATCAATCCAAAAGCCATCTCTTGGCGCAAGTGTCGGTAGTATATTTTTAAAAATATACATATCGGCAATATTCTTTGATTCTCCCTTAATTTCGCCAAATCGATAGAAGTCCTTGTCGATAGACAATTTTAGGTTCACTGCAGGAGATGAGCCGTTATTCCATATTCGGACGACAAAAATCGTATGATGGTGAATTTCGATGTTGAAGGAAATTATCGGTCTTGTTTGAACCTCAATCTGCTTCTGAACCTCGATGACCATCATTCTATTTGATCTTGCTATACTATATGTCAACCAAGCGTATATACCGGTAATAATTACCAAGATTGTGGTGAGGATGTCGGTTGGAGTTAGATTAAGAGAGGTTGCCACGATTTTACCCAATCACCGCTAGCGGAGGAAAATTGGTGTGCTGATTCTCAATCATCTGTCCTGCGGCCTAGTTGTTGCCCGGAAGGCGGCCCGGCTAATGTCTTTATGTCTTTGTTTTTGTTTTGTTCTTATTTTAATTTCCCGAACGCCTAGCGTCCGGGAAATCTAAGTCAGTAATTTGCCTAGATGTGATCCGCTCTCAGCTGCACCCGCTCGTGCTTCCACACGTGTCGCACTTCTCGCAGGTGCCGTTCCGGACCATGGTGAAGTTGTGGCACTCGGAGCATTCGTTGCCGGTGTAGCCTTGCAGCAGCGACTGCTGGCGCCTTGTCGCGGCGAGCTTCTTTGCCTCGGCGGCCTCGTTAGCCGCGGCGTCGGTGAAGAGGGCTTCCGCGCCGCCGGCGGCTTCGGCTTCCTCTTCCACCATATCCTCGGCCAGTTCCCTGGCGCGCTCCTCATAGTCGCGCTTGTAGGCGATGGCCTCGTCGCTGGCCGGCTTCAGCGCCAGCACGTTGGAGCCTGAGAAGGCCGTGGGCGCCGCGCGGGCAGGGGCGGTCGACGGCCCCGAGCCGCCGAAGCCCTTCGGGTCTGAACCGGCAGCGGACACCAGCTTCACCGGCGAGGCGCCGCGATAGAGGCCCTTGGAGAAGGGCGTCGCCTTGCCTTCGGTGATGCCGCGGCCGAGCGCGGTCTTGTCGAAGTCCGACTGGTCGACATGGGCGAGGTCGTGGCGGCCGAGATAGGAGACGGCAAGCTCGCGGAACACATAGTCGAGGATCGACGTCGCGTTCTTGATCGCGTCGTTGCCCTGCACCATGCCGGCCGGCTCGAACTTGGTGAAGGTGAAGGCCTCGACATATTCGTCGAGCGGCACGCCGTATTGCAGGCCGAGCGAGATGGCGATGGCGAAGTTGTTCATCATGGCGCGGAAGGCAGCGCCTTCCTTGTGCATGTCGATGAAGATCTCGCCGAGGCGGCCGTCGTCGAATTCGCCGGTCCTGAGATAGACCTTGTGGCCGCCGACGACGGCCTTCTGCGTGTAGCCCTTGCGGCGGTTCGGCAGCTTCTCGCGGTCGCGGTAGAGCCGCTCGATGACGCGCTCGACGATCTTTTCCGTCACCTGCACGGCGCGCTGCGCGGCGGGCGCGGCGATCAGCTGCTCGACCGCCTCGTCCTCGTCCTCCTCGCCATCGGCGAGCAGCGAGGCATTGAGCGGCTGCGAGAGCTTCGAGCCGTCGCGATAAAGCGCGTTGGCCTTCAGCGCCAGCTTCCACGACAGCATGTAGGCGTTCTTGGCGTCCTCTACGGTCGCCTCGTTCGGCATGTTGATGGTCTTGGAGATAGCGCCCGAGATGAAGGGCTGCGCCGCCGCCATCATCAGGATGTGGCTGTTGATCGACAGCGAGCGCTTGCCGATCTTGCCGCAGGGGCTGGCGCAATCGAACACCGGCAGATGCTCGGCCTTGAGGAAGGGCGCGCCTTCGAGCGTCATGGCACCGCAGACATGAATGTTGGCGGCGTCGATGTCCTTCTTCGAGAAGCCGAGAGCCGGCAGCATCTCGAAGGAAATGTCGCCGAGCTGCTCGTCGGTGAAGCCGAGCGTCTCCTTCACCCAGTCGGCGCCGAGCGTCCACTGGTTGAACACGAACTTGATGTCGAAGGCCGACTTCAGCGCCGCATTCAGCGCCGCGATCTTCTCGTCGCTGAAGCCCTTGGCCTTGAGCGAGGACGGGTTGATGCCGGGCGCCTGGTTGAGGTTGCCGTGGCCGACCGCGTAGGCCTCGATCTCGGCGATCTGGCTTTCGGAGTAGCCCAGCGTGCGCAGCGCTTCCGGCACGGCGCGGTTGATGATCTTGAAGTAGCCGCCGCCGGCGAGCTTCTTGAACTTCACCAGCGCGAAGTCGGGCTCGATGCCGGTGGTGTCGCAATCCATGACCAGACCGATCGTGCCGGTCGGCGCGATCACGGTCGCCTGCGCGTTGCGGTAGCCATGTTCCTCGCCGAGTTCGATGGCGCGGTCCCATGCGGCGCGCGCATGCTCGGCCAAAGCCTGCTGCTTCAGGTCGGCAGCGACCAGCGGCACCGGATTGACGGCGAGCTTCTCGTAGCCGTCCTTGTCGCCGTAAGCGGCGCGGCGGTGATTGCGCATGACGCGCAGCATGTTCTGGGCGTTGCGGTCATAGTCCGGGAAGGCGCCGAGCTCGGCGGCCATCTCGGCCGAGGTCGAATAGGCAACGCCGGTCATGATGGCGGTGAGCGCTGCACAGATCGCGCGGCCCTCGTCGGAGTCGTAAGGGATGCCCGAGGTCATCAGCAGGCCGCCGATATTGGCGTAGCCGAGGCCGAGCGTGCGGTAGTCGTAGGAGAGCTTGGCGATCTCCTTGGACGGAAACTGCGCCATCATCACCGAGATTTCGAGCACGACGGTCCACAGGCGAACGGTATGCTCGTAGGCGGCGATGTCGATCGTGCCGTCTTCGCGCCGGTAGGGCAAAAGGTTGATCGAGGCGAGGTTGCAGGCCGTGTCGTCGAGGAACATGTATTCCGAGCACGGGTTGGAGGCCCGGATCGCACCGGCGGAAGCGCAGGTGTGCCAGTCGTTCATCGTCGTGTTGAAATGCAGGCCCGGATCGGCGGAAGCCCAGGCGGCGTAGCCGATCTTTTCCCACAGGTCCCGCGCCTTCAGCGTCTTCAGCACCTTGCCGTCCTTGCGGGCGGTGAGCTGCCAGTCGCCATCGGCCTCGACGGCGCGCAGGAAATTGTCCTTCAGCGACACCGAGTTGTTGGAGTTCTGGCCGGAGACGGTGAGGTAGGCGTCCGAATCCCAGTCGGTGTCGTAGGTCTTGAACGACATCGAGGTGTAGCCCTGGCGGGCGAACTGGATGACGCGGTAGATGTAGTTCTCCGGCACGGCGTCTTTCTTGGCCGCCTTGATCTCGCGCTTCAGCGCGGTGTTCAAAGCCGGATCGAAGCAGTCGTCGTCATGGCCTTCGCAATTGACGCAGGCCTTCATGATGGCTTCGAGATGCTTCTTGACGATCTTGGAGCCGGTCACCAGCGAGGCGACCTTCTGCTCTTCGTTGACCTTCCAGTCGATGAAGTCCTCGATATCCGGGTGGTCGGCGTCGACGATGACCATTTTCGCCGCGCGGCGCGTCGTGCCGCCCGACTTGATGGCGCCCGCCGCGCGGTCGCCGATCTTGAGGAAGCTCATCAGGCCGGACGAGCGGCCGCCGCCGGAAAGCTTTTCGCCTTCGCCGCGCAGCATCGAGAAGTTCGAGCCGGTGCCGGAGCCGTATTTGAACAGGCGCGCCTCGCGCACCCACAAATCCATGATGCCGCCCTCGTTGACGAGATCGTCCTGCACGCCCTGGATGAAGCAGGCATGCGGCTGCGGATGCTCGTAGGAGGACTTCGACTTGGTCAGCTTGCCGGTGAAGGGGTCGACATAGAAGTGGCCCTGGCTCGGGCCGTCGATGCCGTAGGCCCAGTGCAGGCCGGTGTTGAACCACTGCGGCGAGTTCGGCGCGACGCGCTGGGTGGCCAGCATATAGGCGAGCTCGTCGCGGAAGGCGCGCGCGTCGTCCTCGGATTTGAAGTAGCCGCCCTTGTAACCCCAATAGGTCCAGGTGCCGGCGAGGCGATCAAAGACCTGACGGGCGTCGGTTTCCGAACCATAGCGCTCGGCCTCGGGCAGCTTGGCGAGCTCAGCCTCGTCGGCCACCGAGCGCCACAGGAAGGAGGGGACGTCGTTCTCCTCGACCTTCTTCAGGCGCGCGGGCACGCCGGCCTTGCGGAAATATTTCTGCGCCAGGATGTCGGCCGCGACCTGGCTGAACTGCGCTGGCACATCGATGTTATCGAGGCGGAACACCACCGAGCCGTCGGGATTCTTGATCTCCGACAAAGCCTTGCGGAATTCGATCTCCGCATAGGCAGACTGATCTGGCTTGGTGAAGCGACGCTCGATGCGCATTGGTCCCGTTCCTTTGTGTCTATATATAGCGCTTTTCCCCAGGGATTGCTGCCCCACATGGCGAAAAGCGCAGTCCGCCGTTTGCCGGCATCGCGGGCGACGCCGGCACTCTCCTCGTCGCAAGTGCCGGCACGCAGACAGCAAGACGCTTTCCCAAGCATCCGCCCGGGCTGCAGGCCGACCCTTGCGGGTCCCTAAACTGAAACTTTTGTCGATTCCCTCCGTAGAGGGAGGTTCACACTATCTAGCGTCGAGCCTGCCTGCAAACACTAAATATAGTGTTAACAGATCATTTTTTCCAGACCGACAATTCTCCCTTTCGCCCACCCAAGCCCTAAAGATCCCCACGCCTCCGCCGGCCTCGTGAACAGGCGGAAATCCGGGCAAAACGCACAAAATCCGGGAAAAAAGACCGGGCTCGAAACTCTCCGGTCGCGCCCGCAACAGGAGCGCATGGCCTATAAAAAGCGACTCGTTCCGACCCGTCAAGGATTCGTTTTTGTAGCTTTTGTGACCCCAACATCTTGTGTGTCACATATGTGGATAACGGGGACATAGGAAGCTTGGGTTCGCAGGCACTTGACGCGGTTTATCAGTCTGCCGCGAAGCCGTGTCGGGCCGTCGGCTTTTCATTTTAGCTGGCTTGCACTATCTGTTGCGTTCGCGCGGGGGCGCGCCTTGTCAACACCAAAAGCATCCGCTACGCCCCACTCATGACAGTTACTGTACGTTTTGCCCCATCGCCGACCGGCCGCATCCATATCGGCAATGCGCGCACCGCGCTGTTCAATTGGCTTTTCGCCATGAACAACAAGGGCCGTTTCATCCAGCGCTTCGACGACACCGACATTGCCCGCTCGAAGCAGGAATATGCCGATTCCATCCTGTACGACCTGCATTGGCTGGGCATCTTCCCGGATGTCACCGAGTACCAGTCGCGTCGCTTCGAGATTTATGACGCTGCGGTCGAGCGGCTGAAGGCGGCGCGGGTGCTCTATGCCTGCTACGAAACGCCTGAAGAACTTGATCTGCGCCGCAAGGTGCGTCGCACGCGCGGCCTGCCGCCGGTCTATGGCCGCGAGGCGCTGACGCTGACGCCGGAGCAGGTGGCCGAATACCAGTCGGATGGCCGCCGGCCGCATTGGCGCTTCCTGCTGCCCAACTTCACCGGCGATCCGCTGCAGCCCGAACGGACCGACGTGCATTGGAACGACCTGGTGCGCGGCGAGGAGACCGTCGACCTCGCCTCGCTGTCGGATCCCGTCCTGGTGCGCGAGGACGGCACTTATCTCTACACGCTGCCTTCGGTGGTCGACGACATCGATATGGGCGTCAGCCACGTCATTCGCGGCGACGACCACGTCACCAACACCGGCGTGCAGATCGCCATCTTCAAGGCGCTCGGCGCCGAGCCGCCGGTCTTCGGCCACCACAATCTGCTCACCACCGTGTCGGGCGAGGGGCTGTCGAAGCGCACCGGCGCGCTGTCGATCGAAAGCCTGCGCGAGGACGGCATCGAGCCGATGGCGGTGGCTTCGCTGGCGGTGCTGGTCGGTACGTCGGAAAATGTCACCGCCGCGCATGATCTCAACGAGCTCGCCGGCCATTTTGACCCGGCGGCGACGTCCAAGTCCGCCTCCAAATTCGACCCGGACGAGCTCTTCGTGCTCAACCGCACGCTGATCCATCATATGTCGTTCGAGGAAGCGCGCGACCGGCTGATGGTGCTGGGCATTTCCGGCGACAAGGCCGAGCCGTTCTGGACGGCCGTGCGCGGCAATCTCGACCGCCTGTCGGACGCGGTCGCCTGGTGGCGAATCCTGAGCGAGGGCCCGCAGGAGCCGGCCGAGTTTTCCGGCGATGACCGTGATTTCCTCAATCAGGCTTTCGAGCTTTTGCCGGAGGAACCGTGGAACGGCACGGTGTGGAAGGACTGGACCGGCAAGATCAGGGAAGCAACCGGGCGCAAGGGCAAGCCGCTGTTCATGCCGCTGAGGCTCGCCCTTACCGGGCGGACTTCGGGGCCGGAGCTTTCAGATCTATTGCCGCTGATGGGTCGGGAAGGAACGCTGGCCCGACGACCCTGACCTTGCGCTGATCCGGCGGCAGCGCCGAGACCGGCGACACCGGCACCTTGGTGGTCAGCCGCTTGATCGCAGCCTGGTCCAGCCCGCCCTCTGCATTGGCGAGCGTTTCCGGATCGGCGCCGGGATCCGGCTTGGACGCCGGCACGGGAATGAAGGGCGCTGCTTCGCTGTCGGGCTGCGACTGTTCGGGGTTGGGCGGGTTGCCGCCGATGATCGTGAAGTTGCCGGCTTGCGCGTTGCAGCCGCAGGTCGGCGGCCGTGAATAATTGGCCTGCTTGTAGAGATAGGCGGTCGGCAGCTCGCTGTAGGGTTGACCGGTCGCCGACGAGGTCATCGAGCCAGAGTCGTCGTCCATTCCCCGCGAATAGAAGACCTGCATTTCGGTGCCCGGGCAGCTCGATTCGCAATTCTTCTGGTCGCGCTCGAAGTCGCCGATGGAAGCCGCGTTGGACATCGGGAAGAAATAGCCGTCGCAGGTGCGCACGCACATGGTGTGGAACTCGCCGCCCAGTCGCGGCAGGTCCATGCCGTCCGGCTGGTTGATGACGCGGCGGATGTTGCGCTCGCCTGGATCATCGGAAGGCACCTCCGAGTCCGGCATATCGGGGGCATCGGGCGTTTCGAGCTGCTGGTCCTGGCGGCCGAAAAGCTGCTCGAACAGATTGCCGCCGCCATTGTCGCGGGCCGCCTCCCGAAGCGGGGCGCGGCGCGGCGCGATCTCGTCATCGCGGCAGCCATTGGCGTCGAGCGCCGCCAGGATGCGGCTGCGGTCGCGCCGCGTGCCGCCGTCGGCGAGCCGCTCGCGCTTGGCCTGCAATGTGTCGAGGTTGGCGTTCATGCGCTGGATCGAGGCATTGATCGCCGCGCATTGGCTGACATTGCGCGAAAACAGCGTGAAGCCGCAATTGGCGTCGCCCGCCCGACTGCGGGCCTTGGCAAGCTGCTCGCGCTGGCGCTGGATGGCATCATCATATTTGCGCACGATGCCCGGCCCTCCGCCGCCACCGCGTGTCGCGGCGAGTTCGGCTTCGAGCTGCCTGCAAGCGCGCGAGGCCGCCTCGGACTCGGTCACGGCGACGACCGAGCCTGCAAGCGCTGCAAGCAGCGCCATCAGGTGGGTCAGCTTCAACCCCGCGCCTTTCATCCGAAACCCCAAATCGCCTGTTCGACCCGAAGCTACGCTGCCGTGGTTAATCGACTATGCCAGAGTCGGAGCCACCGAGCTCAAGGACAATTCGGCGTGAAACGTTTTCAACCGGAAACACAACCTCCGTCGCCAGCCGCAAAACGCCGAGAGCCTAAAAAAGACGCTTTCGCGCGGGACCAATTGCGCGAATTCGGCTTGCAAGAGAGGGGCGATGCATGATCCCGATTACCCGTCGAAGCGCGCTGCAGCTCGGCCTTCTGTTCCTGGCCGTGCCGTACGCGATGGCCAGAAAAGCCACGCCTGAGGCGATGGCGAAGATCGCCACGCCTGAATGGACCTTCAGGCTGGTCGATGCCGCGCGCAGGCAGATCGGCGTCACCACGCTCTACGATCCGACTTACACCCGCATCCCCTATCCCGGCGGCGATGTCGCGCAGGACCGGGGCGTGTGCACGGATGTCGTGATCCGAGCCTATCGCCACGCCTTCCGGCTCGACCTGCAAAAGCTGGTGCATGAGGACATGCTGGCCGATTTCTCCGCCTATCCCAAGGCCTGGGGTTTGAAATCGACCGATCCGAACATCGACCACCGCAGAGTGCCTAATCTCGCCGTGTTCTTCGAACGGCGGGGGGCTTCGCTCGCCGTCAGCGACGATCCAGCCGACTATCAGCCGGGCGATCTCGTCACCCAGATGCTGCCCGGCAACCTTACCCATATTGCCATCGTCTCGAGCAATCGCTCGGCCGAGGCACCGGAACGCCCGCTGGTCATCCACAATATCGGCCGGGGCGCCCGCGAGGAGGACACGCTCTTTGTCTTCAGGCGGACGGGGCATTTCCGCTTCGCGCCTGCCTAGGGAGGCCTCAACACACCCTAACCCAGATCGACCACCGCCTGCGCCTTGTGCGCCGCCTCGACCACGGCTAGCGCGGTCATGTTGACGACGCCGCGCGAGGTCACCGACGGCGTCAATATATGCGCGGGCTTGTCCGTGCCGAGCAGGATCGGCCCGACATGCAGCGCGTCCATCATGGCGCGCAGCGCCGTCAGCGTGATGTTGGCCGAATCGAGGTTCGGGAAGACCAGCAGATTGGCTTCGCCCTTCAGCCTGGAATGCGGATAGACGCGCTGGCGCAGATGCTCCGAAAGTGCTGTATCGGCATGCATTTCGCCGTCGCACTGCAAGCCGGGCGCGATGCGGCCGAGGATTTCCGCCGCGCGGCGCATCTTCAGCGCGCTAGGGGAATCGCGCGAGCCGAAATCCGAATGCGACAGAAGCGCTGCCTTCGGCTCGATGCCGAAGCGCTGGATTTCCTCCGCCGCCAGCACCGTCATTTCGGCGATCTCCTCCGCGGTCGGGTCGACCGAGACATGTGTGTCGGTGAGGAAGATGATGCCGCGCTGCGAGATCAGCATCGACAGCGTCGACAGGTCATGATCCTTGATGCCGGCGCGCGGCCCGATGATCAGCGTGACATTGCGCAGATGCCGCTCGAAGCGGCCTTCGAGGCCGCAGACCATGGCGTCCGCGTCGCCGCGCTTCAGTGCCAGGGCCGCGATCACCGTGTTGTCGGTACGCACCATGGTGCGGGCGGCTTCCGTCGTCACGCCGCGCCGGCCGGCCAGCTCGATCAGGAGGTCGACATAGTGGCGATAGCGCGGATCGTCCTCCGGGTTGATCAGCGCGAAATCGACGCCCGGCCGGATGCGCAGGCCGTAGCGCTTCAGCCTGACCTCCACCACATGCGGGCGACCGATCAAGGTCGGTTCGGCGATGCCTTCCTCCAGCACCACCTGCGCCGCCCGGAGCACGCGCTCGTCCTCGCCGTCGGCATAGATGACACGCTTGGCGCTTGAAGCCTTGGCGGAGGAGAACACCGGCTTCATCACCAGGCCGGAGCGGAAGACGAAGCGGTTCAGCTTGTCGATATAGGCGGCGAAGTCGGCGATCGGCCGGGTCGCGACGCCGGTGTCGCAGGCGGCCTTGGCCACCGCCGGCGCGATGCGCAGGATGAGGCGCGGATCGAAGGGCGAGGGGATCAGGAAATCGGGGCCGAACATCGGCGTCTCGCCGGAATAGGCGCGCGCCGCGACATCCGATGGCTCCTCGCGCGCAAGGGCGGCGATGGCGCGGACCGCCGCCATCTTCATCTCCTCGTTGATGGCGCTGGCGCCGCA
Source organism: Mesorhizobium sp. B2-8-3 (assembly GCF_006440815.1). Lineage (NCBI taxonomy): Bacteria > Pseudomonadati > Pseudomonadota > Alphaproteobacteria > Hyphomicrobiales > Phyllobacteriaceae > Mesorhizobium > Mesorhizobium sp. B2-8-3. The sequence goes on from NZ_VFTW01000003.1 coordinate 50,523, forward strand.
ATCGAGCGCGCCGCGGAAGATGTAAGGAAAGCAGAGCACGTTGTTGACTTGATTGGGAAAATCCGAGCGCCCGGTGCAGATCATGGCGTCCGGCCGCGCGGCTCTTGCCGCTTCCGGCATGATCTCGGGATTAGGGTTGGCCAAAGCCAGGATCAGCGGCTTCGGCGCCATATGCTGCAGCAGTTCCGGCTTCAGCACGCCTGCGGCGGAAAGGCCGAGGAAGACGTCGGCGCCGGGAATGACGTCGGCCAGCGTGCGCGCCTCGGTATCCTTCACATACGGGTCTTTCCAGCGATCCATCTCCTCGACGCGGCCCTTGTGGGCGACGCCGAAACGGTCGGTGACCCAGATGTTTTCGACCCTGGCGCCGAGCGAGACCAAAAGGTTGAGACAGGCGAGCGCCGCGGCACCCGCTCCGGACGTGACGATCTTGATGTCGGAGATTGCCTTGCCGGCCAATTCCAGCCCGTTGAGCACCGCGGCTGCAACGATGATCGCGGTGCCGTGCTGGTCGTCGTGGAAGACCGGGATGCCCATGCGGGCTTTCAGCCGCTCCTCGACCTCGAAACATTCAGGCGCCTTGATGTCCTCGAGGTTGATGCCGCCGAAGGTCGGTTCGAGCGCCGCGACGGTCTCGACCATGCGGTCGATCTCGGGCGCATCGATCTCGATGTCGAAGACGTCGATGCCGGCGAATTTCTTGAACAGCACCGCCTTGCCTTCCATCACTGGCTTGGAGGCGAGCGGACCGATATTGCCCAGCCCAAGCACGGCGGAGCCATTGGAAACGACGCCGACGAGGTTGGCGCGCGCGGTGTAGTCGGCGGCGGTGGCGGGATCGTCGCGGATCTCGAGGCAGGGCGCGGCCACCCCCGGCGAATAGGCAAGCGCCAGGTCGCGCTGGTTGCCGAGCGGCTTCGTGGCCTGGATTTCGAGCTTTCCCGGCGTCGGGTGCTTGTGGAAGAAGAGGGCGGCCTCGTCGAGGTCCGACCGGGCCGTTTTCTTGCTCTCGCCGTCCATCCGGCCCTCCCTCTGTTCCTGATTTGGAGCCTTTTAGCATGCGCCGACGAGTTTTCGCGACGGCAAATCGCGGACCCCGGCCTTCACAATGCCGGAGCGAAAATAATCAACCGATTCCAGACGGTTGGCTCGGAAGCCTCAGGCGTATTGGATTGGCGGCGGTCAGAACGCGCTGACGTAGAGACCGCCGTCGACCGGGATGTTCTGGCCGGTGAGGTAGCCGGCATGGACGGAGCAGAGGAAGGCGCAGATCTGACCGAATTCCTCCGGCGTGCCGAGCCGTTTTGCCGGCACGTCGGCGCTGATGCGGGCCTTGCGCGCGGCGGCCGCGGCCGGATCTTCCTTGGTGCCGGCCTCATGCGGGCCGCGCAGCCGGTCGGTATCGAGCTTGCCGGGCAAGAGGCTGTTGATGGTGACGTTGCGGTCGATCACCGTGCGCGCCACGCCGGCGAGGAACGAGGTCAGGCCGGCGCGCGCGCCGGAAGACAGGTCGAGGCCGGGGATCGGCACATAGACTGACAGCGAGGTGATGTTGACGATGCGGCCGAAGCCGCGCTTGGCCATGCCGTCGATCACCGCCTGGACGAGTTCGATCGGCGTGACCATGTTCTGCGTAACGCCCTCGAGGATCTTTGTGCGGTCGAGCTCGCGAAAATCGCGCAGCGGCGGGCCGCCATTGTTGTTGACGAGGATGTCGGGATCGGGGCAGGCGGCGAGTATCGCTTTCTGCACGTCCGGCTTCGACACGTCGCCGGCAACTTCGATGACCTTGACGCCGAACCGGTCGCGGATGTCCTTGGCGGTCTTGGCCAAGAGTTCGGCGTTGCGGCCGTTGACGACGAGATCGACGCCGGCTTCGGCAAGTGCAATGGCGCAGCCGCGCCCCAGTCCCTTGCTCGAGGCGCAGACGATGGCCTTCTTTCCGCGAATGCCGAGATCCATGACGGTTTTCTCCTGATTGACTTGCGCGCAAGCTAGCGCCTGGGCTGGACCAACCGCAACCGTCATACGGTTGTTGCATGAATCGGGGCATAGGCACGCGAAAGCAAAGGGTAAAATCGTCATGTCAGACCCAGAGCCCCGCACTTTCCGCGCCCTGTTCATTTCCGACGTGCATCTCGGCTCGAAAGCGGCCAAGGCCGATTTCCTGATCGACTTCCTGCGCTATCACGACGCCGAAATCATCTATCTGGTCGGCGATATCGTCGACGGCTGGCGGCTGCGGCGCAGCTGGCACTGGCCGCAGAGTCACAACGACGTGGTTCAGAAGCTGCTGCGCAAGGCGCGCAAGGGCGCTTCGATCACCTACATCGCCGGCAATCACGACGAATTCGCCCGCCAGTTCCAGGGCGTGCATTTCGGCGGAATCGTCGTTGCCGACCGTGCCATCCACGAGACCGCCGACGGCCGGCGCCTGCTGGTTATCCACGGCGACCAGTTTGACACGGTGGTGCACAACCAGCGCTGGCTCGCCTATCTCGGCGACTATGCCTATGACACGGCGATGGTGATCAATCGGGTGGTGACCAAGCTGCGCCACCTGCTCGGCCTGCCTTACTGGTCGTTCTCGTCATGGGCGAAGGTCAAGGTCAAGAAGGCGGTGAACTTCATCGGCTCGTTCCAGACCGTGCTTTCAGAAGAGGCACGGCGCTCGCATGTCGACGGCGTGATCTGCGGCCACATCCATCACGCGGCGATCGAAAGCTATGGCGACGTGCAATACATCAACACCGGCGACTGGGTGGAAAGCTGCACGGCGGTGGTCGAGCATTTCGATGGCCGCATGGAGATCCTGACTTGGGCGCATGTCCTACCTGAGACCACGGCAGGCAGCGACGTGCTGGTGCCAGTCGACATCATCGACCTGAAAGGCAGGGCGGCTCAGGCGGCTTGAATGCAGCTGCCTTTTCGCGGTTCCGCCTGCTTCCCTGGTCGCGCTGACATGGGGCGCGAGCCGCGCTCGCTCCCAGGCCCGTCCGTCAACAGCTTTGCTCTTGATCGATTGACCCAGCCAGTTCCGCCGCGCTTTGCTGCATGTTAGGGATCGAGACACGTTGCATGCGTGTCGTATGCAGCGAAATTGGATCGATTCATGTCGCTGCCGCCGCTATCGCCAGAACAACTTGTCAAGCCAAGCCATTTCGAACTGCGCATGAGCCTGATCTTCGCGACCTTGTTCGTGTCGCAGGGCACCCATCTGCCTTATTTTCCGCTCTGGCTGCAGGCGAAAGGTTTTCATGCCGAGCAGATCGCGGTCATCCTGGCGGCGCCAATGTTCCTGCGTGTCGTGACGACGCCGGTGCTGACCGCGTTCGCCGACCGCGCGAATGACCGCGCCAATGTCTATATCGCATTGGTCGCCGGCTCGATGGTCGTCTCCGCCGGCTATTTCCTGCCGGCCACCTACGCCATAGTGCTCGCCGTGTCGCTTTTGCTGACGATCGTCTGGACGCCGCATTCGCCGATGGCCGATTCGCTGGCGCTGTCAGGCGTGCGGCGCTTCGGCTCGAATTACACGGCGATGCGCAAATGGGGCTCGATCTCGTATCTCGGCGCCAATGTCGTGGGTGGCTTCATCCTGGCGGCCACGGGTCCGCGGGCGGTTCCGGTCATCATCTTCTTTGCGCTCGGCGCGGCCCTGGTCACGGCGCTGCTGTCGCCACGCATGGGGCGGCCGCGCAAGGCCTCGCCGCTTTCGGCAACCGAGATCCAGCATAAGGCGCCGAGCCTGTTCAACGCCTATTTCCTCTATTTCACGCTTGGCGTCGGCATCATCACCGCCAGCCACGCCTTCCTCTACGGCTTCGTCTCGATCTACTGGAAATCGATCGGTATCGGCGACTCCGTCGTTGGCCTGCTATGGGCTTGGGGCGTGGTCTCCGAAGTCTGCATGTTCCTGTTTTTCAACCGTATTTTTGCGTCCATCTCGGTCGTCAGGGTGATGGTGATCGCCGGTATCGGTTCGATCGTGCGCTGGATCGCCTTTCCGCTGGTCTGGCCGCTCGGCCTGGGCGTCGCCGGCTTCTTCCTTGTCCAGACGCTGCATTCGGTGTCGGTGGCGATGGTGTTGATCGGCCTGCAGAAGATGATCGGCGAGACGGTCTCCGAAGAGCGGACGGGCGCCGCGCAAGGCATCGCCTATTTCTTCAACGGCTTCTTCATGGCAGCGGTGACGCTCGCTTCCGGCCCCCTTTATGAGCGGCTTGGCGTCGACGGTTTCCTGGCGATGATCCCGATCGCGATCATCGGCATGGTGCTGATAGGCCTCGCTTCCCGCTCAGCCCCAAAGCACCCGCTCAGGGGGTGAAACCAGCGATCCCCGGTAGACAAGGCCGGGCTCGCGATCGCGCGCAAGCAGCAGCGGGCCGTCGAGATCGACGAAGTCCGCGTCCTGCGCCAGGAGCACTGCCGGCGCCATGGCGAGCGAGGTGCCGACCATGCAACCCACCATGATGCCGAAGCCAAGGTCGCGCGCGCGGTCGCGCAGCTTCAACGCCTCCGTCAGGCCGCCTGACTTGTCGAGCTTGATGTTGACGGCGTCGTAGAGGCCGACCAGCGCATCGAGGTCGTTTGCGGCGTGCACGCTTTCGTCGGCGCAGACCGGCACCGGATGCGCGATCCGGCGCAGGATGTCGTCCTTGCCCGCCGGCAGCGGCTGCTCGACCAGCGCTATGCCGTGCTGCGCGGCGAAAGCGAGGTTCGCCTCGACATTTTCGTCGGTCCAACCCTCATTGGCATCCAGGATGATGCGGCTTTCGGGAGCGGCTTCCGTCACCGCGCGGATTCTGGCCATGTCATTGTCGCCGCCGATCTTGACCTTGAGCAAGGGCCGCGTGGCGTTGGCGCGCGCCTGCGCGGCCATGGCCTCCGGTGTGTCGAGCGACAGGGTGTAGGCGGTTTCCAGTGGCTCGGCAGGAAGGGCCCCGATCGCCGCCGCCACGGACGTGCCGGTCAGCTTGGCTTCCAGATCCCATAGGGCGCAGTCGATGGCGTTCCGCGCCGCGCCCGCGGGCATGGCCGCAAGCAGGGCGGTCCGGTCGATGCCAGCGACGATCGGATCGTGCATCGCCTCGATGGCCGCGCGCACTCCCTCCATGGTTTCGCCGTAGCGCTTGTAGGGCACGCATTCGCCACGGCCGGAACGTCCCCCGTCAGCGATCGTTACGGTGATGACTTCGGCCTCGGTTTTGGATCCGCGCGAGATGGTGAAGGTGCCGGCGATCGGAAATCGCTCCATTTCGACCGAAATGACACGCGCCATAATTTTCTTCTCCGGCTATGCGACACCAGTCTGCAGGCAAATCGACACGCCAGTCCGGTCACGCTAAACAGGACGCCATGTTGACCATTCGCAAACGCGACGCAAGCGGCGAGGCCAAGGACGCCGAGCATCGGCCACGCGTTGCCGTGGGCGAGGAAGGAGGCGTGCTGGGCTGCGCCTTTTCCGGTGTGTGGACGACGCGCACCGTGGCTCTGGTCGATGCCGACATGCGCAAGATCGAGGGGAAAAGCGGCGCAAAGCAGCTGATGCTCGACCTTTCCCACATCGAAAAGATGGACACAGCCGGCGCCTGGCTTATCGACCGACTGGCCAGCGCCTTCGAGAAGAAAGGCGTCGAAGTCCATTTGCAGGGGCAGAGCGAGATCGCCTCGATCCTGCTCGGCGCGGTCGGCGATGCGGTTCGCCGGGAGCCCGAATCGGGCCCGTCCGGGCCGCCCAACATCATCCTGCGCGCGCTGGAGCTGGTTGGCCGGCGAGTCTATGAGATGCGCGACGATTTCCTCGCTTCGATGAACATCCTCGGCGCCACGATCCGCGGCGCGCAGATGAAGCTTGGCCGCGGCCACGCGGTCAACCTGGCCGCGATCTTCAACCAAATCGATCGCATGGGCGTCGGCGCGATACCGGTGGTGGTGCTGATGTCGGCCATTGTCGGCGCCATCGTCGCCCAGCAGGGCGCCTACCAGCTCAGCTATTTCGGCGCCAACATCTTCGTCGTCGACCTGGTCGGGGTGCTGATCCTGCGCGAGCTCGGCGTGCTGATGACGGCGATCATGCTCGCGGGACGTTCAGGCAGCGCCATCACCGCCGAGATCGGCTCCATGAAGATGCGCGAGGAAGTCGACGCGCTGAAGGTGATCGGCCTCAATCCGATCGGCGTGCTGGTCTTTCCGCGGCTCGTCGCGTTGGTGATCGGGCTGCCGTGCCTCACCATCATCGCCAATTTCGCCGCGCTTGCCGGCGGCATCGTCGCCGCCTGGCTCTATTCCGATATTCCACCCGCCGCGTTCATCGACAGGCTGCGCGTCGCCATCGATCTCAGCACCATCTTTGCCGGCCTGATCAAGGCGCCGTTCATGGCCCTGATCATCGGTATCATTGCCTCGGTCGAGGGCATGAAGGTCGGTGGCAGCGCCGAATCGCTCGGCCTGCACGTGACCGCATCGGTGGTGAAGTCGATCTTCGTCGTCATCATCCTCGATGGGCTTTTCGCCATGTTCTACGCAGCGATCGGGTTCTGAGATGGCGAACGGCAACGGCGCAGCGACAGCGCAGGATACCAACGACGACGAAATCGTGCTTTCGGTGCGCAACGTCACCGTGGCCATCGACGGCAAGCTGATCCTCGACAAGCTCTCGCTCGACATCAAGCGCGGGGAGATTCTTGGCTTTGTCGGCGCTTCGGGCGCCGGCAAATCGGTGCTGTTGCGCACCATATTGGGGCTGATGCCGAAGCAATCGGGGACGATCAGCCTGTTCGGCGTCGATGTCGACAAGGCGAGCGACGCCGACCGCCTGCGCATCGACATGCGGCTCGGCGTCCTTTTCCAGCATGGCGCGCTGTTTTCGGCGCTGACGGTGCTGGAAAACGTGCAGGTGCCGATGCGTGAATATCTCGACCTGCCCAGGGCGCTTATGGATGAGCTCGCCTTGCTCAAGATCGAGCTGGTCGGGTTGCCGGCCGACGCCGCACAGAAGTTTCCGTCCGAGTTGTCCGGCGGCATGATCAAGCGCGCGGCGCTCGCCCGCGCGTTGGCGCTCGACCCTGACATCGTCTTTCTCGACGAGCCGACCTCCGGCCTCGATCCGATCAGCGCGGCCGAATTCGACGAGTTGGTCGTCAAGCTTCGCGACACCATGGATCTGACGGTCTACATGGTCACGCACGATCTCGACACGCTGTTCACCGCTTGCGACCACGTGGCGGTGCTCGGCAAGAAGCGGGTGCTGGTCGAAGGCACTATCGACGATATGCTGAAGAGCGAGGAGCCGTGGGTGAAGTCCTATTTCCGCGGAAAACGCGCCCGGCAACTTGATCTTGCGGCGCGCGCATAGCCATAAGTGAGGCGATGGAAACAAGAGCCAACTACATTATTGTCGGCATCTTCACGCTGGGTGCGATCCTGGCGGCCTTTGCCTTCGTCTATTGGACCGCGGCGATCGGCGACAGAGGCGAAACGACAATGCTGCGCGTGCGCATTCCAGGTTCGGCCTCGGGCCTCGGCCGCGGCAGCTTCGTGCTGTTCAACGGCGTCAAGGTCGGTGACGTCAAACGTGTGTATATCGACGTCGACAATCCGACGGTAGCCATTGCCGACACCGAGATCGACCGCATGACGCCGATCACCAAGTCGACACAGGCCGATATTGGCCTTGCCGGCTTGACCGGCCAGGCCAATATCGAACTCCGGGGCGCCGACCCCAAGGAAGCGAAGCTGCTCGACGAGGCGGAAAAAGAGGGCAGGATCCCCGAGATAACCGCCAATCCGTCGGCGGTCACCAACCTTCTGCAGACGGCGCAGAACATCTTCACCCGCGCCGACAAGGTGCTGAGCGAGCTCGAAGGCTTCACCAAGGACGTTCGCGGCCCGCTGACGCAGACGGTCAAGAATGTCGAGACCTTCTCGGACGCGCTGGCCAAGAACTCCGACGGGATCGACAAGTTCCTGTCGGCGGTGAGCTCGCTTTCGGATCAACTGAAGAATGTCTCGGGCCGACTCGACAGCACGCTGAAGGCCGCCGAAGGCCTGCTCAATTCCGTCGACAAGGACCAGATCAAGAGCATCGTGGCCAATGTCGATACGGTGACGGCGAATCTGAAGGAGACCTCGAAGCAGTTCGATACAGTCATCGGCAACGTCAACACGGCGGTCGGCTCGATCAACGATTTCGCCAAGCAGACGCAAGGGACATTGGCCAAGGTCAACGGCGTGCTCGACGGCATCGATCCGGCCGACGTCAAGGCCGCCTTGGCCAACATCCAGAAGGCCAGCGCCAGCGCCGACAAGGCGGCCTCGGACATCGCCAAGGTGACCGACAAGATCGCCAACCGCTCCGACGATATCGACCAGACCATCAAGGACGCCCGCCAGCTCGCGCAGCGGCTCAACGATGCCTCGGTGCGCGTCGACGGCATCCTGGCCAAGGTCGACAAGATCCTCGGCTCCGGCGAGGCCGACGGCGTGATGGCCGATGCCAGGGCGACGCTGAAATCCTTCAAGCAGGTGGCCGACACGCTGAATGCGCGGCTCGGCACCATCACCGACAATCTGGCGCGTTTCTCCGGCCAGGGCCTGCAGAACGTCGAGGCGCTCGTGCAGGACAGCCGGCGCTCGATCAACCGCATCGAGGAAGCGGTGACCGACCTCAGCCGCAATCCGCAGCGCATTCTGTCCGGTGGCGACGGCGAGGTCCGGCAGTTCGATGGAAGGACACGGCGTTGACTTCGGCTGCCGCGACCGCCAAGAAAATGAACCGCGAATGCGGGTTGATCGTAAGATCCGGGGACAACGGGGATCACGCGTGAAGTCGGTCAGGGTGGTAGCGGGTCGTCTGAGATTGTCCGCGGCAGCGTTGCTGGTGCTTTCGGTTGCCGGTTGCGCGGCCCTGGGCGGCAAGCCGGCGCCGCTCGACACGTTCGAATTGTCGGCGCCGTCGGTCGACATGCATGCCCACAGCCGCCGCCAGATCCTGATAGCCCAGCCGTCGGCGCTCAAGGCGCTAGACAGCCAGAACATCGTCATCAGGCCTTCCGACCGGTCGATCCAGTTCCTGAAGGGCGCGCAATGGGCGGACCGGCTGCCACTGATCGTGCAGGCGAGACTGGCCGAAACCTTCCAGCGCTCCGGCAGCTTTGCCGGCGTCGGCAAGCCGGGCGAGGGGCTGGCGATCGACTACCAGATCATCGTCGAGGTACGCTCCTTCGAGGTGCGCGTCGATGGCGGCGAGCATGCCGATGTCGACCTGTTCGTACGCATCCTCAATGACCGCGATGGCGAGGTGCGCGCCTCAAAGAACTTCACTGCGAGCGCGCCGGTCTCCGGCAGCGGCAACGCTGCCTATGTCGGCGCGCTGGACAACGCCTTCGGCCAGGCGGCGACCGACATCGTCCGCTGGACGGATTCGGCGATCTGAGCGCCGGACAGGCAATCAAACTCCAACATAAAAAAGGCGGGCCTCGGCCCGCCTCAGACTGCTGACGAACCCCGTCGATTTTCGGCGGGGTTTTGTTTTATGTAATTGAAGAGTTTTGAGAAGTTCGTGTCAGGAGATTTTGACAGGAGGCGCCGAGCCTCATGCGGGGCTTGGTTTGAGGGTTGGCCAGAGGCTGATTGCGATTTTTTTCATGTTCTGGGCGGCGGCTGCCATCAGGCACTGGCAGGCGACGCGGGTTCGCCCTCGGAAGCGGGCGTAGCGGTGGCCGAAGAGCTGCTTGGCATCGGCGAACGACCGCTCGACCGTCTCCTTGCGGCGCCGGTAGATGGCCTTGCCCCATGCGGTCGAGCGATTGGCGTCGACCCGCTCGCGGGCGTCCTGCCAGACATGGCGGGTGATGGTGCGCTCGGCCTTGGCGTTTGAAGTGCAGGCGGCCAACAGCGGACAGTCGCGGCAGATCGCCGGATCGCTCCTGTAATGCCGGTAGCCGCTGCGGTCGGTGGTGGCGTAGGTGAGCAATTGGCCTTGCGGGCAACGGTAGCCCTTCAGGTCCGGCTCATAGACGAAGTCGCTCTTCCTCATCTTGCCGGGTTTCGGCGGGGTCGGGTTGCGATAGCCGACAACGCCCCTGATCTTCCTGTCCTCCAGCCCCTTGGCGATGCCCGGCGTGGCGTAGCCGGCATCCAGCCCCGCAGCCGCCACATTGAAGCCGAAGCGTTCCACCTGGCGGTCGAGCCGGCCGAGATAGACAATCGAGTCATGCACGTTGGCCGGCGTGGCGAACGTGTCGGTGATGATGCCGCAACGGCCATCCACCGTGCGGTGATCGAGATAGAAGAAGCCCTTCGGCTTGCCCTCGCGCACCATGTAGCCGGCCTCCGGATCGGCACGCGAGACTTTGGTCTCTTTCACCGGCGGCTTGCGCTGCTTCTGCTTCAGCGGCTTCTGGCCATGCAGCGCCCGTTCGGCATCGATGGCCCGGTCGAGATCGCCCCAGTAGTCGGCCCGCGACTTGGCGACCATGGCAAGGTCGTATTTGCCCTTGTTGGCGTTGGCCTTCAAATGCGTGCTGTCGCTATAGAGCACCGTGCCGTCCACCAGCCCGGCCAGGATCGCCTGCTCGACGATCCTGTCGAAGATGCCTTGCGCGATCGTCTCGTCCTGGTAGCGACGCCGACGGTTCTGAGACAGCGTCGAGGCGTCGAACACCTTGTCCGTCAGCTTCAGCCGCAGGAACCAGCGGTAAGCGACATTGACCTCGATCTCGCGAACCAACTGCCGCTCCGAGCGCACGCCGAACAGGTAGCCGAGGAACAGCGCCTTGAACATCAAGGTCGGATCGAGCGGCGGTCGGCCATTGTCGGCGCAGTAGAGCGGCGCTGTTAGATCGTGGATGAAGGAAAAGTCGATCGCGCGATCAATCTTGCGCAACAGGTGGTCAGCCGGAACCAGCTGATCCAACGTCACCATCTCGAGCGCAGTCTGTTCAGGGGCGGGTCGCTTCAACATGACCCAGTGAATCAAAAACCCCCGGCAAATGCCAGAGGTTTGTCAGCAGTCTGAGGCGGGCCTCGGCCCGCCTTTTTGTTTCAGTCCGCCGATCGGCTTCAGTGCAGGCGGCCGCTGGCATGGGCCAGCATGGTGTAGACCTTGCCGGTGTCGGACGTCAGATAGGTCTGCGCCATGATGTTGTCGCGGTCGTTGCGCGAGACATCCTTGAGCAGCTTCTCGAAATCCTCGCAGTAGCGATCGACCGCGGCGCGGAATTCCGCCTCTGCCTGGTACTTGCGACGGATCTCGTCAAAAGTCTGCTGGCCCTTCAGCGTGTAGAGGCGGCGCGTGAAGACGTCGCGCTCGCCGCGCCGGTAGCGGTTCCAGAGCTCGATCGAAGCGTCATGGTCGATGGCGCGGGCGATGTCGACGGAGAGCGAATTGAGCGACTCCATGACATGCAGCGGCGAGCGCTGGGCAGGGGTCGCGCGCGGCGCTTCCGCCGGCGCTGCCGGCCGCAGCTCCTCCTCGCGCGAAGCGTTGGTCAGGAGGTCGCGCACCCAGCCGCCCTGCGGCGGCTTGCTGTTCGGGTCGCGGCGCGGCGCCTCGGCAGGACGTTCGAGGTCGAGCGTGCCGCGCAGCGTGGTCTCGGCGAGCGGCGCCTGAGGGGCGCGAGCCGTGGGCTGCGGCTGGGGCTGAGGGGCCGGCGGACGGCGCAGCGGCGGCTCGGCGGCGCGGGCCGGCGCCTGCGGAGCAGGCCGCAGACCGCGCGGTTCGCCCTGTTCGCTGCTGCCGCTGCGGCCGGATTTCGCAACGATATCCGACAGTTCCTTGAGCGCATTGATCTGCTCGGCGACGGCGCGACGGATGGCCGAGGTCGATTCCTTGGCCTCTTCCGGCATCTCGATGACGCCCTTCTTCAGCTCGGCGCGGGTCAGGTCGAGCTCGCTCTTGATCGAGCCCGCGGTGCGGCGCATCTCCTCGGTCGCGTCGGCAAAGCGACGCGTCGCCGAATCGACGACCTCGGCGATGGCGGTGCGGATCTTTTCCGCCGATTCCATCGTGCGGCCCTCCGCGGTCTGCATCGTCTGGCCGACAAGGCTTTCGAAGGAACGCATCACCTTCTCGAGGTCTTCCGACTTCTTGACCAGGCCGACGGCGAGGTCTTCCAGCGAGGACTGACGCTCCAGCGTGTGCTCGAGATTGCTCTGCGCGGAGCTGAGCAGGTTAGAGGCGCTGGAGAGCAGGCGGCTGTGCTCGTCGAACTTGGTCGCGATCGAGGCCACCTCACGCAGCGTTGCCGAGGACAGATCGGTGAGCCGCGTCGTGTTGGAATCGACGAGACGCGCGGAGCTGGCGAAGGTCTGGGCGGCCTTCTCCGTGGTCGTGGCGAAGCTCTGCGTGCTGCCGGAGAGCCGCTCCTCGACCTGGCCGAGGTTGACGGCAGCCTGCTCGATCAGCTGGCCGAGCTGCGCGCTGGAGGTCGTCATGCGGCCGATGAGATCGGCCACGCTGTCGGCAAGCGAGGAACGCGCGCCTTCGACGGCCGACAGGGTCTCGGCCGTGCGGTTGGCCAGCGCGTTGACGAGGTTCGTGTTCTCGCTGCGCAGCTTCTCGGCCGCCCGTTCGGTGACCTCTTCCATGCTGCGCTGCAGTTCGGAGCCGCCCTGGGCGAAGCGCTCGACCAGCGGCTTGGCCGTCTCGTCGAGGATTTTCGCCATCTCGGCCGAACGCGCCGCCAGCATTGTGTTGAGCTCGCGGGTGTTGGCGCCGATCGTGCGCGCGGCCTCGTTGGTGCTCTGGCCGATATGCTGGCCGACCGCCGTGAAGGTCTCGGCGATGACATTGGCGCGCGAGATGAGCTGGGCCTCGGCGCTGGAGACCTGCTCGTTGAGCTTCTGGCCCATGGTCTCGGCGGTGTAGGCGAGCCGGTTTTCCACGCTCGCGACCTGGTCCTCGACACGGGCGGCCGCGGCAGAGGCGCTTGCGGCCAGCCGCTCGTCGGCGCCGGCCAGCGCCTGCTCGATCTCGCGGGCATGCACGGCAAGCTCCTGGCCGGTCTGGCGGGCGCGGTCTGCGACACGCTGCTCGGTGGCGGCGAAGGCGCTGACGATCGTGTCGGCATGCTCGCCGATGGTCGAGCTACTCGAGGCAATGCGCGACACCAGGCGGTTGTCGGCGTCGTCGAAGATGCGGCCGATCTCGCCGGCACGAGCGGAAAGCGCTTCCGAACCCTCGGCGATGCGCGACATGAGCTGCTGGTCGGCGCTGTCGAAGATGCGGCCGAGATCGGAGGCGCGGGCGGCCAGCGCTTCGGCCGATTCGCTGATGCGCATCGAGAGCCGTTCGTCGGCGCCCTCGAAGTTGCGCAGGATGTCGCCGGCGCGGGCGGCCAGCGACTGCGCCGTCTCGACGGCGCGGGCAACCAGCTTCTGGTCGGCCGTGTCGAAGGTGTTGGCGATCTCGCCGGCGCGCGTCGCCAGCTTGTCCGCGGTTTCCTCGGCGCGGGCCATCATCGCGTTCGACGCATCGTCGGCGCGCGCCATCAGCATGTTGGACGTATCCTGGGCACGCTCGTGCAGGCGGCGGTCCGCCGCCTCGAAGGCCTGGGCGATGTCCTCGGCCCTGGAAAGCAGCGCGGAGGAGGTCTGCTCGGCGCGTTCGGCGATCTTGCGGTCCGCGTCGCTGAAGGCAGCACCTGCCTGCTCATGCAGGGCACTGGTGACTTCCATGACCTTGTCGCGCAGCGCGCCCGCCACGAACACGGCAGTCTTTTCCAGCACGCCGCGGACATTGTCGACTCCGGTCGACAGCGCGCGCTCCATGGTGCCGGCGCGTTCTTCGATCACACCGGTCTGCCGGCTGAAGGCCTGCTCGATCTTCTCGACGTCGGCCGCAATCGCTGCCGAGATGTCGCTGCTCCTGGCGGCGATCTGGTCGATATGCCCGGAAACCGAACGATCGACGTCCTTGCGCGCGTCGGCGAGCTTGACGAGATCGTCCTCCAGGGCCCTGGCAAGCATGTCGCGGCCCTCGGACAGCTTGCCGACATGGCCGACGATGACGTCGTCGATCTCCGAGCGGCTCTCGGTCAGCTTCTGGAGATCGGCTTCGAGGGCGCGCCTGAGGATATCGCGGCCTTCGGCGAGCTTCTCGACCTGGCCGGCGACAAGCCCATCGATGCCGGAGCGGCTCTCGGCGAGCTTGGCGAGGTCGGCTTCAAGCGCGCGCGTGAGGATGTCGCGGCCTTCCGAAAGCTTCTCGACCTGGCCAGCGACGAGGCCGTCGATCGAGGCGCGGCTTTCGGCCAGCTTGGCAAGGTCGGCCTCCAGCGCACGCTTGAGGATGTCACGGCCCTCGGCGAGCTTCTCGACCTGGCCGGACACCAGGCCGTCGATGCCGGCGCGGCTCTCGGCGAGCTTGGCAAGATCGTCCTCAAGCGCCTTGGACAACGACGTGCGGTTCTGCGACAGCTGGTCGGCATGGGTCTGCATGAGGCCGCTGGCATTGGCCATATCGGCTTCGAGCGCACGCGAAAGCTCGGCGCGATGGTCGGTGATCTTCTGCGAATGATCGACGATCGCGCCCTGGATGGTGTTGAGGTCGGCTTCCAGCGCGCGCTTGAGGATATCGCGGCCCTCGGCGAGCTTCTCGACCTGTCCGGCGACCAGCCCATCGATGCTGGAGCGGCTTTCGGCCAGCTTGGCGAGATCGTCCTCCAGCGACTTCGACAGCACCGAACGGTCCTGGACGAGCCTGTTCTGGTGGTCGGCAATGGCGCCGCTCACATTCTGGAGGTCGTCCTGCAGAGCCCTCGACAAGGTCGAGCGATCCTGCGCGAGCCTGTCCTGGTGATCGGCGATGGCGCCGCTGACGGCTTGCAGGTCGGCTTCGAGCGCTTTCGACAGCTGCGAGCGATCTTCCAGCACCTTGTCCGAATGTCCCGCAATGGCACCCTTGATGGTGTTGAGGTCGGCCTCCAGGGCGCGCTTTAGGATATCGCGGCCTTCGGCGAGCTTCTCGACCTGGCCGGCGACAAGACCGTCGATCGAGGCGCGGCTTTCGGCCAGCTTGGCGAGGTCGGCTTCCAGCGTCTGCGAAAGCAGGCCGCGGTCGTCGGCGAGCTTGCCGGCGTGGCTGTCGATGAGGCCACGGATGCCGCTCAGATCGTTTTCAAGCGCGCGGCTGAGTTCGCCGCGGTCCTCGGCGAGCTTGCTCGAGTGCGTCTCGATCAGGTTCCTGATGCCGATGATGTCGGTTTCGAGCGCTTTGGCGAGCACGGCGCGACCTTCGGCGATCTTCTCGACCTGACCGGCGACAATGCCGTCGATCGAGGCGCGGCTGTCCTGCAGCTTGCCGAGATCGGCCTCCAGGGCGCGCGCCAGGATGTTGCGGCCCTCGGCCAGCTTCCCGACATGGCCGGCGACCATTTCGTCAATCATTGTACGGGCTTGGACGAGCCTGCCGGAGTCTTCGTTCAAGGCCTGGGACAGGCGATTGCGGCCTTCCTCGAGCTGCTCCAGATGGCCGCCCAGCGACGCATCGATAGCTGCGCGCGACTCGTTGACCTTGCGCAGATCTTCTTCGAGCGCGCGCGAGATCAGGCCGCGGCCTTCCGCCAGCTTCTGCACCTGGTTGGTGACGGCGGAATCGATCGCCGCGCGGCTTTCGGCGAATTTCGCCAGGTCCGCCTGCATGGCGGTGGCCATGCGTTCGCGGCTCTCCGAGAGCGCGCGGCTGTGGTTCTCGACCGCTTCCTCGATGCCGACACGGGCATTGGCCAGCCGCTGGATGTCGGAATCGAAGGAGCGCGACACCACATGCCGGGCCGCTTCCATGCGCCCGGCGAAGTCGGTGGCGCGGGCTTCGAGCATGGAGGAGGTCGACGAGATGATGTCGGCCATATCGGCGCCGATCTGGGTCTTGCCCTGATCGATCATCGCCGACAGCGTGTCCTTGCTCTCCGCGAAGGCGTGGGCGATTTCCTTCGCGCGCTCCACCATCGTCTCGTTGATCTGGCGGGCGCGCGCCTCGAGGGCGGCGTTGAGCTTCTGCGTGCCGGTGTCGAGCGCCTCGGCGCGGGTCTGGAATTCGCTGATCAGCGCCTGGCCCCGTTCGGCAAGCGTCCGTTCGATACCGCTGAGGCTGGTCTCGAATTCCGAGCTCAAGGTGCGCGCCGCGCCGCCGAGCAGCGAGACCATGCCATTGGTGCGGTCATCGAGCAGGTCGGTCAGCGAGCGGGTGAGGCCGTCCGTGGTGTCGGTCAGCTTGGCGATACGGGTGTCGAGGAGGCTCGCGAAAGCCTCGCCGGAGGTCGAAAGCCGGTCGGTGATGTTGTCCAGGCGCGATTCCACGGAATCGAAGATCGACGTCGAGCTTTCATTGATGCGATCGATCAGCGTGTCGCCGGAATTGTTGATCGTCATCGACAGCTTGGTCGATGCGTTAAGGATGGAGTCGCGGATGATATCGCTGGCCGAGCCGATCTCGTCGCGCAGCGTCTCGTGAGCGCTGGCAATGGAGGCGCGCACGCGCTCGGCATGGGTGACGACCGCCTCGCGTTCGCTGCCGAGACCATCGACCAGCGAACGGATGCGGGCCTCGTTCTCGGAATAGGAGCGCTCGATCTGGCTGACTTCGCCGTGGACAAGCGTTTCGAGCTCGACCGCGCGGGCCAGGGTACGCTCGATGCCTTCGCCCATGGCCGCCACCTCGCGGCGAACGGCCTGGCCGATCATCATGACACGGTCCTGGGCGAGGTTTTCGGGCTCCGCCAGGCGGAAGGCGACCTCGGTCATGGATTGCGCGGCGATGCGCATTTCCTGCGCGCGCCGGATCATGGCGGCGAACGCCCAGAACAGGATGACCGGAACGATCGCGGCAACCGCCAGGCCAATCAGCTCGGGACGGGCGAAGAACTGGTCGAAGGTGCGGATCTTCCAGATGCCGGGGCCGAACAACAGGTTGGCCAGGCCGCCGGCGCCGGCGATCCAGGCCAGCGAGATAAAGGCGATCACCCAGTAGACGGTGCTCGACGCACGGCGGTTGAGGCTGTGCAGCAGCGTCTTGTAGTCTTTCTGGCGGTCGTCATTGGCGGGCGTGAAGCCGGCGGGAGGCGTAAGGCCGGACGGCTGCCCATTACGCGGCTCGACCGGGCGCAACTCGGCCGGCTTGGCCGCGGGCGCCCTGGGAGACTGGGGGTTGGCGGGCTGGGGATTGTTTGCCGGCTCCGTCCTCTGGCTGCGGCCTTCGCGCGCCAGTTCATCGGCCGCCGCCGAAATCTGCGCTTCGAGATCCTCCATCGACGCCGCCATATCGAGGCCGCCGTCGTCGCCGTTAAGGTCAAGGTCAAGCGCCTTTTCCAGTTCCGCGGCTACGTCATTCTCGAGAGACTTGGTCGTCGTTGGTTTCTTAGCCATGCCTTCGCTACCCTGTACTAGCTGCCGCGGGACTTATGATTTTGGCCTGATTCTGGCCCGATTCTGGCTTGTCTATCCCGAGCAGGAGGCTGAAAAATGGACCTTCGTATCGTAATGACACACAGGGGTAAAGAAAACATGCATTCCGGGCGATACGTAAAACTTTAAATATAAGGTTAACGGAGACGTGATCCGGCTGCCTCCGTGACAACATTTTTCCCCTGCAATCGTTAACCCGTTGGCGACCGGAAGCGCCTATTTTCGTGGGCCCGTCTGCCCGCTTGATGGAGTTGCAGTGCGTATGCGTGGCGAAAGTGGTATTGCGTTTTCGATGCCGGGGGGAGATGCCTCCGGAACGGCCGGAGCCCGACCGGTCGACCTCGGCCATCTGGCGCGCCAGACGATGGGCGATCGTGACCTCGAACGGGAAGTGCTGGCGCTGTTCGTGCACCAGTCGCTGTCCGTCCGCGACCAGATCGCGGATGCCGACGCCAGGCAAAGGGTGCTTCTGGCGCATGGCCTGAAAGGCTCGGCGCGCGGCATCGGCGCCTTTGCGGTGGCCGATTGCGCGGCGATCATCGAAAGGCAGCCGGAAGACGTCCGGGCGCTCAAGCGGCTAGGCACGCTGATCGAGGAAGTGCGCGACTTCATCGCCGGCATCAGCCGCTAGAGCCGGATGACTTCTGAATCCGTCCCTAGATCAAAGAGATAGAGCATGGTGTCGCCCGAAAACCGCTTCACACTTTTCGGCATCATGCTCTAGCGCTATCTTTCTGAAAAACGTCATTTCGTGGCGCTTTCGCGCCGCAGTTGACTTATCCGGTAGAGTGATTATCTCGGCTGCGACTCCTCAGGTGACTTAATGACCAAGCTGACTTACATAGCCCATGACGGGACCCGATTTGACGTGGAAGCCGAAAACGGCTCGACGGTCATGGAAAACGCGATCCGCAACGCGGTTCCGGGCATCGAAGCCGAATGCGGCGGCGCCTGTGCCTGCGCGACCTGCCATGTCTATGTCGACGAAGCATGGACGGCAGAGGTCGGCGAGCCGGAGGCGATGGAGGAGGACATGCTGGACTTCGCCTATGAGGTCCAGCCAAACTCGCGCCTCTCCTGCCAGATCAAGGTGCGCGACGCGCTGGACGGGCTGATCGTTCGGGTCCCCGAACGCCAGGGTTAAGCCGATTTTCCAATTTTCTTTCGCGCTGGCTGCTTGGCAGCAGCCGATAGCTCATGCAGTCTCGCGGCATTCCCAATTGGGGCGCAGCGCATGAGCGAGACCATCAAGACGGACGTTCTCATTGTCGGGGCAGGGCCGGTCGGCCTGTTTGCCGTGTTCGAGCTCGGCCTGCTCGACATGAAATGCCACCTCATCGACATTCTCGACCGTCCCGGCGGGCAATGCGCAGAGCTCTATCCGGAAAAGCCGATCTACGACATTCCCGGCTGGCCGACGATCTCCGCGCAAGGCCTGGTCGACAAGCTCATGGAGCAGATCCATCCGTTCAAGCCGGACTTCACCTTCAACCGCATGGTGTCGAGCCTGGAAAAGCTCGAGGACGGAACCTTTCGCGTCGCGACCGACGAAGGCGAGATGTTCGAAGCCAAGGTGGTGGTGGTCGCCGCCGGCGGCGGCTCGTTCCAGCCCAAGCGTCCGCCCATTCCAGGCATCGAGGCCTATGAAGGCAGGAGCGTCTTCTATTCCGTCCGGCGCATGGAGGAATTCCGCGGCCATGACCTCGTCATCGTCGGCGGCGGCGATTCGGCGCTCGA
Organism: Mesorhizobium sp. B2-8-3; assembly: GCF_006440815.1. Taxonomy (NCBI): domain Bacteria; kingdom Pseudomonadati; phylum Pseudomonadota; class Alphaproteobacteria; order Hyphomicrobiales; family Phyllobacteriaceae; genus Mesorhizobium; species Mesorhizobium sp. B2-8-3. The sequence goes on from NZ_VFTW01000003.1 coordinate 69,666, forward strand.
CTGGACGCTCAACCTGCAGCCGATCGCCAAAAGCGTGACGCTGGTGCATCGCCGTCCGGAATTCCGGGCCGCGCCCGACAGCGTCAACAAGATGTATGCCATGCAGGAGATGAAGCAGCTCGAATTCCTGGTCGGCCAGGTCAGCGGCCTAGCCGGCGCCGACGGCCAGCTCGCATCGGCAACCATCAAGGGCGGCCCGGACGGCGACGTCGAGGTGCCGTGCACCCGCATGCTGCCATTCTTCGGCCTCACCATGAAGCTCGGGCCGATCGCCGAATGGGGCCTTAACCTGCACGAGAACCTGATCCCGGTGGACACCGAGAAGTTTCAGACGTCGATCCCGGGCATCTTCGCCGTCGGCGACATCAACTGGTACCCCGGCAAGCTCAAGCTGATCCTGTCAGGCTTCCATGAGGTGGCGCTGATGGCGCAGGCCGCCAAGCGCATCGTCAGCCCGGGCGAGCGGATCGTTTTCCAGTATACAACCTCGTCGACCAGTTTGCAGAAGAAGCTCGGCGTTCACGACTAAGCGCATATTGATATTCTGGTGACGCCGGCCTGCGAATGGCAGCACCTGAATCTCAACACCTATTCCGCAAGCACGGGCGCGGCGTGCTCGTCGCGGCCGCGCAGTTCCTTTTCCGGCATCAGGAAGAGCACGACAAGCGCCAGAACGAGCATGAAGCCGGCGGCGACGAAAATCATCACGAACGGCAACGCCGATGCCAGCTGGATATGCGTCTGCGAGCCTTCGGCGGAGAGCGGCAGGCCGTAGCCGAGCGCAACGGCGCCAAGCAAGGCGACACCGAGCGCGCCGCCCAGCGTGCGCAGGAAGGTCAGCACGCCTGTCGCGACCCCCAGATGCGCGCGATCGACGGCATTCTGGACCGAGACGGTGGCGACCGGGAATGTCGTGCCGCTGCCCAGCCCGATCAGAGTGGTCAGGATTTCCACCTCGAGCAGCGAGGCGTGTTCCGCAATGGCACTGAGCACGCCAATGCAGACGATGGCCAGGCTGACGCCGATCATGGCGATGCGCTTGTAGTGGACGAAGCGCGGGATGGTGCGGCCGCTGAAGGTCGCGCCGGCGACCGTGCCCAGCAAGAGGCCGAGCATCGCGGTGCCGGATTCGCTGACCGAAAGCCCGACGACCGATTGCAGATAGACCGGCAGGTATACCGATGCGCCGATGTTGGCGGCCTGCAGCAGGAACATCGATATTGTGCCGGCGAGCACGATCGGGTTGCTCAGGACTTCGAGCGAGATCAAAGGCTCGGCCGCCTTGAGCACCCTCAACGCGAAGAAGGCCCAGAATACGACCGAGCAGGCGACCAGCCCAAGGATTTCGCGGGAGAACCAGGGATAGGCGCTGCCGCCCCAATTGAGCGCCAGGAGCAGCAGCGACGTGGCGATAACCAGCAGCACCGCGCCCAGGCCGTCGATGCGGTGGTTCTTGGCCGCGATCGGCAGCTTCCTTAGCGGGTTGTTGATGATGGCCATGGCCAGGAAGCCGATCGGCAGATTGATCCAGAAGATCAGCGACCAGTGCAAATGTTCGGCGAATACGCCGCCGAGCAGCGGGCCGGCGACGCTGGCGACCGCCCAGGTTCCGGAGATCCAGGCCGCATAACGCGCTCGCTCGCGCGGCGGCACGAGATCGCCGATGACCGTCTGGGCGAGCGCGAAGAGACCGCCGCCGCCGGCGCCCTGGATGGCGCGGCCGATGACCAGCACCAGCATGTTGGGAGCAAGCGCGCTGACCAGCGACCCGAGCAGGAAGACGAGGATGGCGGCGTAGATGACGGGGCGGCGTCCGTAGACGTCGGAAATCTTGCCGTAGAGCGGCGCCATCGCGGTCGCGGTCAAGAGATAGCCGGTGACGATCCACGGCAGATACTCGGCATGGCCGAGCGCGCGCGCGATCGTCGGCAGGGCAGGGGCTACGATGGTCTGATCAAGGGCCGCCAGCAACATCGACAACAGCACGCCGCCGATGATGGCATTTTTCTCGCTCTCGCTCATCATCGGCGCGGCTTTCGGCGCCATCGCCTGGTTCTCGACGGTCTGGTCCATGCGTCATTCTTTCAAAGGCTGATGCTCAGTGCGCCAAAACGGCTGCGGCCGACCCGTCGTGCCTGGCGTCTGTCATTTCTCTTCACTGTTCGAGGCCCTGGGGGCTGCTTCGAACCCGCTATATGTCGTTCGATATAGGCCGATTTCGACCGCCGCTCGAAAGTTTTTCCAGTCTGGCACCATGCTTGGACGAAATTGGCCCGGGATGGGGCCGGCTCTCAAGTCAAGGCGGTGGCAGTTGGCCGGCTTCGACGCGTTCCATGCGGTAGCGCATCAGCCGAAGGATACGGCTTTCGAAATTGACGCTCTCGACGCGGTCGAAGCGCAACTGGTCCTGATCGTGCCTAGCGAGCTCGGCCGCCTGGACCGCAGCGGCGTTGAGCTTCGCCTGCTCGCAGGTCTTTTGCGGCGGAAGTGCCTTCAGCGCATCCTCGAGCAGGCGCGCATGGTTCTTGGCGATCTCGACATGGCGCTCCTCATGCCGCTTGATGTCGGCCGACAGCGTGTCCCAGAACAGCCTGACGTCGGGATCGGCTTTGCGCGGGCGCCGCCATTCGGGAAGGATCACCTTGACCTTCACGGTGACGGCGGCATCGGTGATGCGGCAAGAGTCCGCGCCCTGCGCGTAGCTGATGCGGGTGGTGAAGGCCATCTGCGTGGCGCCTGGATGCCGCGAGCCGGTGCTCTTCACCTTGGGGCCGTTTCTCGACAGCTGGTTCTGGATATCGTCGAGCGTGCGGCCGCCGACGCTGAAATAGCTGTAGGTCTTGACCAGATTGGCCGCGCCCGCCGGCATGGCGGTCAAAGCGAGCATCAGGGCGCAAAGAAGGGATCGGTTCATCATATTGCCTCTTCACGCACCTTGCTTTAGGGCCGTCGCCAGCGCAACGGAATTGATTTCGCGCGGATCACGCATGGTTGATGGATGATGACGACAAGGCGATGGCAGCTGGCGCATGGGCGCTATCTCGACCTCGGTCCGAAGGCGGTCGTCGTCGGCATCCTGAACGTCACGCCCGACAGTTTTTCGGACGGCGGCCTGTTCATCGTGCCTGAAAAGGCGCTGGAGCAGGCGCGCCGTATGGTGAAGGAGGGGGCCGCCGTCATAGATGTCGGCGGAGAGTCGACGCGGCCGGGTTTCGCCCCGATCACGGCCGAGGAAGAGCAGGCGCGCGTGCTGCCCATCATCTCGGCGCTCGCCGCTTCCGGCGAGGCGCTGATTTCGGTCGACACCTATCGCGAGGAAACCGCGCGGCTTGGCGTCGCCGCCGGCGCCCATATCGTCAACGACGTCTGGGGGCTGCAGCGCGAGCCGGGCATCGCGCGCGTCGCCGCCGAGACCGGGGCCGGGCTCGTCATCATGCATACCGGGCGCGAACGGCACAAATTGCCCGACGTGATCGAGGATCAGTTGCTTTTCCTGCGCAGATCGCTGGAGATCGCGCGCGCCGGCAATGTCGCCGACAGCCAGATCGTGCTCGATGCCGGCTTCGGCTTCGCTAAGGAAACGGCGGAGGAAAACCTCGACCTGATGGCGCGATTTTCCGAGCTCCGGGCGCTCGGCTACCCGTTGATGGCCGGAACCTCGCGCAAGCGCTTCATCGGCGCCGCGACCGGGCGCGAGCCCGCCGAACGGGCAGCGGGCACGGCTGCCACCAGCGTCATCCTGCGCTTGAAGGGAGCCGACCTGTTTCGCGTCCACGATGTCGCAATCAACGTGGATGCGCTGGCGGTGACCGATGCTATGCTTCAACGCGAAATCGACCTTCCTCCCGGACACTGATCATGTACGTCATCCGTATGAAGAACTGCGCCTTCTTCGCCCGCCACGGCGTGCTGGACGAGGAGGAGACGCTTGGCCAGCGTTTCTATGTCGATGCCGAGCTGACGGTCGAGCCCAGCCGTCCGCTGACGGAGGATTCCATCGAGGATACCGTCAATTACGGCGTCGCCTTCGCGGTCATCGAGAAGATCGTGACCGGACATCGCCGCTTCCTGATCGAGGCGCTGGCGCTGGAGGTCGCGAAGGCGCTGACGGCCAGGTTTTCGCAGATCAGGAAGGCCGAGATCACCGTGCGCAAACCAAACGCGCCGGTGCCCGGCGTGCTCGATTATGTCGAGGTGACCGTTGTCTGGCCAGAATAGCGCTGTCTACCTCAGTCTCGGCGGCAACCTCGGCGAGCCGGCGAAGTCTATGGGCGCGGCATTGCGCATACTGGATGGCGACGACGCGACGCACGTCACCGCCGTCTCCTCGCTTTACCGCACGCCGCCCTGGGGCAAGCTCGACCAGCCGGATTTCCTCAATGCCGCCGCCGCGATCGAGACGGCTCTCTCGCCGCGCGCGCTGCTCGACCTTTGCCTCGACGTCGAGAGGCGGTTGAAGCGCGTGCGCGAGGAGCGCTGGGGCCCCCGCCTGATCGATATCGACATATTGGTTTTCGGCGACCGGGTGATCCACGAGACCGGGCTCGAAGTACCGCATCCGCGCATGCTGGAGCGCGCCTTCGTGCTGGCGCCGCTGGCCGAGATCGCGCCAGGGCTTTCGGTCGGCGGCAGGAGCGTGTCGGAACGGCTCAAAGCCGTCGATATTTCCGGTATCGAGCGGCTGCCGTCCGGCCGCGAATGGTGGCTTGGGTAAAACCGGCTGGTTAGCCGGAAAAACCGCCGCCGTCCAAAAATGCCTTTTCCTCGGCGGTCGTCGCGCGGCCAAGCATCCGGTTGCGGTGCGGAAAACGGCCGAAGCGCCGGATGATCTGCAGATGCTCCTCGGCGTATTTGAGGTATTCGGGCGCTTTGGCGGTTGTGAGTTGCACTGACCGTTCCTGGTCGGCCAGCAATTCGGAATGCTCGAAGGGCAAATAGAGGAAGACGCGAACCAGTTCTTCCAGTTCCAGGTCCTGACCGGCGGCGATTGCCTTGTCGGCGAAGTATCTCGCCAGCGGATCGGTCGCGAACATGTGGCCGGTGCCGCGGAAGCAGTTGCGCGGGAACTGGTCGAGCAGGATCATCAGCGCCAGCGACCCCTCGGCATGCGCGTTCCAATGGTCGCATTCGCGCCGCGCGGCGGCGTAATGCAGCTCCAAAAAGCGATTGCGGAAATCCGTGTCGAAGGCGTCGTTCTTCTCAAACCAGGCGTCCTCGCCGCCATCGCGCCAGAATTTGGTGACCGAAAGCGCCCGCGGATCGAGTTCTGCCATGCGTCGCCCCTCAGTTCTTGGTCTCTGCCTGGTTCAGCACGACGGCCGTTTCCTGGTTCAACGCTCGGCCGGCGCGGCGCGGCTGGGTGAGCGGCGTCGGGATCGGCGTGCCGATATTGCCCTTGAGGAAACGTTGGCCGGCGCGCACGCCCTCGGCCAGTTGCGTCTCGAAGCGCGCTTCGTCGCGGCGCCGCACATCCTCGATGACCTCGGCGACTTCTTCCGGATCGACGCCCAGCGCCTCCAGCGCGGAACCGCCGAAGACCAGCGCCGATTCGAAGGTTTCGCGCAACTGATAGTCGACGCCGGCCCGCACGAGTTGCAGCGCCGTGCCTCGATCGAAGGCGCGCGCCAGAATCGCGACCAGAGGGAATTCGGCCTTGATCAACTGGGCTATGCGCACGGCGGCGTCCGGCTTGTCGACGCAGATCAGCACCGCGCGGGCGCGCCCGGCGCCGGCCGCATGCAGGATGTCCAGCCTTGTGCCGTCGCCGTAATAGACCTTGAAGCCGAAATCGGCCGCGGCCTGGATCATCTCCACCTCGTTGTCGATGATCGAGACGTCCATCCCGCGCAGCAGAAGCGGCTGGCTGGCGATCTGGCCGAAGCGGCCGAAGCCGATGATCAGCACGCTGCCGGTGAGGCCGTCGGCGATGTCGACGCCGTCGAGGGACTGCTCGTCGCGCGGGGTCAGGTAGCGCAGCGCTATGATCGCCAAGGGCGTCAGCACCATGGAGATGATGACGATGGCGGTCAGCGTGGCGTTGGCCTGGCCATCGATGATGCCGACCGCGGCGGCGGACGAATAGAGCACGAAGGCGAACTCACCGCCCTGCGCCATGAAGACGGCGCGTTCGAGCGCCTCGCGGTGGCTGCTCTTCAGAATGCGCGCGACGGCGTAGATGCCGACCGCCTTCATGACCATGTAGGCGACGACATAGACGGCGACGAGCCGCCAGTTCTGGGCGACGACGCCGAGGTCGAGCGACATGCCGACGGCGAGGAAGAACAGGCCGAGCAGGATGCCGCGGAACGGCTCGATATCGGCTTCGAGCTGGTGGCGGAAGGTCGATTCCGACAGAAGCACGCCGGCAAGGAAGGCGCCCATCGCCATCGACAGGCCGGAGAGTTGCATGGCCAGGGCCGATCCCAGCACTACCAGAAGCGCGGCGGCGGTCATGACTTCGCGGGCGCGGGCGTCGGCCAGGATGCGGAAGAGCGGGTTGAGCAAGTAACGGCCGGCCACGACCAGTCCAACGATCGCGGCGATGCCGATGCCGACCTCGGTCAGTCGCTCCGAAAGGCTGGTTTCGGCGCCGCCGGGCGCGAGGAACGCGACCAGCGCCAGGAGCGGCACGATCATCAGGTCTTCGAGCAGCAGGATCGAGACGATGCGCTGGCCTTTCGGCGTGGCGATCTCACCGCGCTCCTCGAGCAGTTGCATGACGATCGCCGTCGAGGTCAGCACGAACCCGGCGCCGGCGACGAAGGACTGTGCGATGGGAAAGCCTCCGGCCAATCCGACCAGGGTCAGAAGCACGGCGCAGACGCCGACCTGGAGCGCGCCCAGTCCAAAGATCTCGCGGCGCAGGCCCCAAAGGCGCGACGGCTGCATCTCCAGGCCGATGATGAACAGGAACATGACGACGCCGAGCTCGGCGACATGGAGGATCGCTTCCGATTCGGAAAAGATGCGCAGGCCGAAGGGGCCGATGACCACGCCGGCGGCGAGGTAGCCGAGGATCGAGCCCAGCCCCATGCGCTTGAAAATCGGCACGGCGACGACGCCCGCGGCGAGCAGCGCCACCACCTGCACCAGATCGCTGCTCGACGCTTCAGCTGCCATGCCTGTCATCCCGTTCTCTAAGGCGCGTCCCTCTGAAATGGATTCAGGCGACGCGCTTTAGGTTTTTGATTTGATGCATGTCGTTGTCCCAGAACCGCTGCACACTTCTGGGCGACATGCATCAGAAGCACTCCTTGCATGCCCCGGGAGCGAGAGGCAAGGGCGCGGAGACTGGCTGGAAGAGCAGGGGCATGCAGCAGGATACGAAGCAGCAGGTTCCGCGGCGAACGCCTGTTGCAACCGCGTTACACAAGTTGACGGCCCGGTCGTTGCGCAACGCCACAATCAGAGGTTATGGCACGTTCGGCTTCGGCCATCGGAGGCAGCGGCGATGGGCGGCTGCCTTTTTTGAGGAGATGATTGACATGAAGAAGTTTTTGCTCGTTGCCGTCGGTGTTGCGGCGTTGGCCGGTTCGGCTTGCTCCAAGGGGCCGGAATGTACGCAGGAAATAGCTGCCAAGAAGGCGCAGGACATGGCCGCCGCGCTCCAGGAAGCCATCACCAAGGATCCGAGCAAGGCGGCCGATCTGACCGCCAAGGTGCAGGCCGTGACGACCAAATATCAGGGCGCGACGACGCTCGACGAAGCCTGCAAGGCCTATGACGAACTGACCGCCACCATCAAGGGTTGAGCTCAACCATCGACAATGCGAAGGCGGTGGTCACGCGGCCGCCGCCCTTTTCTGGCAGATGTTGGCGCGCCGGATCAGTTCTTGGCGATGGCGCCGACTTCGACCGGATCGATCCGCTTCAGGCTCATGCCGATCACCGGCACCAGCTGATTGTTGACGCGCACGGCCACCGTTACGGTCATCGAATTGCCGTCGGGGACACGCGCCTGCATGACGCCGTTCAACTGCCTGCGGTTGATGGTGAAGACGACTTTCTGGGCGTCGACGACATTGCCGCCGACAATGTCCATGCCGCTTTCGGTCGAGCCGCCCATGAAGGTGCCCCTGTAACCATCGCGCCCCTTGCGTTCGACGCTGGCCGACATTTTTTGCGTGAACACGCCGACCCTGCAGCCGCCGTCAAGCGTCATGCCGAGCTTGCTGGCGGGCGTCGAGCCATTGAAATCGCAGGTGAATTTGGTGCCTTTGTACTTACCGGCGATGATCTCGCCAGGGCCGACCCATCTGCCTTCGACGGAGCGGAAAAACTGCTTGTCCGGCTCTGCGCCAAAGGCCTTTTCGACCAGTCCGAGCGGCGCGGCAATCGCAATGGTGGCAGGCAGGACGCAGGACAGGATTACGCTTCTCATCGACGACACCCGGCACGAAAGAGTCTATTCTTGGGACCGGACTGACCATGCAGAAGATTGGTTAATGCTTCGTCACCCGCAGCGGGTCACGCGTTTACCTTATCGGTCGTCTTGGCTGTTCTTTCGCGCCGCGAACGAGGTCAGCGCCGAGAGGAAATCGCCTAGGCCGGGGCGCTTGACGGCGATGAACGGCAAGGGGCGGGCGGTTTCCATCGCGGCGATGCCGATGCGCGCCGTCATCATGCCGTTGACCACGCCTTCGCCGAGTTTTGCCGAGAGTTTTGCGGCCAGGCCATGGCCGACGATCTGCTGCACGAAACTGTCGCCCACCGCGATCGAGCCGGTCACCGCCAGATGCGCGAGCACGCCGCGCGCCAGCCGGAAGAAGCCGAGCGTGCCTGGGCGGCCGCCGTAGAGTTCGGAGAGCCGCCGGATCAGCCGTCCAGCCTCGAACACGACATAGGCGATGTCGACCAGAGCGCGCGGGCTGACGGCCGTGATCAGGGATACGCGCTTCGCGGCCTCGAGGATCATGATTTTCGCGCGGGCATCGAGAGGCGACAGGATCTCGGTCTCGGCAAGCCGCACCAGATTGGCGCCGTCGATGATCTCGCCGCGCAATTCGGCGAGCGAGCGGCGCCCAGCGGCGGTCTCGGGCTTTGCCGCGACGAAGGCCGAGAGTTCGTCGACCAAGGCACGCGCCGCCTTGGGATCGTCGCGCGCCACGGCATCCAGGGCCCGCTTCTGCATCTTTTCGACTTCGGCCAGGCGGGCGATGGCGAGGAATTCGCGGACCAGGATGACGAGCAGCGAGAGCAGCGCAATCGCCGCCATGCCGGCCGCCAGCCAGCCAAGCCATTCGGCGCGCGCGAACAGGTCGCGGATCAGCTGGTCGGCCCAAAGACCGACCGCCAGCGAGACGAGCACGCTCAGAGCACCGAGGAACAGCCGGGCAAGCAGCGAGCGCTTTCTCGGCGCCGTCGCCGGTGGCGGAACCGCAGCCTCGATGTCCGGCTCGTCGAAGACATCGACCTCCGAGGGGATCACGACCGCCACATCAGCCCGCGCGGCACGTGGCCTGCGCGCCGGCTGCTCCTCGGCGACGCGGTTTCGCTGTGGTTGCGGCGGCGCCTCGGTCTCGGGCTCGATGCGGAAGGCCGCCGGTTTGCGGGGCGCGGTCATGCCAGATGATCTCCGATCAGGAACTGCAGCGCGCGGTCGAGCCGGATATGCGGCAAGGACAGCGTGACGCCTTCGGCGGTGCGTTCGAGTTTCGGCGGGCGGAAACGCACGAAGCGGATCGCCGGTTCGGTGCTGTCGGGCGGCGATCCGGAATTGTCGAACACCGCATCGACCTTTTCCGGCAAATCGCCCGGGAATATGGCGGTTTCGGTCTTTCCGTCGAATGTCTCGCCATTGATCTTCTCGCCCTTCAGCGGGGCGCCGATGATGACGGGCAGCGTCTCGCGGCCCTGCTTCACCGTGCCTTCGCGGGTCGAGCGAACCGCGGCCATGGCGACGACGTCGACGGCGGCGCCGCTGAAATTCGCGCGCGCCACGGCGCGATCGGTCAGCCGGCGCACGATCGCCTGCAGCCGGTCATGGCTTTCGTGGTGCAGATGGTCCGCCTTGGTCGCGGCGACCAGGATACGGTCGATACGGCGCGAGAAGAAGTCGGTGAGGAAATTACCCCGCCCGGGCCGGAAGCAGGACAGGATCTCGGTGACGGCGCGCTCCAGATCGGCCATGGCGGCCGGCCCGGCATTCAGCGCCTGCATGGCGTCGATCAGCACGATCTGCCGGTCGAGGCGGGCGATGTGCTCGCGAAAGAACGGTTTGACGACATGCGTCTTATAGGCCTCGTAGCGGCGTTCCATCATGGCCTGCAGCGATCCGGAGCGCGGCCGGCCTTGCGACAGCGTCATCAGCGGCGCGAAGGTCAACGCCGGCGAGCCTTCGAGATCGCCCGGCATCAGGAAACGGCCGGGCGGCAGCGTCGACAGCGCGCGTTCGTCGAGCTTGCAGGCCTTGAGATAGGCGGCGAAGCTTTCGGCCAATCGCCGCGCCGTCATCTCGTCGGCGTCGGCATCGGGATCGATGGCGGAGGCCAGTTCGCGCCATGCCTGCGACAGGTCCGAGCGGACGGGCAGGGCGGCCAGTTCGACCGCCTCGCGCGAAAAGTCGGCAAAGGATTTGCCAAGCAGCGGCAGGTCGAGCAGCCATTCGCCGGGATAGTCGACGATATCGATGGATAGTTTTCCGGCTGAAAACAACCGGTTCCAGCCCGAAGCCGACTCATATTCGATGGTGAGCCGCAGTTCCGAGATGGCGCGCGTGGAGTCCGGCCAGACGCGGTCGTTCACCAAAGCCGCGACATGATCCTCATACTGGAAACGCGGAACGGCATCGTCCGGCTGCTCCTCGAGGAAGGCACGGGCGATGCGGCCGGATTTCTGCGCTTCGAAGAGCGGCAGGCGTCCGCCATGGATGAGATTGTGGACGAGGGCCGAAATGAACACCGTCTTGCCGGAGCGGGAAAGGCCGGTGACGCCAAGACGCAATGACGGAGAGAAGAGCCCGGCGGCGCGGCCCGACAACGTGTCGAGCGCAATCCTTGCCTCGTCGGTGAAATTGGTCAGCGATGATGCCAAATCGGGCCTCTGGTTGCGCGTCAGCGCCCGATATAGGCCCTGGACCGCGCGTTTGAAATGGCCTCAGAGATCGGCGGGCGTGAGAAAGGCTTCGAGATAGCCGTTGCCCTGCGCCGCTTCGGCAAGGTTGCCGGGAAAGCGCACCACGGCAAGGCCGGAGGTCGGAAAACCGTGATTCATCATCCCGCGCGCCGCCTGCTCGCCATCTCCGGACACCGCCATGGCCAGATCTTCGGTCATGGGGTTGTGACCGATCACCAGCAGCGAGTTGGCCCCGCCATTCTTGCGGATGATATCGAGGTAGCCGGCCGCATCCTCGCTGTAGAGCGTGTCGAAGAACAGGACCCGGCCGGTGTCGGTGCGCCCCGCCAGGCCTTCCAGCGTCTGCCTCGCCCGCTTGGCGTTGGAGCAAAGGGTGACGTCCGGCACGTAGGTGCGGGCCCGCATGGCCTCTCCGATCGCTTCGGCATCGGCCATGCCCGATTCGTCGAGCGGGCGGTCGAAATCGCGCACGCCGGGCAGCGCCCAGCCGGCTTTGGCATGCCGCAACAGATAAAGTCTGCTCAACCGGACCCCCGTGACGCCGCCTTCTTGGCAAAGCGCGATTAGTCACCAGAACCAAGTCATGCACAATGGCCGGCGCCAGCAACTGCAACGAATCATGTGCGAATTCGTTTTGTGCCGTTGAAACAAAGTCATCGCGCGGGCCGCCGATGCGTGACTAACAATTGCGTGAAACTGTCGCCGATAGCGCTTGTGCAGGCTCTTGTCCCCGAATATATAGGCGCCAAATTTGGGGTTGTTGGGTGAGTCGAATGAACGATATCGTTACCGCCAATTACGTACCCTCCGAAGACGAGCCGTTCATGAACGAACGGCAAAAATCGTACTTCCGTCAAAAGCTTATCACCTGGAAGAACGACATTCTCCGCGAAGCTCGCGAAACCCTCGAAATCCTGCAGCAGGAAAACGCCAACCACCCCGACCTAGCCGATCGCGCCTCCTCCGAAACCGACCGCGCCATCGAATTGCGCGCCCGCGATCGCCAACGCAAGCTCATCTCGAAAATCGACTCCGCGCTCCAGCGCATCGACGAAGGCACCTACGGCTATTGCGAGGAGACCGGGGAACCGATCGCGCTGAAGCGGCTCGACGCACGTCCGATCGCGACACTGTCGATCGAGGCGCAGGAGCGCCACGAGCGTCGCGAGAAGGTCTATCGCGACGACTGACGCGATCTAGCTGGGCAAGAACATCGAAAATGGCCGGGATTTCCGGCCATTTTGTTTTTCAGCGCCCCATTTGTCTTTGCCGACAGGGGCGTGAAGAGGCTCGCTTGCGCCGGTGGCCGGTCAGCGCTTGTGGCTGCCCAACTCGCCAAGGAGCTTGGTCATTTCGTCATCGAGCGAAGGTTTGGCCGCGGGCTTGGCGATTGCCGGCTGGGAATGCTGGTCGTCGAGAGAGGTCTCGAGTTCGTGCATCAGCGTGTCGTCGATGGAGTCGTTTGAGGGCGGTGGCGCATATCTGGTGCTGCCGTTCGTCGTCCCGTAGCCCGGCAGCGGCATGACCTTGGCCGTCGGCTGGCTCGGCGCCGCCGGCTTGATGGGCGCGGGCGCCGGCGCGCGCGGATGTGTGGCGGCAACTGGCTGGGCGGCAGGCGGAGTGGGCGGCCTGGCGGGGGCGGGCGCCGGTTGCGGCGCGCGCGGGCGTTGCGCAGCTCCTGTCTGCTGCTGACCGCCGTCGCCCGTCAATGCCGGGCGGCGCGGCGCCGCCAGCCTGATGTCGCGCTCGACCACGACATCCGTCGGCCCGCCGATCAGGATCAGGTGCTCGATGTCGTCGCGGCGCACCAGGACAAGCCGGCGATGGCTGTCGACAGCGGTGGCATCCATCACGGCAAGCCGCGTCTTGCGGTTCCTGCCGCCGGCGACGAAGGTGCCGAAGGTCAGGTTGCGGACCACCTTGATGGCGAGCAGGACGACAACCAGCAGGATGAGGGCCGCTACCGTCCACAGGATTGCAGCGACGTAACCCGGGCCCGCTACATTATCCAGCCACTGCATCAGTGCACCCCAATCGCCATCTTTGAAGTGAGGGGACACTAGACCGTTGGGACCAGCGACCGCAAGTTCACATCACCTATCGTGAACAGTTTGAAACATGAATCGTTGATTTTATCGGACATTTGCCGCCGGGGCCTTTTCCGTTACAGGAGAATGTGATTCAACCGGCCGTCCGCGCCCATCGGACACCGGAATCACGAGCAGGGGGAACATGGCCAAGGAAGCGCGCGGCGATTTCTATCCGGTACCGATCGTCGACCAGAACACGCGTCCGGGCGCCGTCACCAGGCTTATCGTCTTCATCGTCGTCTTGACCGGCGCCGCGATCGTCTTCGGACTGTTCCGCGAGCGTCTCGGCGATCCTTTCCTGCTCGGCATGCTCGGCGTGCTCGCCATGATCGGCGTCGGCTTCCTGTTCGCGACCGCGATCGGCTTCGTGCAGATCGCGCCGCGCTCGACCGGCGACGAATTGTCGAAAGCCTTCGTCGACTCGATGTCGCAGGGCCTTGTGGTCACCGACACCAAGGGCCGCGTCGTCTACGCCAACCGCGCCTATGCCGATATGACGGGTGCCGCCTCGGCCGCCGATCTCAAGACCGTCGAAGGGCTGCTTTCGGATGTTCCCGAGGCCTCGATGACGATCTACCGGCTGGCGTCGGGCCTGCGCGACGGCCAGGCCGGCGACGGCGAGTTCCGGCTGGCGCAGTCGATCAAGCCGGGTGCCGAGCCCGGCGCGCGCTGGTACCGCGCCCGCGCCCGCGCCTTCAGCATGCCCGGGCAAAGGCTGCCGATGCTGGCCTGGCAGCTCGCCGACATCTCGCAGGAACGGGCGGAGCAGGAGCGTTTCTTCCTCGACCTGCAGAAAGCCATCGACCATCTCGACCATGCGCCGGCCGGGTTCTTCTCGGCCGACCAGGAGGGCCGCGTCACCTATATCAACGCCACGCTCGCCGAGTGGCTGGGCATCGACCTTGCCTCCTTCACGCCGGGCGCCATCACGCTGCCGGAAATCATCGCCGGCGACGGCATGGCGCTGGTCCGCTCGGTCAAAGCCGACCCCGGTACCACCCGCAACGCCGTCATCGACCTCGACCTCACCACCATGAGCGGCCAGGCGCTGCCGGTACGCTTCATGCACCGCGTTTCGGCGAGCCGCGAAGGCGTGAACGGCCCGACCCGCACGATCGTGCTCAACCGCACCCAGGGTGAGGACGCTTCCGCGGAACTCAGAGCCTCCGAGGTTCGCTTCACCCGTTTCTTCAACTCGACGCCGATGGCCATTGCCGGTGTCGATGCGAACGGACGCATCCTGCGCACCAACGCGCCCTTCCTGCAGCTGTTTTCGTCCGTGGTCGACCGCGACGCGGTCGACCGGCGGGTGCGGTTCGAGACCATCGTTCACGAGCGCGACCGGCCGGCTTTCGCCACAGCCTTCGAGAAGGCCCGGCAGCGGCAGGCCAATATCGAGCCGATCGACTCCGTGCTGCCCGGCAACGAGGAGCGCCACATCCGCTTCTACGTCAACGCCGTCGCCGACAGCGCGGGCAGCGAAGGCGCCGAGGAATCGGCGATCGTCTACGCGGTCGAGACCACCGAGCAGAAGGCGCTCGAGGGGCAGATGGCGCAGAGCCAGAAGATGCAGGCGGTCGGTCAGCTCGCCGGCGGCATCGCGCACGACTTCAACAACGTGCTGACCGCCATCATCATGGCGTCCGATCTTCTCTTGACCAACCACCGGCCGTCGGACCCGTCCTTCCCCGACATCATGAACATCAAGCAGAACGCCAACCGGGCGGCCTCGCTCGTGCGGCAATTGCTGGCCTTCTCGCGCAAGCAGACGCTGCGGCCGGAAGTGCTCAACCTGACCGATGTTCTGGCCGATCTCAGGATGCTGCTCGCCCGGCTGGTCGGCAACGACATCAAGCTGAAGATCGACCACGGCCGCGACCTGTGGCCGGTCAAGGTCGATATCGGCCAGTTCGAGCAGGTGGTGGTCAATCTCGCCGTCAACGCGCGCGACGCCATGCCGAGCGGCGGCGATCTCACCGTGCGCACCCGCAACGTCACCGCCGACGAGTGCAAGTCCTTCGCCTATCGCGAACTGGCGCCGGCCGACTATGTGCTCGTCGACGTCGAGGACACCGGCAGCGGCATCGCGCCCGACGTGCTGAAGAAGATCTTCGAGCCGTTCTTCACGACCAAGGAAGTGGGCAAAGGCACGGGCCTTGGCCTGTCGATGGTCTACGGCATCATCAAGCAGACCGGCGGCTTTATCTTCTGCGATTCCGAGGTCGGCAAGGGCACGGTGTTCCGTATCTTCCTGCCGCGCCACATCGCCGAGGTGAAGAAGCAGGCAGAGCCCGGCGAGGCGCCGGCGGCGGCAGCGGCCCCGACCAAGCCGGCCGATACGGCCAAGGATCTTTCCGGCTCGGCCACCGTGCTTCTGGTCGAGGACGAGGACGCCGTGCGCATGGGCGGCGTCAGGGCGCTGATCTCGCGCGGCTACACCGTGCATGAGGCGTCTTCCGGTGTCGAGGCGCTGGAAGTGTTCGAGGCGCTCGGCGGCAAGGTCGACATCGTCGTCTCCGACGTGGTGATGCCGGAGATGGACGGGCCGACATTGCTCGGCGAACTGCGCAAACGCCAACCGGACATCAAGTTCGTGTTTGTTTCGGGCTATGCCGAGGACGCGTTTGCGAAGAACCTGCCGGCCGACGCGCATTTCGGCTTCCTGCCGAAACCGTTCTCGCTCAAGCAACTGGCGACGATCGTCAAGGACGTGCTGGAGTCCTAAAGAAGCTAGCGCTTGCACATTGCGGCAGCCCTGCCCATGATGGTTGTCGGATGGGTCTATCATGGGGATGGTAGCGCGTGACGCCGCATATCGAGGCGGGCCGGGGGGACTATGCCGAAACGGTGCTGTTGCCGGGCGATCCCGAGCGCGCCCAATGGATGGCGGAAACTTTTCTGGACGCGCCGCGCTGCGTGAACCGTAGAAGAGGCGCGCTAGGCTTCACCGGCCGGTTCCGCGGCAAGCCGGTCAGCATCCAGGCAACCGGCATCGGGGTGTCGTCTTTCCTGATCTATGCCTTCGAGCTGCTGGATTGTTACGGTGCCAAGACACTGATACGCACCGGCACCTGCGGCGGTTTGTCGGAAGATGTGCCCCTGCGCGGCGTCGTCATCTCCAGCGAGGTGCGGGCCGAGGGAGCAATCAGTGGGCAAGTCTTCGGGCTTTATCAGCCGGCCGGGCCGGATCCGGCGCTGCATGCGCTGGCGCTTCGACGCGCGGCCGATCTCGGCATCGCCTGCAGCTCGGGACTGACCGTTTGCAGCGACGTGTTCCACCATCCCGATGGCCGCGCCCGGTTCGACGAGCCGATCGCGCTGGGGGCGTTGGCCGTCGACATGGAGACCAGCGCCCTCTACAGGATTGCGGCGCAGTTCGGCGCGCGAGCGCTGTCGCTGCTCACCGTTGTCGATCATATCGCCACCGGCGAGCTGACCGATTATTCGGAGCGCCAGGCTCTCTTCACCGACATGACCCGGCTGGCGCTCGAAGTCGCGGCCGGGAGCTAGGCGGCTTCCTGCTTCAACGCAGCCTGCTCCTCGGCGTTGGGGCGATGGCCCCGCAGATAGAGCGCGCAGGTGGTGCGCAGCATGGAAGCGAAGTTCGGAATCTGGCCGTTGATCTCGATCGCCTCGTCATAGAGCTTCGAGATGAATTTCGGCGTCGTCAGTCCCTGGCTGTCGGCGATCTCGTCAAGAAGACCCCAGAATGTCGCCTCGAGCTGGATGCTGGTCGAATGGCCGTCGATGCGGATCGACCTGTTGATCTGCCGGTAGCCTTCCGGATCCTGTCCGGCAAAGACTCTGCACATCGGTACCTCCCGTTCTTGTTTGTCTTGGGCGCCGATTGAGTTGCTGGCGCCTTTTTGAACACTGCCTGCGTTTGTCATTTTCGATCCGATGGCCGGCAACGGCAATCGGACTTTCGTCCTTGAAGCGCGCCGCTTGAAACCGTTTCGGCGCGCCCCGCTTCAAGCCTTTGTTTGATGCATGCCGGTCCCCAAAACCGCGGCAGCCTTTGGACAGCATGCAGCTAAAACTGGAGCGACACTAGCCGTTTTCCAGTTCCGTGCGTGGTAATCGGCTGCCACCACCTTTTTTCGCCGGCGCGCATAATCGTTTGCGTAAGCACCAGAAGCTGCGGAGACCGATTTGGCGAAGGCGATCCATTCCATGATCCGGGTTCTCGACGAGGCGCGGTCCGTCGATTTCTACAACAAGGCCTTCGGCCTCGAGATCGCGCAGCGGCTCGATTTCGAGACCTTCACGCTCATCTATCTCAGCAATGGCAGTTCGCTGTTCGAGGTGGAGCTGACGGTGAACAAGGGGCGCACCGAACCCTATGCGCTCGGCGACGGCTACGGCCATCTCGCTGTCTCGGTCGCCGATCTCGACAGCGAGCACGACCGGATCGGCGCGCTCGGCCTCAATCCGAAGAAGATCGTCGAGTTCAACCGCGACGGAGCGCTGATCGCCCGCTTCTTCTTCATCGAGGATCCCGACGGTTACAAGATCGAGGTCCTGCAGCGGGGAGGGCGCTTCCAATAGGGGATATTCGCCGCGGAGGGGCGCGGCGCCAGCAACGGCACTCCCTCAGGGGGTGCGAACAGCAAGCAGGGAGGAAATCATGGTTACAGTCTACGAGAAGAAGCCGGGCTACGAGAAGAAAGCCGGGCTTTCGCGGCGCGAGCTTCTCAAGCGCGGCGGCGCTGGTGCGCTGCTCATCATCGCCGGCAGCGCCGTCATCAGCCCCGAACACGCCTGGGGTCTCGAAACCTCGGCGCTGAAGCCCGAGACGATGGCGACGCTGATCCAGGTGGCGCGCGACATCTATCCGCACGACCAGGTGCCGGACAAATACTACGCCATTGCCGTCAAGGGCCACGACGAGACTGCAGCCAAGGACCCGGCCCACAAGGAGCTGATCGAGAAGGGCATCGCCGAGCTCGACAAGAAGGCCGGCAAAGGCGGCTATCGCGGGCTTGGCTGGGAAGAGGAGCGGGTTGCGCTGCTGACCGGCATCGAGAAGACGCCCTTCTTCCAGGCGGTGCGCGGCGGCCTCGTCGTCAGCCTCTACAACCAGAAGGAGGTGTGGCCGATCTTCGGTTACGAGGGCGAGTCCTACTCCAAGGGCGGCTACATCGCGCGCGGCTTCAACGACATCGAGTGGCTCTGAGCCGCTCTGTCCCGAACCGCATTTCGACAGATTTCATGGGAGGAAACCATGGCAGCATCATTTGATCTCAAGAACGACGGCGTGGTCGTCATCATCGGCTCCGGCGCCGGCGGCGGCACGCTCGGCAACGAACTCGCGCAGAAAGGCATCGACGTCGTCATCCTCGAGGCGGGCGCCCGCCACGAATATGAGGACTTCATCAATGACGAGTGGGATTCCTTTGCCCAGCTTGCCTGGAAGGACAAGCGCACCACCTCGGGCGACTGGCGGGTGGCCAAGGATTTCCCGAACCTGCCGGCCTGGATCGTCAAGTCGGTCGGCGGCTCGACGACGCACTGGGCGGGCGCCTCGCTGCGCTTCCAGGAACATGAGTTCAAGACGGCCTCGACCTACGGCAAGGTCAAGGGCGCGAACCTGCTGGACTGGCCGGTGACGCTGGCCGAGATGGAGCCCTATTACGCCAAGGCCGAAGCCAAGATGGGCGTGACAGGCACCAACAACTGGCCGCGGCTGCCCGGCAACAACAACTTCAAGGTCCTCAAGGCCGGCGCCGACAAACTCGGCTACAAGGAGTGCCACACCGGCAACATGGCCATCAATTCGGTGGAGCGCGACGACCGCAACTCCTGCCAGCAGACCGGCTTCTGCTTCCAGGGCTGCAAATGGGGCGCCAAATGGTCGACGCTCTACACCGAGATCCCGAAGGGCGAGACGACCGGGCATCTGGAAGTCCGGCCGAACTCGATGGCGATCAAGATCAACCATGACGCTTCCGGCAAGGTGACCGGCGTCGTCTATGCCGACAAGGACGGCAAGCTGCAGGAGCAGAAGGCCCGCATCGTCGCGGTCGCCGGCAATTCGATCGAGAGCCCGCGCCTGCTGCTCAATTCGGAATCATCCAAATTCCCGCATGGGCTTGCCAACTCATCCGGGCAGGTGGGCAAGAACTACATGCGCCACACCACCGGCTCGGTCTATGCGATCTTCGACAAGCCGGTGCACATGTATCGCGGTACAACCATGGCCGGCATCATCCGCGACGAGGCGCGCCACGATCCCTCGCGCGGCTTCGTCGGCGGCTATGAGATGGAAACCTTGTCGCTTGGGCTGCCATTCATGGCGGCCTTCCTCAACCCCGGTGGCTGGGGCCGATCCTTCACCACCGCGCTCGACCATTACGACCACATGGCGGGCCTGTGGATCGTCGGCGAGGACATGCCGCGCGAGGAGAACCGCATCACGCTGCACAAGGACGAGAAGGACGAGCACGGCATGCCGATCGCCGACGTCCATTTCGACGACCATCCGAACGACGAAGCAATGCGTGATCATGCCTACAAGCAAGGCCAGGCGCTCTACGCCGCGGTCGGCGCAACGCGGACCTTCCCGACACCGCCTTATCCGTCGACCCACAATCTCGGCACCAACCGGATGAGCGAGAAGCCGGAGGATGGCGTCGTCAACAAGCACGGCCAATCGCACGACATCAAGAACCTGTTCGTTTCCGACGGCAGCCAGTTCACCAGCGGTGCCGCGGAGAACCCGACGCTGACCATCGTGACGCTGGCGATCCGCCAGGCCGACTACATCGCAGCCCAGATGTCGGCAAAGACTATCTGACCTCCCGACTGCCTGCTGGCGCGGGACCCGTGAGGGTTCCGCGCCTTTTTTATGCGGACTATCTTCTGGTGCAGGTCGAGGCCGTGAAGGCACCGTCCTGCTGCTTCATGATGATGTCGAAGGAGGGACCGCTTGGATCGTCCAGCGTCGCCTGGGTCATGGAGATCGAATTGCCGCCGCTGGTGTAGCCGCCGAGCGGACCAAGCCAGGTGATCTCGCCATTGGGATTCATCTGGTAGTTATAGGTTCCCGAAGCGCCAAAGGTCACTGGGCCACTATAGACATTGCCCTTGATGGTGATGTCGCCGAGATTGAGGAACAGGCCGAGCAGGTAGACCTCGCAGTGATAGGCGCCGTCCGGCAACTTGCCATCGGTGAAATCGGCGCGAGCGCCGCCGGCGGCGGAGACAAGAAGCAGGAAACTCAGGATCGTTCGGGCCATGACGTCGCTCGTTTGCTCGGCGACCTTGCCCCATTTTGCCATAGGCCCGCAACGGGGCTGATCAGCCCGGCTCTGCCTTCATGATGAAAGTTTAGGCATTTTTACCATTTGGGCAAAATCTAGGCAGCATTGCGTAAACTTTTCTCAACCCGCTGCATTGCAGCGGATGCGAAAAGTTTCCCGGCTACCGGATAACCGCCTGTAATCTCTCCGTTATCTGAAATTCCGTCGAGCGCATTCCCGTCTGGCACGTCGCTTGCACAGTGTATGTTGCGATGCAAACAATCACGCTTGGGAGTGTGTCATATGAGGGGTAACTTCGCGAAAATTACAAAAATCCTGTCGGCGGGCGTCGTCGCTGCCGGCCTGCTGGCCTCGGCTTCCGCCAAGGCGGCTGAAGACACGATCAAGGTCGGCATCCTCCATTCGCTGTCGGGGACCATGGCGATCTCCGAGACGACGCTGAAGGACGTCATGCTGATGCTCATCGACGAGCAAAACGCCAAGGGCGGCCTGCTCGGCAAGAAACTGGAAGCGGTGGTCGTCGATCCGGCGTCCAACTGGCCGCTCTTCGCCGAAAAGGCGCGCGAGCTGATTTCCAAGGACAAGGTCGCGGCCGTGTTCGGCTGCTGGACCTCGGTGTCGCGCAAATCGGTGCTGCCGGTGTTCTCGGAGCTCGACAACATCCTGTTCTACCCGGTCCAGTATGAGGGCGAGGAGAGCGAGCGCAACGTCTTCTACACCGGTGCGGCGCCGAACCAGCAGGCCATCCCGGCTGTCGATTACCTGATGAGCGCCGATGGCGGTTCGGTGAAGCGCTGGGTGCTCGAAGGCACCGACTACGTCTATCCGCGCACCACCAACAAGATCCTCGAAGCCTATCTGAAAGCGAAGGGCGTGCCGGCCGAGGACATCATGGTCAACTACACGCCGTTCGGCTTCTCCGACTGGCAGACCGAGGTTTCGGCGATCAAGAAATTCGGTTCGGCCGGCAAGAAGACGGCCGTGGTCTCGACCGTCAACGGCGATGCCAACGTGCCGTTCTACAAGGAGCTCGGCAACCAGGGCATCAAGGCCGAGGACATTCCGGTCATGGCCTTCTCCGTCGGCGAGGAAGAACTGGCAGGTCTCGACACCGCGCCGCTCGTCGGCCATCTCGCCGCCTGGAACTATTTCGAAAGCGTCGACACGCCCGAGAACAAGAAGTTCATCGACGACTGGCACAAGTTCATCAAGAACGACAAGCGCACCACCAACGACCCGATGGAAGCCCACTACATCGGCTTCAACATGTGGGTGAAGGCGGTCGAGAAGGCCGGCACCACCGATCCGGACAAGGTCATCGACGCCATGGTCGGCGTGTCGGTGCCGAACCTGACCGGCGGCTATTCGACGATGATGCCCAACCACCACATCACCAAGCCGGTGCTGATCGGCGAAATCCAGGCCGACGGCCAGTTCGAGACCGTCTCGCAAACGCCTGGCCTGGTGATGGGCGACGAGTGGTCCGACTACCTGCCGGACTCCAAGGACCTGATCTCCGATTGGCGCGCCCCGCTCAGCTGCGGCAACTTCAACGTCAAGACCGGCAAGTGCGGCGGCAAGGGTACCAACTGATCCTCCCAGGTCTTTCGGGTCGAGGAGTGGCCCCACGATCCGAGACCGCTGCCCGGGCAGGTTCCTCAACCCGCCCGGGCAAGATCACCGAAACCAGGAAAGCTGCTTGAAGACGACAATGCTGCTGCTGCGCGCAATTGGTCTGATGTTGCTGTTGACGATGGCTGGACTGACGCCGTCGAAGGCGGCCGAGGCCGACCTTCGCGCGTCGATCGCCAAATTCGCGACGGCAACCGGCTTCTCGGCTACCGAGGCCATTGTGCGCGAGCTTGCCGCGAGCGGCGATCCGGCCGTCGAACGACCTCTTTCGGCGCTGGCCGACGGCAATCTCTACATTCGCAAGGGCGACTCACAGGTCTTTGTCGGCAAGGAAGCGGGAGACAGCATCGAATTGCTCGATCCGCTAAGCGGCGAAAAGACGGCCGACGCCGCCAAGGCCGATTTGACCAAGATCAAGGTCAACAACGGATTGCGCCGCACGATCCGCGATGCCCTGGGCACGCTGACGCTGCGCGCCAGGGACGCGAGCGTGCGCCTTGCCGCGGCGATAACGATGTTCAAGACGCCAGACGCGGCGAACATCGAACCGCTCGATGCCGCGATCGCCGCGGAGACCGATCCCGCCGTCAAGTCGATGTTCGATGAGGCGCACGCCGCGTCCATCCTGGTCTCGGATAAGCCGGAGGCGGACAAGCTCGCGGCGATCTCGGTGATCGCGACCCGCGGCGACCGCGACGCGCTCTCGCTGCTCACCTCCGTCGAGGCCAATGCGCAAGGTGCGGTCAAGGACGCGGCAACGGCCGCCATCGGCAAGATCAATTCGACGCTGGCGCTGTGGGATGCCGGGCAGAACATCTGGTACGGCATTTCGCTCGGATCGGTGCTGCTCTTGGCCGCGATCGGACTTGCCATCACCTTCGGCGTCATGGGCGTCATCAACATGGCGCATGGCGAGATGGTGATGCTCGGCGCCTACACCACCTTCGTCGTCCAGCAGGTGATCCGCACCTCGTTCCCCGGCCTGTTCGACTGGTCGCTGGTGATCGCGCTGCCGCTCGCCTTTCTCGTCGCCGCGCTGGTCGGCCTCGCCATCGAGCGCGGCATCATCCGCTTCCTCTACGGCCGGCCGCTGGAAACGCTTTTGGCCACCTGGGGCGTCTCGCTGATCCTGCAGCAGGCGGTGCGCACCATCTTCGGCCCGACCAACCAGGAGGTCGGCAATCCGTCCTGGATGTCGGGTTCGTTCGATGTCGGCCAATTGGCGATCACCTGGAACCGGCTGTGGATCCTGGTGTTCGCGCTCGCCGTGTTCGGCGTGCTGCTCTATGTCATGAAGCGCACGTCCTGGGGGCTGCAGATGCGAGCCGTCACCGCCAACCGGCGCATGGCCGCCTCGATGGGCATCAAGACGCCATGGGTCGACGCGCTGACCTTCGCGCTGGGGTCAGGCATCGCGGGCATTGCCGGCGTGGCGCTCAGCCAGATCGACAATGTCTCGCCCAATCTCGGCCGCGGCTACATCATCGACAGTTTCATGGTCGTGGTCTTCGGCGGCGTCGGCAATCTGTGGGGCACGCTGGTCGGCGCCTTCTCGCTCGGCATCGTCAACAAGTTCCTCGAGCCCTATGCCGGCGCGGTGCTCGGCAAGATCGTCGTCCTGGTGCTGATCATCCTGTTCATCCAAAAACGCCCGCGCGGCCTGTTCGCGCTGAAGGGCAGGGCGGTGGAAGCATGATCGTGAAGCGCTTCTTTTCGGCCGACCGCCGCATCGCCGTCACGATCCTCGCGCTGCTCGCCGCAGCCATCGTCGTGCCGCTGCTCAACCTGGCAGTCTCGCCACAAAACGCCTTCTACATCCCGCCCTACATCGTGGCGCTGGTCGGCAAGTATCTCTGCTACGCGCTGCTGGCGCTCGCGCTCGACCTGGTGTGGGGCTATTGCGGCATTCTTTCGCTCGGCCACGGCGCCTTCTTCGCACTCGGCGGCTATGCGATGGGCATGTATCTGATGCGCCAGATCGGTTCGCGCGGCGTCTATGGCAACCCCATCCTGCCGGATTTCATGGTGTTCCTGAACTACAAGCAACTGCCGTGGTTTTGGCACGGCTTCGACCATTTCTGGTTTGCGGCGCTCATGGTGCTGGCGGTGCCCGGCCTGCTCGCCTTCGTCTTCGGCTGGTTCGCCTTCCGCAGCCGCGTCACCGGCGTCTACCTGTCGATCATCACCCAGGCGATGACCTATGCGCTGCTGCTCGCGTTCTTCCGCAACGACATGGGATTCGGCGGCAACAACGGACTGACCGATTTCAAGGACATACTCGGCTTCAGCGTGCAGGCCGACGCGACGCGCTCGGCGCTGTTTGCGGCGAGCGCCGTCACGCTTGCGCTCGCCGTCTTCGTGACGGCGACGATCGTTCGCTCCAAATACGGCAAGCTGCTGATGGCCGTGCGTGACGCCGAGAGCCGCACCCGCTTCCTCGGCTGGCGGGCCGAGAATGTCAAGCTCTTCGCCTTCACCGTCTCGGCCATCATGGCCGGCATCGCCGGCGCGCTCTACGTGCCGCAGGTCGGCATCATCAATCCCGGCGAGTTCGAGCCGTCCAACTCGATCGAGGTGGTGATCTGGACCGCCGTCGGCGGGCGTGGCACCATCGTCGGCCCGATCATCGGCGCGCTGTTGGTCAACGCCGGCAAATCCTGGTTCACCGGCGTGATGCCGGAATTCTGGCTGTTCGCCCTGGGCGGGCTGTTCGTCGCCGTCACGCTGCTTTTGCCCAAGGGCATCGTCGGCATGTGGGACGGCTGGCGCGGCAGGGCGAAGGCGCTGCGTGCGGCTTCGCTTGCGGCGGAAGCCGGCGCCGATCCGCAGGTGCCCGAACCGAAGGTCGTGCGCTCGGCGGCGACGACACCAGGCGCCTGGTCGGCCACCGGCCCCGAGCCGCAGCCGGCGGAGTGAGCGATCCATGAGCAAGTCCAACACCATCCTTTATCTCGACGGCGTGTCGGTCTCCTTCGACGGTTTTCGCGCCATCAACAATCTATCGCTGGTGCTCGACAAGGGCGAAATGCGAGCGATCATCGGGCCCAATGGCGCCGGCAAGACGACGATGATGGACATCGTCACCGGCAAGACACGGCCCGACGAAGGCGAAGTGTTCTTCGACGGCCAGGTCGATCTCACCCGGCATGACGAGGCCGAGATCGCCATGATGGGCATCGGCCGCAAATTCCAGAAGCCGACCGTCTTCGAAAGCCACAGCGTCGAGGACAATCTCATGCTGGCGCTGAAGGGGCCGCGCTCGATCTTCCCGGCGCTGTTCCATCGCCGCTCGGCCGCCGAGACACGGCGCGTCGACGACATACTCGGCATCATCCGTCTCGGCGACAAGCGCGACGAGTTCGCCGCCAATCTGAGCCACGGCCAGAAGCAATGGCTGGAGATCGGCATGCTCTTGGCGCAGGACCCGAAGCTTCTCCTCGTCGATGAACCGGTCGCCGGCATGACCGATGCCGAGACCGAGGAGACCGCTCGCCTGCTCAAGGATATCGCCCGCGACCATTCGGTGGTGGTCGTCGAGCACGACATGCATTTCGTGCGAGAGCTCGGCGTCAAGGTCACCTGCCTGCACGAGGGCTCGGTGCTGTCGGAAGGCACGCTCGATTTCGTCTCGGCGGACGAGCGCGTCGTCGAAGTCTATCTGGGGCGGTGAAGGATGATCTGGCGGGTTCCGTTCCATCGTTTCGATTTCGCTTTTTTGAAGCGCTGGAGAAGGGGCTGAACCATGCTCGAAGTCTCCAATGCCACGCTGCATTACGGCGCCGCCCAGGCGCTGCGTGGCGTTTCGCTGAAGGCCGGTGCCGGCAAGATCACCTGCGTGCTCGGCCGCAACGGCGTCGGCAAGACAAGTTTGATGAGATCGATCGTCGGCCATCACCGGCTGACGAGCGGAAGCGTTGCCTTCGAGGGGAAGGCGCTCGACCGGAGCGCGGCGTATGATCGCGCCCGGTCGGGCATCGCATTCGTGCCGCAGGGCAGGGAGGTCTTTCCGCTGCTGACGGTGCGCGAGAACCTGGAATCCGGTTTCGCGCCGCTCAGGCGTGCAGACCGTAGTGTTCCGGCACATGTCTTCGAGCTGTTCCCGGTCTTGAAGCAGATGCTGTCGCGCCGCGGCGGCGACCTTTCCGGCGGGCAGCAGCAGCAACTCGCCATAGGCCGGGCGCTGGTGATGCGGCCCAAGCTCCTGGTGCTCGATGAGCCCACCGAAGGCATCCAGCCTTCGATCATAAAGGATATCGGCCGCGCCATCCGCTATCTGCGCGACCAGGCGGGGATCGCGGTGCTTCTGGTCGAGCAATATCTCGACTTCTGCCGGGAGCTTGCCGACGAGGTCAACATCATGGATCGCGGCCAGATCGTGCATACCGGTCCGGCCGAGGACCTCGACAGGGCGGATGTGCGGAAGTTCCTGACAGTGTAGCGCCGGTCGTCATCCTTTAGCGAAGCAAGGAGCGCAGCGACGCCGCGCACCGATGCCGGATGATGCGGCGGTGCAGAATAATAGCCGTTCAACCTCGCTCCTGCCGCCCTACGTTTTGCGCCGTTAGTGACGCTTCGAAGTAACGGAATGGATCCTCAGGTCTTCGCTCCGCTTCGCGTCACTGCGCCCAAGGATGACGAAGTGTTCGACGGCTCTGGTGCGTCGAATACCGCATGCTAATCTTTTCTTGGCCTTGGTGAGTCGGCCGCTTTCCGTATCAGTCGCGAATGAGGGGGAAGGCGCGCGGACACCACCCGCAAGTTCCACGCAAGCAAGCCTGCTTAGCTTTCCCCGCAGTGATTGTCGGTCAACGCGTCCAAAAAGAATCTTGCCAGGGGACGGCGATGGAACGTTTTGTCGAGGACTACCAAAAGCGGCGTCTCACCGAGCGCGTCGATATCATGACCGCGATCAACATCCTGATGTCGCAAGGCTATGACGAGGATCATGTCCTGGATGAGATCACCAAGGTTTTCTATGTCGATCTCGACGCCTTCAACGAAGTGATCTCACACCATTGACGGCTTGCGTTCAATCTCGACTGCAGATGAAACGAGTGCCAACCTCAACTCTCAGGTCGCGCCAACGGAAATAACCACCTGCCGTCGATGATTTCTGCCCGCGGTCGAAAGAGGCGCACCGTGTAGTTCCAACCGGGTGTGATCGGCAGACAATTCAGGACCTGGCCGTCGCACCCGCCGAACTGGATGCTGACGGCACCGTCAGCCCCTTTTTTCGCGGTGAGGCTGTTCACCGAATAGGCGTTATCCTTGTTGGGCTGGAGATAGCCTTCCTTGTTGTAGACGGTGAGTGACCAGAAGCCGTCGACAGGCACTTCCCCAACCGTCAATTTGTGGATCGTGGCGCCGTCGTTCCGCGCAGGCGTCGTCGGAAGATAGAGAGAGTCCTTCTCGGGAGCCCCGCCCCAAAGCATGGCGCTTCCGATCAGATGCTTGACGGGGTCGACCTGATCTTCACTGGCGCCAAACATGCGGCGCGTGTCGGAAACTGTCGTTCCCAACTGCAAGAGCGCCGCCTGCACTTTCTTGAGGCTTGCCTCGTCCCAGTTGGGGACGTCGAACGTGCCTGTCCCTTCCTGAGAGAATTGCACCCTATCCTGCAGCGCGTGAACCTGTTCGATATCTGCCTTATTCGTGTAGTTGACAAGGAAACGCACGACGGCAATCGCATAGCGAGTGCCGATCGTATCCCGGGTTAGCGTGTAACTGCCGGCATCGTAGAAAGTGGCCCGGGTGTATTGATCTTCATTGACGACCTGTAGCCCCATGAAGCGCCTGCCCGCGTCCGGCAGCGTAATGGTCGCCGGCCCGGCGTCGAGATCGACAATCACAAACGAGTACAGCGTGTCGCGGTTGGGGCGAACAATGCCTTGCTGCACGGGAGGGGCGAGCTCGCGGCCATGCCGCAACTTCCCGAAGCCGCCGCTCTTGACCACCCCGGCGAAATAAACATCGGTCTGCGCGCGGTTATAGTTTTCGAATGTGACGGCTTGGGCTGTCGAAGGACTCGCCTGTGCCGACGTGACGGAACTCGCTAGCAACAATGACATGCCTATCAAAATCCTGATGCCGGCCTTCTTCATAGTGCCCTCCGGGTCGGAGATCTTACGATCCCGGGTTTGCTACGCCGGCCAGATGTGGAAGTGAACAGTCAGCCTTGACAGCCATCCTATCAAATATGGTAGGCATGCCGCATGGATTTGAACGCTACGCGGATGTTTGTTGCGGTCGTCCAGGCGGGCAGCCTGTCGGCGGCAGCGACTCGTCTCGGAATACCCCTTCCAACACTGAGCCGCCGTGTCCGGGAACTGGAGCGGCAGCTCAACGTGCAGTTGTTGGCCCGCTCGGCACGCGGCACCAGACTGACTGACGCTGGCATGAGGCTGTACGAGCACGCCGCTCGCGGTGTCGAGGCATTGCTGGAGGCAGAGCAGGCTGTGGTGAGCGACCAGGCCCAGTTGAGAGGACGTTTGCGGCTGTCTTTTCCGCCGACGGTCCAGCCATGGTGGGATTTGCTCGCCGCCTTCCAGCATCGCTATCCGGACATACAGATCTATGTCTACTCAACCGAACGTCGGCTGGACCTGATCGAGGACGGTATCGATATTTCCCTAAGGGTCGGCGCGATCGTTCACGAGGGCATGGTGGCGCGACAGATGATGTCAGTCCGCAATATTCTCGTCGCCAGCCCAAAGTTGGTCGAGCGTTTCGGTATGCCGGTCGATCCCGATGCGCTTCATCGCTTGCCGTGCGCGGTGTGGGCCTCGCGCGTCGATACTCCTGTCCGCTGGCAATTGGGCGACCATGTCATTGAACCGAACGCGATTCTGTCCACCAATGACTATCACCACCTGTTTAGTCGTGCGCTCGGCGGCGATGTTGTGACAGAGTTGCCGCCGTTCCTGGCGGCCACGCCCATTCGCGAGAAGCGCCTGGTGAGGCTGCTACAGCAGTATCCCTTGCCCGAATGGTCAATCAATCTGCTGTATCCGCCACAGCGCCACCGATCGACTATCGTCAGGGCATATCTCGACTTCTGCCAGAGTTACCTCCCGAAGATCGTGCAAGCCTGCGAGATCGATGCCGACGAATAGGTAACGGTTGCGAGCGACAGCTAGCCCGCGCGGCGCAGTGCTGCTGCGAGCACGCGGTTGCGGCCGTCTCGCTTGGCGGCATAGAGCGCCTTGTCGGCGGCCCTGAGCACTTTGTCGAAGCTCATGCCGTCCGTGCTGCCGAAGGCGAAGCCGGCGCTGACCGTGCAGCGCAATGGCCCGGTCTCTGTCTCCACCGTGCGCGCGGCGAAGGCGGCCCTGACACGTTCGGCCGTCGCCTCGGCTGTCTCGGGCAAGGTGCGCCTCAACACCATGGCGAATTCCTCGCCGCCCATGCGGGCAACCGAGTCGCTCGGGCGCAGATCGGCGGAGAGCACTTCGGCAAAGACCTTCAGCACCTCGTCTCCCGCAGCGTGACCGAACTGGTCATTGACCGCCTTGAAGCCGTCGAGGTCAAACACCACCACGGCCGTGAAAGCGCCGACGGGTGTCTTGCCGTGAAGGTCGAACAACGCGCGGCGGTTGAGCAACCCGGTCAAGGCATCGGTCTGCGCCTCGCGCTGATGATGGCGGGCTAGCCGCCCCTGGTTGAGCGCCAGCGACAATGCGCCGATGCCGGTCATGGAGGCGATGACGATGACAAGGCTCAGATCCTCCGCCCAATTGCTCGGCGCATGCCCGAGGACGAGTTTGCCGTCCCATGCCAGCACGGCCGCGCACAGCACGAAGGATGCGGCTGTCAGTGAATAGAGCAGCGCCACGCCGATGAGGTGGACGGGGGCCTCCGCGCGACTCCGCCAATATTGATACGCGGTGCCGAACAGCAGCAGCGCGGCCAGGGCGTTTTCCAGTATGAAGCCCAGCCCGTCATAGCCGATCGCCATGGGCGGCAAGGCGAGAGCATAGGAAATGCCGACGCCAAGCGCGATAAACGGCAAGGGCGAGCGTCTTGTCCTGAATTGATGGGCAGCGCCAAGCATCACGGAAAAGCAGAGCAGCAGCAGCGCCAGCGTCAGCACGCCAAGGGCCGTTCCGGGTCTCTCAATATAAGCCTCGTAGGCAAAGACCTCGGCCACGACGACCAGCACGCTGATCGCCCAAGTCAGCAGGAATTTGTCGGAACGGGCGGTCAGCCATGTTCCGAACAGTGTGAGGCTGAGGCAGGCTGCGGAGAAGCCGACGGCCAGCAGCAATGAATTGTAGTCGAGAAGCATGCACTCGCCCTTGCCGCCGCCGGGTCTCTGCAACCTGTCGTGCGTGCATTAGTGCGGCAAGGAAGTATCGATTACGTTACGATAGCGGTGAAGATGCCATTAATTCAGAAAACCGCCACCAACAATAGCAGGATGATGCCGATCCCCATCATCAGCAGACCCGGCCAGTTCTGTGAGAGGCCGAGGAAACCGAGGCCGCGCCGGCGTGGCTCAAGCGTCGGGCCAGGCGTTGTGAGGTTTGGCATCGGGCGATCGGATGCTGCAGGTGCCGGATCGCTAAGTTCCCCGCGCCTCAGGACCGCACCCGCCATGTACACAATGCCGGCGACAATGAGCAATGCCCCGATGAGGATGACAGCCATATCACCTCGCTTTCTTCGGGCTCTCCCGATGCCGGAGCCCGGGCCATTGTTCCGCGACGCTCAACCGCTATGGAAACCTGCTCCCGGCGAGAAAGGCAAAACGGTCAAGACGCCCCGTAAGTTCCGACGAAGCTGCCGGAGGCAAGGCGCAGCCGACGCCAGGCAGGCAGGATCCGATGCTCAAACAAAAGGATATGGCCGCAGTGAAGGCTCGCCTCAATCGGTTACCCGCTTCATCAGCGCCATGGCGCCGAACGGCGCGCGCACCTTGCCCTCGGTGATGAAGTAGGCGAACACGTCGCGCGGCTTGACCGGAGCATCGGTCTTGGGATCGGCGCGCGGCAAGTCGGCGGGTTGCTTGCCTTGTGCCCATGTCTTCACCCGTCCCGCCCATTCGTCCAGGCCTTTCGGCGTGTAGCAGTCGGGGTTGTCGTCGCTGCCGGTCTGCAGCCGCGCATAGACGAAGTCGCTGGTGACGTCGGCGATCGCCGGATATTTGGCGTGGTCGGCATAGACGATCGCGGCCTTGTATTTTCGGGCGAGCGCCGGGAACTCGGGCACGATGAAGCTGTCGTTGCGCACTTCGAGCGCATGGCGAAGCACCACGCCGTCCTGCTTTTCCGGCAGAAGCTTGAGAAAGGCCTCGAAGTCATCGGCGTCGAATTTCTTGGTCGGCGCGAACTGCCACAGGATTGGGCCGAGCTTGTCGCCGAGCGCGGCGACGCCAGAGCCGAGGAAGCGCATCATCGACTCTCCCGCCTCGCCAAGCACGCGGCGGTTGGTGACGAAGCGGTTGCCCTTGAGCGAGAAGACGAAGCCGTCCGGCGCGTCGTTGGCCCACTTGACGAAAGTCGGTTCCTTGAAGCTGGAATAGTAGGTGCCATTGACCTCGATGCTCGGCACTTGGCGGCTGGCATAGTGCAGCTGTTTGGCCTTGGCGAGCTTCTCCGGATAGAAGGAGGTATCCCAGGGCTCAAAAGTCCAGCCGCCCATGCCGGAGCGGATCTTTCCTTGGCTCATCGTCTTCCTCCTCCGTTGAAATGCGATCAGGCCGCTCGGTCGACCGGCTTAGCCATATCGACCAGGATCCATCCTGATCGGTACGGGTTGGGCCGGCGACCCGTTTCGCGATAGCCGTAGGCCGCATAGAGCGCGATGTTCCGCTCCATGCGCGAATTGGTATAGAGCCGCACCTCCGGCACGCCCCATGACCGCGCTTGCTCGTCGGCGAAGGCCAATAGTGCAATGCCGAGCTTCCGGCCCTGGAAAGCCGGCGCGACGGCGACGCTGAAGATCATGGCGTGGTCGGGATGACGCTCGATGACGATCAATCCGGCGAGCTGTGAGCCTTCTTCCAGCAGCCAGACCTCGCCGCGCTCGATGCGCGGCGCATAATCCTCGGTGACCGGGACCGGCGGTCCGCCGAAGATGGACGTGTAAGGCGCATAGGCTTCGGCGGTTAGCGCGACGACGGCGGCGAGATCGTCGGGGCGGGCCAGTCTCATGATTGGTCCACTCCGGCAGCGGCCGCGACAACCTTTTTCATGCTTGCCGCAATCGTCGCAACGGCGTCGCGGCTGGCGTTGCCAAGGCCATGGCGCTCCGCCAGCCACTGCGCGTCGTTGTAGGACAGCCAGACCTTGCCCTGCTCGTCCTCCCAGGCCAGCGCCTTGATCGGCAGGTCGATGCCGGCTGTTTGCTTGTCCTGCATCAACGGCGTGCCGCCTTTCGGATGGCCGAAGATAAGCAATTCGGTCGGGCGCAGCGGCGCACCGATCTCACGCGCGCCGGCGGCATGGTCGATCCGTGCGAAGACGCGCAATCCGGCGCGCGTGGTGGCGTCAACGAGCCTATCGATCGTCTCTGTGACGCCGAAGCGGCTTTCGACGGAGATCAGGCCGTTCCCTGCCATCACTCTGCCGCTTCGCGTTTGCCTCCGGGGCGCCGCTCCAGAAGCTCCTTCAGGAACTGGCCGGTGTAGCTGCGCTTTTCGCGCACGATCGCTTCCGGGGTGCCCGACGCCACCAGCTCGCCGCCGCCGTCGCCGCCCTCGGGGCCGAGGTCGAGCACCCAGTCGGCGGTCTTGATCACCTCGAGATTGTGCTCGATCACCACCACCGTGTTGCCCTGGTCGACCAGCTCGTGCAGCACTTCAAGCAGCTTGGCGACGTCGTGGAAGTGCAGTCCGGTGGTCGGCTCGTCGAGGATGTAGAGCGTCTTGCCGGTCGCCTTGCGCGACAATTCCTTGGCGAGCTTGATGCGTTGCGCCTCGCCGCCCGACAGCGTCGTCGCCTGCTGGCCGATATGGATGTAGCCGAGGCCGACCTGCTTCAGCGTCTCCAGCTTGTCGCGCACGCCCGGCACCGCCGAGAAGAAGTCGACGCCTTCCTCGACCGTCATGTCGAGCACGTCGGCGATCGACTTGCCCTTGAATAGGACGTCCAGCGTCTCGCGGTTGTAGCGCTTGCCGTGGCAGACGTCGCAAGTGACGTAGACGTCGGGCAGGAAGTGCATCTCGATCTTGATGACGCCGTCGCCCTGGCAGGCCTCGCAGCGGCCGCCCTTGACGTTGAAGGAGAAGCGGCCCGGCTGGTAGCCGCGCGCCTTGGCTTCCGGAAGGCCTGCGAACCAGTCGCGGATTGGCGTGAAGGCGCCGGTATAGGTGGCGGGATTGCTGCGCGGCGTACGGCCAATCGGCGACTGGTCGATGTCGATGACCTTGTCGAGGAATTCCAGCCCCTCGATGCGGTCATGCTCGGCCGGATGCTCGCGCGAGCCCATGATGCGGCGCGAGGCCGCCTTGAACAGGGTCTCGATCAGGAAGGTCGACTTGCCGCCGCCCGACACGCCGGTGACCGCGGTGAAGGTGCCGAGCGGGATTTCCGCCGTCACATTCTTCAGATTGTTGCCGCGCGCGCCGACAACCTTGATGCGCCGGTTTTTCTTCGCTTCGCGCCGCACGCCAGGCGTCGCCACTTCGAGCGCACCCGACAGATATTTGCCGGTGATCGAATTGGGATTGGCCATCACCTGCTGCGGCGTTCCCTGAGCGATGATCTCGCCGCCATGCATGCCGGCGGCGGGGCCCATGTCCACGACGTAGTCGGCATGCAGGATGGCGTCCTCGTCATGCTCGACCACGATCACCGTATTGCCGATATCGCGCAGATGCTTCAGCGTTTCGAGCAAGCGTGAATTGTCGCGCTGGTGCAGGCCGATCGACGGCTCGTCCAGCACATAGAGCACGCCTGTCAGGCCGGAGCCGATCTGCGAGGCCAGCCGGATGCGCTGGCTCTCGCCGCCCGACAGCGTGCCGGAATTGCGCGACAGCGTCAGATAGTCGAGGCCGACATCATTGAGGAAACGCAGCCGCTCGCGGATTTCCTTGAGCACGCGGACCGCGATCTCGTTCTGCTTGTCGTTGAGCTGCGCCGGCAGATCGGTGAACCATTGATCGGCCTTGCGGATCGACTGCTCCGTGACCTCGCCGATATGTTTGCCGCCGATCTTCACCGCCAGCGCTTCAGGCTTCAGCCGGTAGCCGTTGCAGGCCGGGCAGGGGGTGGCCGACATGAAGCGCTCGATCTCCTCGCGCATCCAGGCCGATTCCGTTTCCTTCCAGCGCCGGTCGAGATTGGGGATGACGCCCTCGAAAGTCTTGGTCGTCTTATAGGAGCGCAACCCGTCGTCATACTGGAAGGTGATCTCGCGCTCGCCCGTGCCGCGCAGCACGGCTTCCTGCGCCTCCGTGCTCAGGTCCTTGAACTTGTCGCCGAGCTTGAAGCCATAAGCCTTGCCCAGCGCTTCCAGCGTCTGCGCGTAATAGGGCGAGGTCGACTTCGCCCACGGGCTGATGGCGCCGTCGCGCAGCGAAATGTTCTCGTCCGGCACCACGAGGTTGGGATCGATGGCGCGCTGGCTGCCGAGGCCATCGCAGGTCGGGCAGGCGCCGAACGGGTTGTTGAAGGAGAACAGCCTCGGCTCGATCTCCGGAATGGTGAAGCCGGATACCGGACAGGCAAACTTCTCCGAGAATAGAATGCGCTCATGCGTCTCGTTCTTCGACTTGTTGACCGAGTCCTCGCCGGTCAGGCTGGCGTTGAGCGGCCGGTCGGCGAACTCGGCCACGGCAAGGCCCTCGGCAAGCTTCAGCGCGGTCTCCATCGAATCCGCAAGCCGGGTTGCCAGATCGCCGCGCACGACGATGCGGTCAACGACGACGTCGATGTCGTGCTTGTACTTCTTGTCCAGCGCCGGCACGTCGGCGATCTCGTAGAAGACGCCGTCGACCTTGACGCGCTGGAAGCCCTTCTTCTGCAGCTCAAGCAGTTCCTTGCGGTACTCGCCCTTGCGACCGCGCACGATCGGCGCCAGCAGGAACAGGCGCGTGCCTTCGTCGAGCGCGAGCACGCGGTCGACCATCTGGCTGACCGTCTGGCTCTCGATCGGCAGGCCGGTGGCCGGCGAATAGGGAATGCCGACACGCGCGAACAGCAGGCGCATGTAGTCGTAGATTTCGGTGACCGTTCCGACCGTCGAGCGCGGGTTCTTCGAGGTGGTCTTCTGCTCGATCGAGATGGCGGGCGACAGGCCGTCGATCTGGTCGACGTCCGGCTTCTGCATCATCTCCAGGAACTGGCGGGCATAGGCCGACAGGCTCTCGACATAGCGGCGCTGGCCCTCGGCATAGATGGTGTCGAAGGCGAGCGACGACTTACCGGAGCCCGACAGTCCGGTCATCACGATCAGGCTGTCGCGCGGCAGGTCGAGATCGATGTTCTTGAGATTGTGTTCGCGCGCCCCGCGAATGGAAAGGTATTTATGGTCGGCCATCGCCGGTCGCCGCCTCAAGTCTGGAATGTGGTGGATTGGCGGGTTTTCCCCGGCCATCCCTTATGTAGGTGGTTTCGCCGCCAAGTCGAGTGACGCCACACATCTCGACAACAAGCGTTTAACCGCCTTTCGCGCGAGCGGGCAAGCTGAAAGAACAAAGGCCGAACACGCTCCTGACAAAACTGTGGAAACAGAGAGCGCCTGCGCCGCGTCCGAACCGGTTCACGAAGGCGCTCGACTTACCTGGACGTAACCTCCGCGATCACATTTTTCGGTAACCGGCTATTCAACGGTTGACGTGTCGGACTGGGGGGAGCAGTCTCGAAAGCGTCAACGAAGCTGGCCGTCTTTCGATGGCCTCGCCGCCCAACTGGCGGCCTGCGAGACGCCGCAGGCGATAGCGATTAGCGCTTCGAACGACATTGTCGCAACGGACCCAGGAGCGGAGCATGACGCCACCGGACAGTCCCTTGAGGCTCCACACGGAGATGGAGCCGCGGCGGGCATAAGTGCCAGGGCAGACTTGAAACGCCAGCCCGACAAACCGTGACTTGCCGATTCCCTACAATTAGAGACGATAGTCGGATCGTCGGTTGAACGCCGCGTTGCATCCGAAACAGAACGCCGGCAGTCCACTCCCGGCTAAAGTTGGATTTCAGATCCATGAAGCCCCATCCATCTGCGCAGCAGGGATGGGGCTTACATTTTTGCGCTCTTGCGTTCTTTGGCCTGCGCCACAGGCGCCGACTGTGCTGAGGGCACCACCCAATCCGACAAATTTCCGGGGCAGGACGCTCAGTGGTTCGGCAGCTTCATGCCGCCCGTGGTCATGTCGATCGTTATGCCGCCGCCGATCCTGACATCGGTGTTGCCGATCCTGAAGGAGCCGTCGTTGCCGGCCGGCAGGGCGTCGTCCGGTTCCGGTTGCGGCGCCGGCTTGGCGATACGGTAGTCGCCGCTGACGCCGGGCAGCTTCTGCGACGAGCTGTCGTCGGCAAGCGCGGTGCCGGCCGTCAGCGCGCCGGCAAGCGCGGCGGCGGCAACGCACAAATGTCTGGTTTGCAGCAGCTTGGGCATGCCCGAACTATAGAGGCGCGGCTGGAGCGGAGCCAGACGCAGGGCGATCAATTTGCCGCGCGTCCGGCCCGCGATATCAGGCAGCTTTCTTGCGCGTGTCGTAGACGTGGTCGACGAGACCCCAGTCCTTCGCTTCCGCGGCGCTCATGAAATAGTCGCGGTCGAGGGTGCGCTCGACCTCCTCATAGGTCCGGCCGCAATGCTTGGCGTAGAGCTCGGTCATATGCTGCTTGGTGCGCACGATGTCCTCGGCATGGCGCTGGATGTCGGAAGCCTGGCCCTGGAAGCCGCCAAGCGGCTGGTGCAGCACGATGCGGGTGTTGGGCAGCGCGATGCGCCGTCCCGGGTTGCCGGCCATCAAAAGGAAGGAGCCCATCGAGGCGGCAAAACCCATGCACACCGTCGACACCGGGCAGGAGATGTATTGCATGGTGTCGTAGATGGCGAAGCCGCTGGTCACCATGCCGCCGGGCGAGTTGATGTAGATGGAGATCTCCTTGTCGGGATGATCGGATTCCAGCGACAGGAGCTGCGCGCAGACCAGCGCCGAGACGCTGTCGTTGATTTCCCCGTTGATGAAGACGATGCGCTCGCGCAGCAGCCGCGAAAATATGTCGAAGGCGCGTTCGCCGCGGCTCGACTGCTCGATCACCATCGGCACCAGATTGGCAATGCTCATCGCTTTTCTCCTCGATCTGATCAGGCCGCGCGCAGCATCATGCGGGGCGCATTGGCGGCGATTGGATTTTTGCGCGCATCGAGCGAAAGACCGCAGCCGGCGCCCGAGATGGCGACGAGAGGCTGCGCTGCCTGCGCGAAGCCGTCATGGACGATGCTGAGATGCGTGCCGCCGGAAGCGGTGCGCGCCAGCGTGAAGGTGACGATGCTGTCGAAGGCCGGGAGTTCGCCATCGTCCGCGCCAGGCCGCTCGCGCCAGGAATAGCGCAGCAGCCTGCCGGGCTCGGCCTCGAGCACCTCGCATTCGATCGGCGCATCCGGGCCGGCAAAGGCGAAGCGGCTGCCGGCTTCCGCCTTCATGTCGTTCGGCATCATCCAGGCGGCGAGCAGCTCCGGCTCGGTCAGTGCCCGCCAGACTTTTTCCGGCGGCTCGGGGAGGTCGCATTCGAAGCTGAGCGGCGCCTCGGCCGCTGTCGGGTTCCCTGCTTTGGTCATTGGTCCATTCCCTTCAGAACGGTCTTCAACTTCTCGATGCGTTCCGGCCAGAAGGCGCGGTAGCGTTCGATCCAGCCGAGCAGCGGGTCGAGCCCTTGCGGATCGGCGCGGTAATAGGCGTTGCGGCCGGCGCGCCGCTCGACCACCAGGCCGGCGCCGCGCAACACGGCAAGGTGCTGGGAGACCGCCGGCTGCGACACGCTCATGCCGGCGCGCAGTTCGCTCACGCTCATCTCGCCGGCGGTCAGCCGCTCGTAGACGGCGCGTCGCGTCGGGTCGGCCAGGGCGCGGAAAATCTCTGCTTCGATCATGATAAAAGCATAAGCCGATACTTATTGATTTGGCAAGTGTTGTTTTAAGATGTCCAGCGTCTCACCGGCGCCGCGGCTCCGTCGAAGCTTGCCTCGAACACCGGCGATGCGAGCACGGCTTGGATGTGAAGCGTGCCGGAACCGACGTTTCGAAAGCCATGTTTGCAGTGCGCGGGAATGATCAGCGACTGCCCGGCCGTGAGCCCGGCGCGTCGGTCGTCGATCCACATTTCGGCTTCGCCGGCAATCACCGTCAGCACTTCCTCGACCGTGTGCGCGTGCGTCGGCGCGCCGGTACCTGATCCGACCCACTGCTCGAATATACAAAGGCCGGTCGCGCCATTGACGGCGGCAACATGCATGCGGGTTTCGACTCCGGCTCGCCACGTTTCGCGCGGCTGATCCTCATGCGAAACAATGTTCATTCCGATGTCCCCCTTGTTTCCTGCGCAGGAATACTACCTGTTGCTGACATTCCTTGACAGAGGCTGCGGCCAGGACTAGAACGAAAAGAGAACAAAAACCTTGTGGGAAAAGCCAGCCTTTGCGGGCGGCGGCGACCCGCAGGCTGTAAGGTGAGCGACCTAAAATTTGTTTCGGATGAGCGCGGAGAAGTAAGATGGCGGGTAGCGTCAACAAGGTCATTCTGGTCGGCAATCTCGGAGCGGATCCTGAAATCCGCCGCCTGAATTCCGGTGATCCGGTCGTCAACATTCGCATCGCCACGTCGGAAAGCTGGCGCGACAAGAACTCGGGCGAGCGTAAGGAAAAGACCGAGTGGCATAACGTCGTCATTTTCAACGACCAGCTCGCCAAGGTGGCCGAGCAGTATCTGAAGAAGGGCATGAAGGTCTATGTCGAGGGCCAGCTGCAAACCCGCAAATGGCAAGACCAGACCGGTGCCGACAAATACACGACCGAGGTCGTGCTGCAGAAATTCCGGGGCGAGTTGCAGATGCTCGACGCGCGCGGCGAGGGCGGCGGCGGCCAGGTCGGCAACTATTCCGGCGGCGGCAGCAGCCGTGGCTCGGATTTCGGCCAGTCCGGTCCGAATGAAGGCCGTGGCGGCGGCGGTTCCAGGGGCGGCGGTGGCGGCGGCTCGTCGCGCGAGCTGGACGACGAGATCCCGTTCTAAGCGTCTCGAAACGGTCGTCTGAGGGGAAGGCGCGATGTCGCTCGGACCGCTTCTGTCGGCGCCTCCTCCCATTCCATGGCATGCATTCGCGGCCTTCGCCGCGCTCGCCGTGGGCGGCGCCCAGCTGGCGCTGCCCAAGGGCAATACGCGGCACCGGGTGATGGGTTATGCCTGGGTGACGCTGATGCTGGTCATCGCCATATCCAGTTTCTGGATCCAGCAAATCCGGCTCATCGGCCCGTTCAGTCCGATCCATCTGTTGTCGATCCTGGTGCTGGTCACCGTGCCGCTGGCGGCTTGGTATGCGCACACGCATAAGGTGGCCGCGCATCGCGGCGCCATGATCAAGCTCTATCTGTTCGCGCTGGTCGGCGC
The DNA here is from genome assembly GCF_006440815.1 of Mesorhizobium sp. B2-8-3. Taxonomy (NCBI): domain Bacteria; kingdom Pseudomonadati; phylum Pseudomonadota; class Alphaproteobacteria; order Hyphomicrobiales; family Phyllobacteriaceae; genus Mesorhizobium; species Mesorhizobium sp. B2-8-3. The sequence goes on from NZ_VFTW01000003.1 coordinate 109,273, forward strand.
CGGCATCTTCACGCTGCTGCCCGGCCGGATCATGCATGCCGTCGTGTTCGGACAGTAGGGCGGCAGGAACCTCGTAAGGAAGATCAACGTGAAAGCACGCATCAAATGGGTCGAGGAACGGACCTTCGTCGGCGAATCCGGCAGCGGCCACAAGGTCGTGCTGGGCACGGCGAATGGGCCGGAAGGCCGGACACCCGGACCGAGCCCGATGGAACTGGTGCTGATCGGTACCGGCGGCTGCTCGGCCTATGATGTCGTCCACATCCTCGAGAAGGGCCGGGAGGCGGTCGAGGATTGCGTGGTCGAGCTCGACGCCGACCGGGCCGAGGCCGATCCAAAAGTGTTCACGCGCATCCACATGCATTTCATCGTCAAGGGCCGCGCCCTGTCGCACGACAAGGTGAAACGCGCGATCGACCTGTCGATCGAGAAATACTGCTCGGCCAGCGCCATGATGGCGAAGACGGCGACCATCACGCATGATTTTGAAGTGGTCGAAACGGCGGCAGTAGGGCAGTAGGGCAGTAGGGCAGTAGGCAGTAGGCAGTAGGCAGTAGGCAGTAGGCAGTAGGGTACTGCTCAAGCGGCCATCAGCGCCCTGACGCCGTCGGCCACGAACTGCACCGCCAAGGCCGCCAGGATGACACCCAGAAGCCTGGTCAGGATCGAGCGGCCGGTCTGGCCGAGGATGCGGTCGATGCGTTCCGACAGCACGAACACCAGATAGGTGATGACGAGACAGAGGAAGATGATGCTGACCAGCGCTGCCTGGGCGGCAAAGCCCTCGAAATGTCCCGACAAGAGCACGGTTGCCGAAATGGCGCCGGGGCCGGCGATCAGCGGGATCGCCAGCGGGAAGGCGGCGATGTTGTGGATCATGTCCTTGGTGATGGCGACGTCGCCGATCTTTTCCTTGCGGTCCTGGCGGCGCTCGAAAACCATCTCGAAGGCGATGAAGAACAAGAGAAAACCGCCGGCGACGCGGAAGGCCGGCAGCGTGATGCCGAACACCGACAGGATCGAGGCGCCGGCGATCGCAAACAGCGCCATGACCAGGAAGCCGATCACCGAAGCGCGCACCGAGACCTGCTGACGCTCCTCGCGGTTCATGCCGCGCGTCACGGCGAGGAAGAGCGGCGCCAGCCCCGGCGGGTCGATGGTCACCAGGATGGTGACGAAGGCGTTGAACAGGCTGTCGAAACTCGGCATCGCTGGTCCCCTCCCGCCGGGCGAAGCCCAGACTCTGCAATTGGTAGAGCAAAGCCCGGGCGCTGGAAACAGCGCTGAAGGGGAAAACAGCCGGCTATTCGGGCCTGCCGCAAAAGGCTTCCAGGCGGTAGCCGTCCGGCTCGATGACGAAGGCGGCGTAGTAGTTGTCCCCATAGGCCGCCCGGAGCCCGGGCGCGCCGTTGTCCTTGCCGCCTTCATGCAATGCCGCGGCGTGAAAGGCGTCGACGCTGGCGCGCGTCGGCGCTGAGAAACAGAAATGCAGGCCAGACTCCGCTTCGGCCGGAACCGGCCGCCCGGCGTCGTTCACCCAAAGCTGGACCGCTTGGGCGCCGTAACCGAGGGAACCGGGCGACTGGCTGAGACAGGAATAACCGAGCGGCTCGAGCGCGGCATCGTAGAAGCGTTTCGAAGCGCCGGCGTTGCGGACACCGATCGAGACATGATCAAGCATTGTTTCCTCCATGATTGCAATTGGTTGATCGCTCAGGCTGGAGTCGTGCGGCGGGCCAGGAATTCCACCTCCATGCGCCAGGTCGCGCCGCGGTCATGCGAGCGTTCGCCGAGCCAGCGAAACGAGTTCCCGGTGATACGCGAAAAGCTCCAGCGCACCGACGCGCCGGTGCCGTCGGCGCCGACCTGGACGATGGTGTCGTCCTCGGCGCGGCCGAGCTGCCGGCTGTAATACTGGTTGCGCGGATCGCTCCAGAAGATGTGCCAGGCGTCGGCACCGGGATCGTAGACGCGCAACGTCGTGCCGTAGAAGGTCCATGGCCCGAGCGACGGGGAGGGGCCGGCGTCGCGCGCGGGCAGGATCCAGACGTCCTGCACGGCCCTGCCTTCGAGAACCCAGCCGAAATGCACCTCGCCGCGCCCGGTGAGCCTGGTGCCATCTTCGAGGATGCGTGTAGCGTCGAAGGTCCAGGCGCCGATGAAGCGGCCATAGAGCTTCAGCTTTTCGGCGAGATCCGGGGTGGGGCCGTCGCTGTGCAGGGCCTCGGCAAAGGGATCGGTCATTGTTGCTGCCTTGTTTGTCAGGAGAGGGCGAGCAATAGCGGCACGGCTGGGTTCTTCGCTTGGGAAAAATTGCTATTCTTCAGCCATGACCACCGCGCAGAAAACTCTGGCTTGCGGACATGGCTGGCAGGTGTCCGACGTGATCTGCACGGCAGTCGCCGGCGACACGCCGTTCGAGGAAGAGCATCGGAGCTTCTGCGTCGCCGCGGTGACCAGGGGCACGTTCCGCTATCGCACGAGCCAGGGCACGGCAATGCTGGCGCCGGGCGCCATCCTGCTCGGCAATCCCGGCGCCTGCTACGAATGCGGGCATGAGCACGGCGCCGGCGACCGCTGCCTCTCCTTCCATTTCTCGCCGGCCTATCTGGAGCGCGTCGTGGCCGAACTGCCGGGCGCGAAGCGACTGGGCTTCGCCGATCCGCGCCTGCCGCCCTTGCCGGCGCTGGCGCCGCTACTGGCCGAGGCGGAGGCGGCGCGAGAAACCGGTGACGACGGAGCGTTCGAGGAACTCGGCCTGCGCATGGCCGGCGCGGTTGCCGCGGCTGCGACAGGCTCCTCCGGACCTACCCGGATACCCAGCCGTCGCGACCAGAAACGCGTTGCCGAGGCGGTGCGGCTGATCGAGCTCAATGCCGAACGGCCGCTGTCGCTGACCGAGCTTGCCGACGGCACGGCGACCAGCCCGTTTCATTTCTTGCGCATTTTCCGGTACGTTGCCGGCATGACGCCCTACCAGTTCCTGCTGAGGACAAGGTTGCACCGCGCCGCGGTGCAACTGCGCACGTCAAATGCCGCGATCTCGACGATCGCTTTCGGCGCCGGTTTCAACGATCTGTCGACCTTCAACCGCCGGTTCCGGCGCGAGATGGGGGAAGCTCCCGGCGCCTATCGCGCCCGCCGCGCGGGCCGATGAGGTCTGTCGCTGTCAGCCGGATTTATTGTCAGTCCGATGTCGGGCCGCGCCAGCCCGGCAGGTAATCCGCGTCCTTACCTTTGGCCAGAACGAGCGCTTGCTTCATCGCCTTGTCGAAGTTCTTGGCAACCGCGTTGCGGTCGATGCGCCGACGCAGGAAATCCGCCCCGATGAATTCGCTGAAAGGCGTCGTGTCCTTGGCAAAGCCGCCGAGGCGTGCCGTCACCATCTGCTCGGGAATGGCGATCGCGGCCAGCGTGATGCCGGCCGCCAGATCGCCGTTGAGGTCCCTGACACTCCAGCCGCTCAGCGCCCCGCAAAGGCAACCAGGAGGCCAGGTTCATTGCGCTTGCGGTTTTTGCGATCCATCGCCGACCTTGCCGCACGACGGCGAAAACGACTGTGGCCATATCGTCGCAATCAGCGGTATCCATTTGAAATTACCATCAAAATTGTCTCTGGAAAAGTCCGGCCGACATTGGAGTTTCGGCGAGGCTTCCTATATAAGCATGCAGTGATTCCCGACTGGATTGTGACCTGATTTGACCGACCAGAAGACACCGCGCGGGCCGGACGGCGGCCCCACCGGCATCGAGCCGATTTCGATCATCGAGGAGATGCAGCGCTCCTATCTCGATTACGCCATGAGCGTGATCGTCAGCCGCGCGCTGCCCGACGTGCGCGACGGCCTCAAGCCCGTGCATCGCCGCATCCTCTACGCCTCGCATGAGAGCGGCTACCACTGGAACCGCAAATATGTGAAGTCGGCCCGCCCGGTCGCCGACGTGATGGGCAAATACCATCCGCATGGCGACGCTTCCATCTATGACGCCCTGGTGCGCATGGCGCAGGACTGGTCGCTGCGCGTGCCGCTGATCGACGGTCAGGGCAATTTCGGCTCGATCGACGGCGATCCGCCGGCGGCGATGCGCTACACCGAGTCCAGGCTGACCAAGGTCGCGCATGAGCTCTTGGAGGACATCGACAAGGAAACTGTCGATTTCCAGGATACTTACGATGCGTCCGGCAGCGAGCCCAAGGTGCTGCCGGCCCGTTTCCCGAACCTTCTGGTCAACGGTTCCGGCGGTATCGCCGTCGGCATGGCCACCAACATTCCACCGCACAATCTCGTCGAGGTCTGCAACGGCGCCATCGCTCTCATCGACAATCCGGCGATCGACCTGACGGCGCTGATGGAGATCGTGCCCGGTCCGGATTTCCCGACCGGCGGCATCGTGCTTGGCCGTTCGGGCATCTACAACGCCTATTCGACGGGCCGCGGCTCGATCGTCATGCGCGGTCGCGTCGAGATCGAGCAGCGCGGCAATGACCGCGAATCTATCGTGGTCACCGAGATTCCTTATCAGGTGAACAAGGCCTCGATGATCGAGAAGATGGCCGAGTTGGTGCGCGACAAGCGCATCGAGGGCATTTCCGACATCCGCGACGAGAGTGACCGCCAGGGCTACCGCGTCGTCATAGAGTTGAAGCGCGACGCCGTGGCCGACGTTGTCCTCAACCAGCTCTACCGTTTCACGCCGCTGCAGACCTCGTTCGGCGCCAATGTGGTGGCGCTCAACGGCGGCAAGCCGGAAGTGCTGACGCTGATCGATATGCTGAAGGCCTTTGTCGGCTTCCGCGAGGAAGTCGTCAGCCGCCGCACCAAATATCTGCTGCGGAAAGCGCGCGAGCGGGCGCATGTGTTGGTCGGTCTGGCGATTGCCGTGGCCAATATCGACGAGGTGATCAAGCTGATCCGCACCGCGCCGGATCCGCAGACGGCGCGCGAGCAGTTGATGGAGCGGCGCTGGCCGTCACACGACGTCGCTCCGCTGATCCAGCTGATCGACGATCCGCGCCACCGCATCAACGAGGATGGAACCTATAATCTGTCCGAGGAACAGGCGCGCGCCATCCTTGACCTGCGCCTGCAGCGCCTGACCGCGCTCGGCCGCGACGAGATCGCCGACGAATTGAACCAGATCGGCGCTGAAATCGTTGATTTCCTTGATATTTTGTCGTCGCGCGCGCGCATACAGCAGATCGTCAAGGATGAGTTGGTCGCGGTCCGTGACGAGTTCGGCACACCGCGCCGGACCGAGCTGACCGACGGCGGTTCGGATATGGAAGACGAAGACCTGATCCAGCGCGAGGACATGGTCGTCACCGTCAGCCATTCCGGCTACATCAAGCGTGTGCCGCTCTCGCTCTACCGGGCGCAGCGCCGCGGCGGCAAGGGCCGCTCCGGCATGTCGACCAAGGAAGAGGATTTCGTCACCCGCCTGTTCGTCGCCAACACGCACACGCCGGTGCTGTTCTTCTCCTCGCGCGGCATCGTCTACAAGGAAAAGGTCTGGCGGCTGCCGATCGGCAACCCGCAATCGCGCGGCAAGGCGCTGATCAACATGCTGCCGCTCGAGCAGGGCGAGCGCATCACGACGATCATGCCGCTGCCGGAGGACGAAACCAGCTGGGGCGAGCTCGACGTGATGTTCGCGACCACACGCGGCACCGTGCGCCGCAACAAGCTGTCCGACTTCGTCCAGGTCAACCGCAACGGCAAGATCGCCATGAAGCTGGAGGAAGAGGGCGACGAGATCCTCGGCGTCGAGACCTGCACCGACAATGACGATGTGCTTCTGACGGCGAATTCCGGCCAGTGCATTCGTTTCCCCGTCTCCGATGTGCGTGTCTTCCAGAGCCGCAATTCCGTCGGCGTGCGCGGCATAACCATGGCCGAGACCGACCGCATCATCTCGATGTCCATCATCGAGAATGTCGATGCGTCGCCCGCCGAGCGCGCCGCCTATCTGAAGCGCGCCGCGGCCGAGCGCCGGCTTGCCGCCGGCGGCGCGGCCGAGGAGGAAGAAATTGCGCTCACCAATGAGGAAATCGGCGAGGAAGCCGAGCTTTCCGAGGAGCGCTACGAGTTCCTTAAGGCGCATGAAAAACTTGTGCTGACGGTGACCGAGTATGGCTACGGCAAGCGCTCGTCTTCCTACGATTTCCGGCTGACGGGCCGCGGCGGCAAAGGCATCCGAGCCACCGATGTGTCGAAGGTAGCTGAGATCGGCCGGCTGGTTGCGACCTTCCCGGTCGGCACTGACGATCAGATCATGCTGGTTTCGGATGGCGGCACGGTCATCCGCGTGCCGGTCTACGGCATACGCTTTGCCAGCCGGGCCACCAAGGGCGTGACGATCTTCAACACGGCCGAAGGCGAGAAGGTCGTGTCGGTGGAGCGGATTTCGGAGCCGCAGGCCGACGATGAGGTCGAGGAGGTGTCTTCGAGCGAGACTGGCGCGGACGACGATATGGGCGGGAGCGAATAGGCTTTCACCCGGCTTAACAGGCCCTTTGGGCCGGCTCGGTCATGGTAGAGATCAGTGGCGACGATAAACGTTGCGATGGGCGAAACCATCGAGCCGCTTGGTGTTGGCCTTGACGCGCACCCGCGCTGCTTCCTGATGCAACCCAAATGCGGTCGCGATCAGCATCACGATGGTCATTGCAGTGGCAAGCATGTAGATCAGCATTTGCGTGTTCTCCTGGACTTACAACGATGACATGGGGATTTGGTTTCACCCCTTGAAGCGGCAACTTAGTGAACGCTGGGTGAAATGTTCGTGATCGTCGCATTCATCTGTCGTTCATCGGCGCGAAAAGGTTCACGGCCGGGCAACCGATGGGATTTGCCTTTGTTCGAGAGGCTCGCTAGAAGCCTGCCATGACCGAACGCACCGCCCTTTATGCCGGCTCCTTCGACCCGCTGACCAACGGCCATCTCGACGTGCTCAAGGCCTCGCTGGCGGTGGCCGACACCGTCTATGCGGCGATCGGCACCCATCCGGGCAAGAAGCCGTTGTTTTCCTTCGAGGAACGCGTGGAGCTGATCGAGGCGGCAACCAAGGCCGAGTTCGGCCGCGACGGCGGTCGCATCAAGGTCGTTTCCTTTGACGGCCTTGTCATCGACGCGGCCCGCAAGCACGGCGCCTCGATCATGATCCGGGGGCTGCGCGACGGCACCGACCTCGATTACGAAATGCAGATGGCGGGCATGAACGAGACGATGGCGCCGGAGTTGCAGACGGTTTTTCTGCCCGCCAGCCCGTCCGTGCGCACCATTACCGCCACACTTGTGCGCCAGATTGCGTCGATGGGCGGCGACATCCGTCCTTTCGTGCCAGCGGCCGTCGCCGGCGCGCTCACCGCCAAGTTCACCAAATAGGCTTCCCGGAGATTCCTATGCAGCTGAAGAAGCTCGCTTCGTTCCTCGTCGTGCTTGCCGGCCTTTTCACGGCATCCATGCCGGCCGTCGCCGCCGACAAGGAAAACACCATGATCATCACGCTGAAGGACGGCGACGTGACCATCGCGTTGCGTCCCGACCTGGCGCCCAAGCACGTCGCGCAGATCAAGAAGCTGGTGCGCGACGGCGCCTATGACAACGTCGCCTTCCATCGCGTCATCGACGGCTTCATGGCGCAGACCGGCGATGTCAAATTCGGCAATATGAAGAAGGGCTTCAACCCCGAAGCCGTCGGCACCGGCGGTTCCGATCTTCCCGACCTGCCGGCCGAGTTCTCGCAGAGCGAGCAGTTCACGCGCGGCGTGATCGGCATGGCCCGCTCGCAGGATCCGAATTCGGCGAACTCGCAATTCTTCATCATGTTCGCGCCGGCGCCGAACCTCGACGGCCAGTACACCATCGTCGGCAAGGTCGTCGGCGGCATGGACCTCGTCGACAAGATAAAGAAGGGCGACGAGGCCGACAACGGAACGGTCACCGACCCCGACCGCATGATCAAGGTCCGCATCGCCGCCGACGGCAAATAACCTCCTCATTTTCAAAAGGATTTTGTGACATGGCTGAGATCAAGGACCGCGACAACGCGCTCATCATGGAAACGACCAAGGGACAGGTCGTCATCGAAATGTATCCCGAGCTGGCGCCCGGCCATGTTGCCCGCATCAAGGAGCTGGCGCGCGAAGGCGCCTATGACGGCGTGGTGTTTCACCGCGTCATCGACGGCTTCATGGCGCAGACCGGCGACGTCAAGTTCGGCAATTCGAGCAAGCCCACCTATGCGCCGTCGCGCGCGGGCATGGGCGGCTCCGACAAGCCGGATCTCAAGGCCGAATTCTCCAACGCCAATCACGGACGCGGCGCCTGCTCGATGGCCAGAGCCCAGAACCCGAATTCGGCGAATTCGCAGTTCTTCATCTGCTTCGACGATGCCGCCTTCCTCAACCGCCAGTACACGGTGTGGGGCCAGGTCATCGAAGGCATGGAGAATGTTGACAAGATCAAGCGCGGCGAGCCTGTGCAGGATCCCGACAAGATCGTCTCGCTGAAAGTCGCGGCAGACGTCAAGTAAGGGCGGAACGATGATGGGCGCTGTCTGGTCCCTGCTTGGCATCCTGTCCGGCGCCTTCATCGCCATCCAGGCGCCGATCAATTCGCAATTGGCGCGCGGCCTCGGCCTTCCGGTGGCCGCCGCGGCGTTCTCCTTCCTGTCCGGCGCCATCGTGCTTGGCATCATCTCCATCTCGGTGGTGAGGCTGCAGGGCATCGAGCTCGACTGGAAGGCGCCGGCGCCATGGCTGTTCGTCGCCGGCGGTATGCTCGGCGGCTTCTATGTGACGTTGTCGACGATCCTCACGCCACGTATCGGCGCCGCGGCGCTGATGGCCTTCCTGGTCGCCGGCCAGCTGATCGCCGGCATGCTGATAGACCGCGCCGGCTTCCTTGGCGTGGCGGTGCGCGAAATCTCGCTTGGGCGTGTCGCCGGCGCTGTGCTCTTGCTTGCCGGGGCGCTGCTCATCCGGCTCTACTGATGCGCGTCGACCTGTTCGACTTCGACCTGCCGGAAGAGCGCATCGCGCTTCGCCCGGCTGAGCCGCGCGACAGCGCCAGGCTCCTGGTCATCAAACCGGGCGAGACGCCGCAAGACCGCCTTGTCGGCGAATTGCCGTCGCTGCTTCGCGAAGGCGACGTGCTGGTGTTCAACGACACCAAGGTCATCCCGGCACAGCTGAAGGGCATGCGCAGGCGCGGCGAGGCGGTGGCGCAGGTCGAGGCGACGCTGCACATGCGGGTGGCGCCGGACCGCTGGCAAGCCTTCATGCGGCCGGGCAAGCGCATCGCCGCCGGCGACCGCATCCATTTCGGCCATGACGGCAATTCCTGCTTCCTCGGCCAGCTCGACGCCACGGTGCTCGAAAAGGGCGAGGCGGGCGAGGCGCTGCTCGGTTTCGACCTTTCCGGGCCGTTCCTCGACGAGGCGCTGCACGCCGTCGGCCATATTCCGCTGCCGCCTTATATCGCCTCGAAGCGCGACGACGACGAGCGCGACCGCGCTGACTACCAGACCATCTATGCCCGGGAAGAGGGCGCGGTCGCTGCCCCCACCGCCGGCCTGCATTTCACGCCGGAGCTGTTTGCGGCGCTGGACGCCAAGGGCATCGAGCGCCGCTTCGTCACGCTTCATGTCGGCGCCGGCACTTTTTTACCGGTGAAGGCCGACGACACGGCCGACCACAAGATGCATGCCGAGACCGGCTCGGTGAGCCCGGAAACGGCGGCGGCGCTCAACGCGGCCAAGACGCGGGGAGGGCGGATCGTCTGCGTCGGCACGACGTCGCTGCGCTTGCTTGAGAGCGCAGCGCGCGATGACGGCAGGATCGAGCCCTGGTCCGGTCCGACCGACATCTTCATCACGCCCGGCTATCGCTTCCGCACGGCCGACATGCTGATGACCAATTTCCATCTGCCGCGCTCGACGCTGTTCATGCTGGTCTCGGCCTTCAGCGGGCTGGAGACGATGCGCTCGGCCTATGCGCATGCCATCGAGAACCGTTACAGGTTCTATTCCTATGGCGACGCCAGCCTGCTTTACCGGGGGGACAACGGTGGCTGAGATAAGGTTCGTTGATAAAACTTTGTTTGGCGAATGGGATGCTTTCCCGCGATCGCCTGGTGAATATTACATTGGGAAAGAATTGCTTCTGACCTGGGACGAAATGCGCTCTCGCGCGGAATGGTGTATGGAAGATCTTCCATACACTGACAATCTTCTTTTGGAGGACGAAGATCATCGCCTGCTCAGAGATTGTATGTCGTCATACATTTTTGAGCTGTATGCAGCCGCGGTCATTTCGGCAGACGCATTTTTAGAGCGCATCATCACGGATGTCGTCGAAACACATGGTAAGAGACCCGCGAAGGTAGGTTTCGGTGGAACTCTAGCCACATTCGGCAAGCTTGGATTAGTGGACAAAGCTATATTCGAGCGCCTGCAGCATCTGCATTCGGTACGTAATAATCTTGCGCACGAGAAGGGTCCAGATCATGAAATGAGGATTTTTCGGAGAGCGTTGGCACGAAGAACTCGTGCTGAGCATCTTTTGGATACCGATGCGAAAGAAGCGATCTGCTTGGCCTACGGACTCGCTGGAAAACTGATCCGAAACTTCCCAAGGCTGGCATTGCCAGGCGTTGGCACACCAAGAATATATCGTTCACATTACAAGCAATGACAGACACTTTTGCCTTCCATCTCATCGCCACCGACGGCAAGGCGCGGCGCGGCCTGGTCTCGATGCCGCGCGGCGAGATCCGCACGCCGGCCTTCATGCCGGTCGGCACCGGCGGCACCGTCAAGACCATGTATATGGACCAGGTGCGCGGGGTCGGCGCCGACATCATCCTCGGCAATACCTACCATCTGATGCTGCGGCCGGGCGCCGAGCGCGTGGCCCGGCTTGGCGGGCTGCACGAGTTCGCGCGCTGGCCGCATCCGATCCTGACCGACAGCGGCGGCTTCCAGGTCATGTCGCTGTCGAAGCTCAGGAAACTGACCGAACAGGGCGTCACCTTCCGCTCGCATATCGACGGCGCGCCCTACGAGATGTCGCCGGAGCGATCGATCGAGATCCAGGGACTGCTGGATTCCGACATCCAGATGCAGCTCGACGAATGCACGGCGCTGCCGGCCAAGCCCGAGGAGATCGAGCGCGCCATGGAATTGTCGCTGCGCTGGGCAGAGCGCTGCAAGGCGGCGTTCGGCGACCAGCCGGGCAAGGCGATGTTCGGCATCGTCCAGGGCGGCGACAGCGCGGCCTTGCGTGTGCGCTCCGCTCAAGCCCTGAAGGAGATGGACCTCAAAGGCTACGCCGTCGGCGGGCTGGCGGTCGGCGAGCCGCAGTCAGTGATGCTGGAGATGCTCGACATCACCTGCCCGGAACTGCCGGCCGACAAGCCACGCTACCTGATGGGCGTCGGCACGCCGGACGATATCCTGAAATCGGTGGCGCGCGGCATCGACATGTTCGACTGCGTGATGCCGACCCGCGCCGGCCGCCATGGCCTTGCCTACACGCGGCGCGGCAAGGTCAATCTCAGGAACGCCCGCCATGCCGACGATCCGCGGCCGCTCGACGAAGAAAGCGACTGCCCGGCCGCGCGCGACTATTCGCGCGCCTACCTGCATCACCTGGTGCGCTCGCAGGAAGCGCTCGGCGCCATGCTGCTGACCTGGAACAACCTGTCCTATTATCAGAGGCTGATGCAGGACATCCGGGCGGCCATCGAGGCGCAGGCTTTTGAGACGCGGGCGGCGGAGATCACCGAGGGCTGGGCGAGGGGCGATATCCCGGTCCTTTGATCAGAGAAGCCGTCGGAAAACTTTTCATAAATCAGATGAAGAGTAAGTATCCCTTGCCATATCGAGGCAAAGGGCGGCACGACTTTGGTAAAAATAGACGCGTCGATCGTTGACGATAATGTAGCAATCGCTAATGTTGACCGGTCTGGATCGGCGGCGACCCGGCGATGGAGCTACAGTCTATTACTTGTAATTTCAGGGGTCGTGCTTGCCGGCCTGACCTTGCGTCTGCTCGGCGCGCGCGGCGATCTCTGGCATGACGAGATCTGGAGCATCACGCTGCTGAGGCCTCTGACGTCGGTCGACCAGATATTCTGGCGCATAAACCACGACAACAATCATTTCCTCAACTCGATATATCAGTATGTCGTCGGCCCCGATGTCGCGCCACTCGTCCAGCGCGGCCTGTCGATAACGTTGGGTGTATGCACAGTCATCGTGGCCACGGCGATATCGCGGGGACGCTGGGCCATGGTCGCGTCGGGGCTGCTGTTCGCAGTGAGCTACCCGATGGTTCACTACGGCTCGGAGGCGCGTGGCTATGCCGGCCTGGTGCTGTTCACACTCGTTGCCGTGGCTCTTCTGGAGCGTTGGTTCGACAAGCGTGGTCTCTACGGCGCCGCCTTTGCCGTCGCAATTCTGCTTGGCTTCCTTTCCCATCTGACGATGACCGAAACGGTAGCGGTGCTCGCGGCCTGGACGATGTGGCTAAGCTGGCGACGCAGCCGCAGCCTGATTGTCGTCAACCGAGAGGTTATCCAGGCCTTCCTGCCTGCTTTCCTTGCCGTGCTTCCGCTCGCCACGGCAATACTCGTGGGCGCGCGATTGTTCAGCTTCAACGTCGGCGGGTTTTCGTCTTTCTCGCTTGAGAGGTTCGCCGCCGGCTATGGTGGAATGATCCGCTATCTTTTCGGTCTGCCGGACTGGATCGGCGACTGGACATGCGTCGCGATCGTTTGCGTCCTGGTTCTGGCATATGCAGGCGTCTCGCGCGATCGCCGGGTCAGTCTCTATGCCATCGGCATCGTCGGGCTGCCCGCCTTGATGGCGGTGGCGCATCTGCCGAATGTCGAATTCCCACGCTATTTCCTCGTCAGCGGAACCTTGTTGCTGCTTTGGGCCGGAGAGGTGATCGGACGCGGCCTCGAAGCTGGCGGTACGAGGAGGCTTTGCGCCGCTGGGATGCTCATGCTCGTTGCGGGCGGCAACGCGGCGCTGCTTGCCCGTTTCTACGAGCATGGGCGTGGTTCCTATTCCGACATGGTGGACGAGATGACAAAGGGCGGCGTCGCCACATATGCCACCAACGCTGATTTCCGCACCGGCATGATGGTCGATTATTTCGCCGCGCGCATGGGCCGCCAGGCATCGCTCGTCACGCAGGACAAGATTTGTGCCGGGCGCGCGGAGTGGCTCATTCTCGAAGGCGATCTCCAAAAACAGCCTGAGCGCGTGGACTTCGATTGCGCGCTTGCCTACGAACGAGCCGCAGCCTCGACCTTCTGGGGCCTCTCCGGTCTGGGCTGGACACTGTATAGCCGCCGGGATTGAGCGGTCACGCCAGGCGGGCTCAGGTGCTGACCGAAGTCGAGGCGCGCAGGCTGCAGCCGGTGATCTTGAAACTGCCGTCCGCCTGCTGCTGCAGCGTGTAGACCGCCTCATAGTCCTTGCCGTCGGGTCCGACGATCAGCACCTGCTGGACGATCGAGCCCGGCCCGGTCTGCTCGACCTTGCCGAAGGAATAGGACTGGGGCTTGCGCACCGGCGCGTAGCCCTTCGTCACCATGTTCATGAAGGTATCCACGGTCGGAAAGATCTGCTTCACGTTCGGCGCGGCGAAGCTGTAGGCGGTGGCGCCGTCATCGGCGATGAAGGCTTTCAACTGGCTGTCGATGACTGCCTGCGCGGTCTTGATCTCGGCATCGCCGGCAAAGGCAAGCGAGGCTATCCACATCGGAACAAGAGCTAGTGCGAACAATACGCGGCGCATGGCCTGCCTCCCGGAACTCGCTTGGCGAATGCAATCTAACATACGCGCTTCGATGCCCGGCGGTTTCATCCCTTCGCAAGATTTCGCCGTTTCGACGCCGGAGCGCCCTGCTTAGGCGGTCGTCAAGAACGGCGCGCGCCGGCTGATGCTTGAAAGCCGGGCGGCAGTCTGCCACAAGGGCCGCTTGATCTTGAAGCAGGCAGGCAGGACCGGGCAATGAAGGCATTTTTCGTGCAGATCAAGTGCGACCTGGGCAAGTCCTATGAGGTCGCCAGCGCGCTTGCCGATGCCGAGATTGCCTCCGAGATCTACTCGACCGCCGGCAATTACGACCTGCTCGCCAAATTCTATATCGACGACGAGGAAGACGTTGGTCACTTCGTCAACGAGCGGGTGCAGATTCTGCCTGGAATCAAGGACACCTTCACGATCGTGACCTTCCGGGCGTTTTGACGGACCTGGCGATGCCCCGCCGGGAAGCAGCAACTGACCCGGCCTGGCCGCTCATGCCTTAAATTTAGGCAATTCGCATAGAGCGGCCACCATCGCGTCCTAAATCACCGATTGCGCTTGATTTTCTCCGGCGAGGCCAGTGAAATGGTCCAGAGGGGAGTACGCGATTGGCAGCGTTCGACGAAATGCTTCCGGAAGTCTCCGGATTGAGAAGACCTTATGAGGCTTACGATCGCTGGCTGAAGGAGCAGGACCCGGCCAGGCTTACCCAGAAAATGCAGGACGCCGAGCGCGTCTTCCGCAAGACCGGCATCACCTTTGCCGTCTATGGCGAGCAGGAGGCGTCCGAGAGGCTGATCCCCTTCGACATCGTCCCGCGCATCCTCTCCGGCCAGGAATGGCGCCGGGTGACGCAAGGCATCGAACAGCGCGTGCAGGCGCTGAACGCCTTTCTCGACGACATCTACCACCGCCAGGAGATTCTGCGCGCCGGGCGCGTGCCGAGGGAGCTTGTTGCGAAGAACGAGGCCTTCCTGCCCGAGATGATCGGGGTGAGGCCGCCGGCCGGCGTCTACACCCACATCATCGGCGTCGATATCGTCCGCATCTCGGAGAACGAGTTCTATGTGCTGGAGGACAACGCCCGCACGCCGTCCGGCGTCTCCTACATGCTGGAGAACCGCGAGACGATGATGCAGCTCTTTCCAGAGCTGTTCCAGAAGATCAAGGTTCGGCCGGTCGAGAACTACCCGCAGCTTATGCGGCAGTCGCTCGCCGCGGTGCGGCCGCAAAGCAGCAAGGGCGCGCCGACCATCGCGGTGCTGACGCCGGGTTCCTACAACTCGGCCTATTTCGAGCACGCCTTCCTCGCCGACCAGATGGGCGTGCAACTCGTCGAAGGGCAGGATCTGCGCGTCGTCGACGGCCATGTGGCGATGCGCACGACCGAGGGCTACAAGCAGATCGACGTGCTCTACCGGCGCGTCGACGACAACTTCCTCGATCCGCTGACCTTCCGGCCGGATTCCGCGCTCGGCGTGCCCGGCATCATGGATGTCTACCGCGCCGGCAACATCACCATCGCCAACGCGCCGGGAACCGGCATCGCCGACGACAAGGCGATCTATTCCTACATGCCGGAGATCGTCGAGTTCTACACCGGCCGCAAGGCGATTCTCGGCAACATCCCGACCTGGCGCTGTTCGGAGCCGGACAGCCTCAAATATGTGCTCGAGCACATCGGCGAGCTCGTCATCAAGGAAGTGCATGGCTCCGGCGGCTACGGCATGCTGGTCGGCCCGGCGGCGACCAAGAAGGAATGCCAGGAGTTTGCCAAGAAGCTGCAGGCGAAGCCCTCGAACTACATCGCCCAGCCGACCCTGGCGCTGTCGACCTGCCCGATCCTGACCGAGAAGGGCCTGTCGCCGCGCCATGTCGACCTCAGGCCTTATGTGCTGGTTTCGGATCGTATCCAGATCGTGCCGGGCGGCTTGACGCGTGTCGCGCTGAAGCAAGGCTCGTTGGTGGTGAACTCTTCGCAAGGCGGCGGCACGAAAGACACTTGGGTGCTGGATGATTGAGATGAGTGAGTAGGGAATAGTCAGTAGTCAGTAGGGGAAAGAGCAATGCCACATTCGGTCGAAGTTCGAAAATTCACTACTCACTACTCCCTATTCCCTATTCGCTAACCCGAAGGGCCTGACATGCTTCTCGGCCGCACCGCAAACGGTCTCTACTGGATGAACCGCTATATCGAGCGGGCCGAAAACATGGCGCGCCTGGTCGACGCGGGATTGCGCATGGCGCTGACGCGCACGCAGAGCGCTTCGGAGGAATGGAACTCGGTGCTGCTCAGCGCCGGCTCGGACATCGCCTTCAGCCGGAAATACCAGGACTACACCGCCGCCAACGTCTCCGACTTCCTGCTGCGCGACACTTCGAACCCGTCGAGCACGATGTCGTCGATCGAGACGGCGCGCAACAATGCCCGCATGGTGCGCACGGCGCTGACGCGCGAGACCTGGGAAAGCATCAACGAAGCCTGGATGTCGCTGAAGCGCATGCTGGCGAGGCCGATCGACGAACGCGACCTGCCGACGGTGCTCGATGCCATCAAGCGCGAGACGGCGCTGATCCGCGGTTCGTTCTACGGTACGATGCTGCGCAACGAGATTTTCGACTTCTCGCAGCTCGGCACCTATGTCGAGCGCGCCGACAACACGGCTCGCATCCTCGACGTGAAATATTACGTGCTCTTGCCTTCGCTGTCCTGGGTCGGCTCGACGCTGGACAACTACCAATGGGAGTCGATCCTGCGCTCGGTGTCGGCGCACCGCTCCTATCGCTGGGTTTACGAAGCCGACTACAAGCCGACGAACATCGCCGACTATCTGATCCTCAACGTGCGCATGCCGCGCTCGTTGACCTTCTGCTACCGCTTTCTTGGGGAGCATCTGAAATTCCTCGCCGACGATTATGGCGAGCGCCATGCCTGCCATGCCACGGCCGAGAAGATCCAGGCATTGCTCAAGAGAGGGTCGATCAAGGACATATTCGACCACGGCTTGCACGAGTTCCTGGCCGAGTTCATTCGCGACAACACCAGGCTGGGCGACGAGATCGCCCAGGACTACCGGTTCTATTGAGCACAGCCGAGGGCGAGCGCTATGCGGCTCAAGATCACCCATCGCACCGAGTACCGCTACGATCAGCCGGTGCAGTATCTGCTGCAGCGGCTGCGCCTGCTGCCTTCCAGCGGGCGTACGCAGACCGTCGACTCCTGGGCGATCAAGGTCGAGGGCGCGCGCGAGGAGGTGCGCTTCACCGACCATTTCGGCAACGACACGCGGCTGATGAGCGCCGAGAGCGGCCAGAACTCGATCACCGTCGAGGCCGCCGGAGACGTGACCACGCATGATACGGCGGGTGTGACGGGCCCGCATCAGGGCTTTGCGCCGCTCTGGCTGTTCGCACAGCAGACGCAGCTCACCACTGCCGGCGAGCGCATCCGCGAATTGGCCGGCGCGGTCGGACAGGGCACCGAGATCGATCGACTGCACCGGCTGATGGGCGCTATCGGCGAACGCGTCGCCTACAGGCCGGGCACCACCAGCGTCGTGACGCCGGCGGAGGAGGCGCTCGCGTTGAAATCCGGCGTCTGCCAGGACCATAGCCATATCTTCATCGCCGCGGCGGGCGCGCTTGGTTTTCCCGCCCGCTATATCAGCGGCTACCTGATGATGGATGCTGCCGTCGAGCAGGCGGCAAGCCATGCCTGGGCCGAGGCTTATGTCGTCGGGCTCGGATGGGTTGCCTTCGACCCGGCGAACGGTATCTCTCCCGACGAACGCTATGTGCGGGTGGCGACGGGGCGCGACTATCGCGATGCCTCGCCGGTGTCGGGGATATTGCTGGGGCAGGCGCAAGAGAAGCTTGCCGTGACCGTCACGGTAGAGCAGTAATCTGAGCCGCAATCGCCAGACCGGTTCAGCGTTTGATAGAATCACCGAACCGCTCTATCTCTTTGTTTTCACGCAATTCCAGACGGAAAACCGCTACACGTTTTTCCTGGAACTGCTTTCGCAGAAGAGCGACCATGACCTATTGCGTCGGCCTCAAGATCGATCGCGGGCTCGTGTTCATGTCGGACACGCGCACCAATGCCGGCATGGATTCGATATCGACCTTCAAGAAGATGCATGTGTGGGAACAGCCCGGCGAGCGCGTCATCGTGCTGATGTCGGCGGGCAACCTTGCCACGACGCAGGCCGTCGTCAGCCTGCTCGACGAGCGCAACAAGGCGGTCGGCGACCGCCATGGGAAGCTGCTCGAGACCCCGTCCATGTACCAGACGGTGCGGCTGGTCGGCGATACGGTCAAGGAAGCGATCGCGCATGCGTCGCCCGACGGCGAGAAGGCGGACGCCTATTTCAATGCTTCCTTCATCCTCGGCGGCCAGATCAAGGGCAGCCCGCCCAGGCTGTTCATGATCTATCCGGAAGGCAATTTCATCGAATCGACCGACGACACGCCCTTCTTCCAGATCGGCGAGACGAAATACGGCAAGCCGATCATCATCCGTGCCTATGACCGGACAATGAGCCTGGCGGAGACGGTGAAGCTGCTGCTGGTATCCTTCGACTCGACGCTGAAATCCAACCTTTCGGTCGGGCTGCCGCTCGATCTTCTGTTCATGGAACAGGATGCGTTCAAGGTGGGGCTGAACCGGCGGATCGGCCATGACGATCCTTACTACCGCACCATTTCGGATGGCTGGTCCAGCGCGCTGAAATTGGCTTTTTCAAACCTGCCGGATTTTCCGGGGTAGGGCCTTTTCGATCCAGCCCGTTGCCTTAATATATTTAACATGTTAAGCAAAAGAGGGCAGTTCGGTTAACCGACATGGGCGGTTGCTGGGAGGAAATTATGGACAATGAGGAATTCCGCGACTGGTCGAGGCGGGCAGCCGATTGGGGCGCCGATTACCGCGCCGGCCTGCGCGAGCGTCCAGTGCGGCCGGCAATAGCGCCGGGTGAGATTTTCAGGAGCATCGAGGCCTCGCCACCCGAAATGCCCGAGCCGATGGACAAGATCTTCGCCGACTTCGAAGAAAAGATCGTGCCGGGCATGACGCATTGGCAGCACCCGCGTTTCTTCGCCTATTTCCCGGCCAATGCGGCGCCGGTGTCGGTCGTGGCGGAATATCTGGTCTCGGCGATGGCCGCGCAATGCATGCTCTGGCAGACCTCGCCGGCGGCGACCGAGCTCGAGACGCGCGTCGTCGACTGGACGCGCCAGGCGCTCGGCCTGCCCGAGGGCTTTTCCGGCGTGATCCAGGATTCGGCCTCGTCGGCGACGCTTGCCGCGGTGCTCACCATGCGCGAGCGGGCGCTTAACTGGCAGGGAAACAAAAAAGGGTTGGCCGGGCAGGCAAAGCTGCGCGTCTACTCCTCCGACCAGGTCCATACCTCGATCGACCGCGCCATCTGGGTTTCCGGCATCGGCGAGGAAAACCTCATCCGCATCCCGGTCGGCGGACGTTTTCGCGCCATGGATACGGAGGCGCTCGAGGCTGCGATCGTTGCCGATCGCGACGCCGGGCTACTGCCGGCCGGCATCATCGCCTGCGTCGGCGGCACCAGCACCGGAGGCACAGACGACATCGCGGCGGTAGCCGCCGTCGCGAAGCGGCACGGGCTCTACCTGCACGTCGACGCCGCCTGGGCCGGATCGGCGATGATCTGCCCGGAATACCGGCAATTCTGGACCGGCGTCGAAGGCGCCGATTCCATCGTCTTCAATCCGCATAAGTGGCTGGGCGCGCAATTCGACTGCTCGATCCAGTTCGTGCGTCAGCCTGAAGACCTGGTGCGCACGCTGGCGATCCAGCCGGACTATCTGAAAACCCGAGGCCATGACGGCATCATCAACTATTCGGAATGGTCGGTGCCGCTCGGGCGCCGCTTCCGGGCGCTGAAGCTCTGGTTCCTGCTGCGTGCCTATGGCCTCGAAGGCCTGCGCAACATGATAAGAAACCATGTCGCCTGGAGCGAAGGGCTTGCCGCGCGGCTGGCCAGGGAGGCGGATTTCGTGCTCAGCAGCGAGCCGATGCTGTCGCTTTTCTCGTTCCGGCATCGCGCGGCACCCGGCATCGATGCTGACGAGCACAATCTGCGTCTGGTCGACGCCATCAACACCGATGGCCGCATCTATCTCACGCAGACGCGGGTCGACGGGCGCGTGGCGATCCGCTTTCAGGCGGGGCAGTTCGAGGCGACGGCAGCCGATGTCGACGCGGCGTTCGACGTCATAACCGAGATTGCGCGGCGTCTATCCTGAAGCAGCAGGCGTGTTCCGCACTGGTTTGCCTTTTGCAATCAGGTGATTTTCGTTAGCCGGCTTATGCCTTTTCTTCGCTTTCGTTTTCCGATATAGACGGAAAAAACGAAAATGGAGGACGCGCGATGTTTCTTTCGCCACGCCATGCCGAGATCATTCAGATGGCGAAAGACCATGGTCGGGTGCTGGTCGACGACCTGGCGACGCATTTCAATGTGACGCCGCAGACCATCCGCAAGGACCTCAACGATCTGTGCGATCAGCGGCTGCTGACCCGCATCCATGGCGGTGCGCTGTTCCCGTCCGGCATCGAGAACATGGAGTACGAGGCAAGGCGCAAGATTGCCGCCGACGAGAAGGAGGCGATCGGCAGCGCGGCGGCGCGGCTGATCCCTGACAATGCCTCGCTGTTCATCAATATCGGCACCACCACCGAGGCCGTCAGCAAGGCGCTGCTCGACCATAACGGGCTTATGGTCATCACCAATAATATCAACGTTGCCAATAGGATGCGCATCTACCCGACGATCGAGGTGGTGATCGCCGGCGGCGTCGTGCGCGGTTCCGACGGCGGCATTGTCGGCGAGGCGGCCGTCGATTTCATCCGTCAGTTCAAGGTCGATTACGCCGTCATCGGCGCCTCGGCGATCGATCATGACGGCGCGCTGCTCGACTTCGATTTCCGCGAGGTGAAGGTGGCGCAGGCCATCATCGCGAATGCCCGCCACGTTATCCTGGTCTCCGACCGGACGAAGTTCGAGCGCACGGCGCCGGTTCGGATCGGCCATCTTTCGCAGGTGAATACCTTCATCACCGATCGTTGCGAGATCCCGTCGATCCGCAAGATTTGCGAGGAAACCGAGGTCCGGCTGCTTGAGACAGCGCTCGAATAGGCGCGCATCGCGGCTTGCTCACGCAGCTGTGATATTTCGTTTGACATTCGGTTTGAGTTCGAAATAATTCCGCCACGGTTTCGTAAAACACAAAAATGGTGCAATGCGAAATCGTTGGAGGATTCTTTGGACGCATCTCCGATCCATGACATTTTCGTCATCGGCGGCGGCATCAATGGCTGCGGCATAGCCCGCGACGCCGTTGGTCGTGGGTTTTCGGTATACCTCGCCGAGATGAACGATCTCGCCAGCGGAACCTCGTCGGGCTCGACCAAGCTCATCCATGGCGGCCTTCGCTACCTCGAATTCTACGAGTTCCGGCTGGTTCGTGAGGCGCTGATGGAGCGCGAGGTTCTGTGGAAGAACGCGCCGCATATCATCTGGCCGATGCGCTTCGTTCTGCCTTATGCCAAAGGCCTCAGGCCCGCCTGGCTGATCCGGCTGGGATTGTTCCTTTACGATCATATCGGCGGGCGCAAGCTGCTGCCGGCGACGAAGACGCTGGATATGGCCCGCGATCCGGCGGGCAAGCCGCTCAAGCCATTGTTCCGCAAGGCTTTCGAATATTCGGACGGTTGGGTCAACGACGCGCGCCTGGTGGCGCTGAACGCTCGTGACGCGGCAGACCGGGGCGCCGTTATCCGCACCCGCACCAAGGTTGTCGGCGCGCGGCGCGACGGTGCGCTTTGGACCGTAAAAGTGCAGAATGTGCTTACGGGTGAAATCGAGGAGGTTCGCGCGCGGCTTCTCGTCAACGCCGCCGGCCCATGGGTCGACCACGTGCTCTCGACCGCCGTCGGCCAGAACGACGTCCACAATGTCCGCCTCGTGCAAGGGAGCCACATCGTCATCCATAGGAAGTTCGACGATCCGCGCGCCTATTTCTTCCAGAACAAGGATGGCCGCATCATCTTCGCCATTCCTTACGAGGAAGAATTCACGCTGATCGGCACCACCGACCGCGATTATCCGGGCGATCCGCACGACGTGAAGATCTCCGACACCGAGATCGACTATCTGTGCGCCGCGGCAAGCGAATATTTCGCGCAGCCGGTGAAGCGCTCCGACATCGTCTGGACCTATTCGGCGGTGCGCCCGCTCTATGACGACGGCGCCTCCAAGGCGCAGGAGGCGACGCGCGACTATGTGCTGAAGGCCGATGGCGGGGAGGGTGCTGCCCCCTTGCTCAACGCCTTCGGCGGCAAGATCACGACTTTCCGCCGACTGGCGGAATCGATGTTGGAGAAGATCGAAGGTTTTCTCGGCAAGCGCGGCAGGCCGTGGACGCATGACGCGCCGCTGCCCGGCGGCGATTTCGCCGCGACCGGCTTCGATGCCCAGGTCGCCAGGCTGAAGAACGCCTATCCGTTCCTCGACCAGCGGCTGGCGCGCCGCTTCACCCGGCTTTACGGCACGCGGGCGGAGAAATTGCTCGGGCTCGCCAAGTCGAATGCCGATCTCGGCCGCAATTTCGGCGCCGACCTTTTCGAGGCGGAAGTTCGCTATCTGGCCGAAAACGAATGGGCGGTCACCGCCGAGGACGTGCTGTGGCGCCGCACCAAGCGCGGCCTGCATTTCAGCCGCGAGCAGACGGCCGCATTGGAAGAATTCATGCGCGGACTGAGCAGCCGCCATGTCGCTGCGGCGGAATGAGGATCGACCGCTGATGCGCAAGGCCTGGGAGGAGGCGTGATGCTGGAACTGAGGAACGTGACGAAGACCGTCGGCGCGCAGGAGCATATCCGCGACGTGTCGCTGACGCTTCAGCACGGCTCGCTGAACGTGCTCCTCGGGCCGACGCTTTCCGGCAAGACCAGCCTGATGCGACTGATGGCAGGCCTCGACGCGCCGACTTCCGGCTCGGTCTGGTTCGATGGCAAGGACGTCACCGGACAGAAGGTGCAGAAGCGCAATGTCGCCATGGTCTACCAGCAGTTCATCAATTACCCGGCGATGACCGTCTACGAGAACATCGCCTCGCCGCTGCGGGTGGCCGGCCTCGATCAGGCGAAGATCGACAAGGAGGTGCGCAACGCGGCGGCGCTTTTGAAGCTCACGCCCTATCTCGACCGCACGCCGCTCAACCTGTCCGGCGGCCAGCAGCAGCGCACCGCGCTTGCCCGCGCCATCGTCAAGAATGCCAGCCTGGTGCTGCTCGACGAGCCTTTGGCCAATCTCGACTACAAGCTTCGCGAGGAATTGCGCGCCGAGCTGCCGAAAATTTTTGCCGCCGCCGGCACCATCTTCGTCTATGCGACGACAGAGCCGCACGAGGCGCTTTTGCTCGGCGGCAACACGGCCACGCTTTCGGAAGGCCGCGTCACGCAATTCGGCCCGACGGTCGAAGTGTTCCGCAAGCCCGTCGATCTGGTGACGGCGCGGACCTTCGCCGATCCGCCGCTCAACACCATCGTGCTCTCCAAGAAGGGGTCGGATTTCCTGCTCGAAGGCGGCGTCAAGTTGCCGGTGCCGACGGAACTCACCGGCGTTCCTGACGCCAGCTACACGATCGGCTTCCAGCCGCATCATTTGTCGCTGGAGCGGCCGAACGCTTCCGCTGTGCCGGTGCGGGCGAAGGTCACCATCACGGAGATCACCGGCTCGGAAAGCTTCGTCCATCTCGATTTCGCCGATGCGCGCTGGGTCATGCTTGCGCATGGCATTCTCGATTTCGAGACGGACGACGAGGTCGAGGTGTTCATCGATCCGCGCCACATCATGGTGTTCGACCAGAACGGCCGCGCCGTGACGGCGTCGAAGCTGGCGGCGTGAGGAGCAAACGATGGCGCGCATCGAGGTCAACCATATTCGTCATTCCTACCTGCCCAACCCGCAGAAGGATTCCGATTTCGCGCTGAAGGAAGTGCACCACACCTTCGAGGATGGCGGCGCCTACGCGCTGCTCGGGCCGTCGGGCTGCGGCAAGACCACTCTGCTCAACATCATTTCCGGCCTGCTGCATCCTTCGCACGGCAAGCTTTTGTTCAACGGCCGTGACGTCACCAATCTGTCGACGCAGGAACGCAACATCGCGCAGGTGTTCCAGTTCCCGGTCATCTACGACACCATGACCGTCTACGACAATCTGGCTTTCCCGCTGCGCAACCGCCGCGTGCCGGAGACGGACGTCGACCGCAAGGTGCGCGAGACGCTCGACATGATCGATCTCGCTTCGCTGGCAAAGAAGAAGGCGCGCGGGCTCACCGCCGACCAGAAGCAGAAGATCTCGCTTGGGCGCGGCTTGGTGCGCTCGGACGTCAACGCCATCCTGTTCGACGAGCCGCTGACGGTGATCGACCCGCATATGAAGTGGGTGCTGCGCTCGCAGTTGAAGCAGCTGCATCGGCGCTTCGGCTACACAATGGTCTATGTCACGCACGATCAGACCGAAGCGCTGACTTTCGCCGACCGCGTCGTGGTGATGTATGACGGCGAGATCGTGCAGATCGGCTCGCCGGCCGAGCTCTTCGAGCGCCCGCGACACACTTTCGTCGGCTATTTCATCGGCTCGCCGGGCATGAACGTGCTGCCGGTTGCGCTGGAAGGCAGAACGGCGATGCTCGGCGCGCAGCGCATCGAATTGCCCGGCGTGCCCAAGGCCGAAGCCGGCGCCGTCGAGCTCGGCATCCGTCCCGAATATGTGCGGCTCGGCCGCGAGGGCATGGCGGTGCAGGTTTCCAAGGTCGAGGACGTCGGCCGCCACAAGGTCGTGCGCGCCAACCTGGAAGGCAGGGAGATTGCCGCGGTGATCGGCGAGGACGACGAAGTCCCGGCCGAGCCGAAAGTCCGCTTCGATCCGGCCGGCATCAACATCTATGCCGATTCCTGGCGCGTCGAGATGGGGGCGTAGATGGACAAGACCTGGAACAACAAGGCCTGGTTCCTTGTGCTGCCGGTGCTGGTGCTGGTGGCGTTCTCGGCGGTCATCCCGCTGATGACCGTCGTCAACTATTCGGTGCAGGACACGTTCGGCAACAACGTCTTCTTCTGGGCCGGCACCGAGTGGTTCGAGGAACTGCTGCACTCCGACCGCTTCTGGGAAGCGATGGTGCGCAACCTGATCTTCTCCTTCATCATCCTGGCGATCGAGGTGCCGCTCGGCATCTTCATCGCGCTCAACATGCCGAAGAAGGGCTGGGGGGTGCCGGTCTGCCTGGTGCTGATGGCGCTGCCGCTGCTCGTACCGTGGAACGTCGTCGGCACGATCTGGCAGGTCTTCGGCCGCAACGACATCGGCCTACTCGGCTATTACGTCAATGCGCTTGGCATCGACTACAACTACGTCCAGGATCCGATCGACGCCTGGGTCACCGTCATCATCATGGATGTCTGGCACTGGACCAGCCTGGTCGTGCTGCTTTGCTATGCCGGCCTGGTCTCGATTCCCGATGCCTTCTACCAGGCGGCCAAGATCGACGGCGCATCGCGCTGGGCGGTGTTCCGCTACATCCAGCTGCCCAAGATGCAGCGTGTGCTGCTGATCGCCGTGCTGTTGCGCTTCATGGATAGCTTCATGATCTATACCGAGCCCTTCGTCGTCACCGGCGGCGGCCCCGGCAATTCGACCACCTTCCTGTCGATCGACCTCGTCAAGACTGCCCTCGGCCAGTTCGACCTTGGTCCGGCGGCGGCAATGTCGCTGGTCTACTTCCTGATCATCCTGTTGTTGTCGTGGGTGTTCTACACCGTGATGACCAATTACGACGCGGAGCGCTGAGATGGCGGGCGCCAACGAGACGACGCGCGTGAGCGAGACGGCGGTCACCGAGGTGGGCAGCGCGCTGTCGCAGGACGAGGTGGCGAGGCTGATGCGCCGCCGCGGCGAGGAATCGCGCTGGTGGTGGATCGTGCCGACGGTCTACATCATCGTTATCCTGCTGCCGATCTACTGGCTCATCAATATGAGCTTCAAGACCAACGCGGAGATCGTGTCGTCGCTGACGCTGTTCCCGCATAATCCGACACTGGCGAACTATCGCACCATCTTCACTGACCCGTCCTGGTATTCGGGCTACATCAACTCGATCACCTATGTGGTGATGAACATGGTGATATCGGTGGCGGTGGCGCTGCCGGCGGCCTACGCCTTCTCGCGCTACCGCTTCCTTGGCGACAAGCATTTGTTCTTCTGGCTTTTGACCAACCGCATGGCGCCGCCGGCGGTGTTCGCGCTGCCGTTCTTCCAGCTCTATTCGGCGTTCGGCCTGATCGACACCCATATCGCCGTGGCGCTGGCGCACTGCCTGTTCAACGTGCCGCTGGCGGTGTGGATACTCGAGGGCTTCATGTCCGGCGTGCCGAAGGAGATCGACGAAACCGCCTATATCGACGGCTACTCCTTCCCGCGCTTCTTCGTGAAGATCTTCATGCCGCTGATCGCGAGCGGCATCGGCGTCGCCTGCTTCTTCTGCTTCATGTTCTCGTGGGTGGAGCTCCTGATCGCGCGCACGCTGACCACCACCGACGCCAAGCCGATCGCCGCCACCATGACCCGCACGGTCTCGGCCGCCGGCATGGATTGGGGCCTGCTCGCCGCCGCCGGCGTGCTGACGCTGATCCCCGGCGCTTTGGTCATCTGGTTCGTGCGAAACTATATCGCCAAGGGCTTTGCCCTGGGGAGGGTCTAAGCCATGAACCTCGACTTCTCCTGGATGGCGTGGACGTGGCCGACGGCCGCTTTCTTCATCGTCATCGCGCTGATGCTCTGCGGCATGGGCGTTTGGGAATATGTCTCGCCCGGCGGCAATCCGCGCGTCGGCGTGCTGCGCTTCGAGACGACGCGCGGCGATCGTTTGTTCCTGTCGCTGCTTGGCAGCGCCTTCATCCATCTCGCTTGGCTGGGTCTGGTAGGACCCAACCTGTGGTGGGCTCTCGCTCTCTCCGTGGTCTACGCCGTTGGCGTGTTCCGATACGTATAGAGGGGGAATAGCCGGAGCGGCCGCGTGCTGGCGGCCGCCCCGGAATGCACTTGAAACCTAAGACTGGAGGAGACACATGCGACGGCAATTTCTAACATCGACGACCGCCCTAGCCCTATTGCTCGGCGTGGGCAACGCCTATGCCGGTATGGACGAGGCAAAAGCCTTTCTCGACAAGGAGATAGGCGACCTTTCGACGCTTTCGCGCGCCGACCAGGAAAAGGAAATGCAGTGGTTCATCGACGCAGCCAAGCCGTTCGCCGGCATGGACATCAAGGTCGTCTCGGAAACCATCGCCACCCACCAATACGAGTCACAGGTGCTGGCGCCGGCCTTCTCCGCCATCACCGGCATCAAGGTCACGCATGACGTCATCCAGGAAGGCGACGTCGTCGAAAAGATCCAGACCCAGATGCAGACGGGACAGAACCTCTATGACGGCTGGGTCAACGATTCCGACCTGATCGGCACGCACTGGCGCTACCAGCAGGTGCGCAACCTGACCGACTGGATGGCGAATGAAGGCAAGGACGTCACCAATCCGAACCTCGACCTGAAGGACTTCATCGGCACCTCGTTCACGACGGCGCCCGACAAGAAGCTCTATCAACTCCCCGACCAGCAGTTCGCGAACCTCTACTGGTTCCGCTACGACTGGTTCAACGACGAGAAGAACAAGGCCGACTTCAAGGCCAAATACGGCTACGACCTAGGCGTTCCCGTCAACTGGTCGGCTTATGAGGACATCGCCGAATTCTTCACCGGCCGCGAGATCGACGGCAAGAAGGTCTACGGCCATATGGACTACGGCAAGAAGGACCCGTCGCTCGGCTGGCGGTTCACCGACGCCTGGCTGTCCATGGCCGGCAATGGCGACAAGGGCATTCCGAACGGCCTGCCCGTCGACGAATGGGGCATCAAGGTCGACGAGAATTCGCGCCCTGTCGGCTCC
The DNA here is from genome assembly GCF_006440815.1 of Mesorhizobium sp. B2-8-3. NCBI lineage: Bacteria > Pseudomonadati > Pseudomonadota > Alphaproteobacteria > Hyphomicrobiales > Phyllobacteriaceae > Mesorhizobium > Mesorhizobium sp. B2-8-3. Next base: position 137,140 of record NZ_VFTW01000003.1, read on the forward strand.
TGCACGGCGCGTGGCGGCGACACCAACGGCCCAGCGGCGGTCTACTCGATCCAGAAATATCTCGACTGGCTGAAGGCCTACGCTCCGGCGGAAGCCCAGGGCATGACCTTCTCCGAATCTGGCCCGGTGCCGGCGCAGGGCGCGGTCGCGCAGCAGATCTTCTGGTACACCGCCTTCACCGCTTCGATGGTCGACGGCGGCGCCAAGGCGGTGCTGAACGACGACGGCACGCCGAAGTGGCGCATGGCGCCGTCGCCGCATGGCGTCTACTGGAAGGACGGCATGAAGCTCGGCTATCAGGACGTGGGTTCCTGGACGCTGATGAAATCGACGCCGGACGATCGCGCCAAGGCCGCCTGGCTCTATGCGCAGTTCGTCACCTCGAAGACCGTCGACGTGAAGAAGAGCCATGTCGGCCTGACCTTCATCCGCGAGAGCACGATCCACGACAAGAGCTTCACCGAGCGCGCTCCGAAGCTCGGCGGCCTGATCGAGTTCTATCGTTCGCCGGCCCGCGTCCAGTGGTCGCCGACGGGTACCAACGTGCCTGACTATCCGAAGCTGGCGCAGCTCTGGTGGCAGGCGATCGGCGATGCCTCGTCCGGCGCCAAGTCGGCTCAGGAAGCGATGGACTCGCTCTGCGCCGAGCAGGAAAAGGTCATGAGCCGCATCGAGAAGTCGGGCGTCCAGGGCGATATCGGCCCGAAAATGGCCGAAGAGCATGACCTCGCCTACTGGAACGCCGACGCGGTCAAGAAAGGCAATCTCGCTCCTCAGTTGAAGATCGAGAACGAGAAGGAAAAGCCGATCACCATCAACTACGACGAACTGGTGAAGAGCTGGCAGCAGCAGTAACTGCATGACGCGGGCGTGCTTGCCCTTGTAGGAAGTGCGGGGGAGGCGGCTTTGCCGTCTCCCCTGTTGCATGAGAAGTGGGAGGATGCGGAATGAGCGGTTTTGTGCTGGCCATCGATCAGGGGACGACGTCGACCCGGGCGATCCTGTTCGACGACAAGATGAAGGTTGCCGGCACCGGCCAGCAGGAATTCACGCAGCATTATCCGGCTTCCGGCTGGGTCGAACATGACCCGGAAGACATCTGGGCGAGTGTTCTCGCCACGGTGAAATCGGCGTTGAAGGCCGCCGGCCGCACGGCATCGGATGTCGCCGCGATCGGCATCACCAACCAGCGTGAGACCGTCGTCATCTGGGACAAGGCGACTGGCAAGCCGATCCATAACGCGATCGTCTGGCAGGACAGGCGCACCGCGCCGCTCTGTCAGAAGCTGAAGAAGCAGGGATTGGAGAAGACATTCACGAAGAAGACCGGCCTGCTGCTCGATCCCTATTTCTCCGGCACCAAGATCGCCTGGATGCTGGACAAGGTGAAGGGCGCTAGGAAGCGCGCCGAGAAGGGCGAACTGCTCGCCGGCACCATCGACAGTTTCCTGATCTGGCGGCTGACCGGCGGCCAGGTGCACGCCACCGATGCCACCAACGCCTCGCGCACTTTGGTCTACAACATCGAGAAGAATGTCTGGGATGACGAGCTGCTTTCGATCCTGAAGATTCCGGCCGCGATCCTGCCGCGGGTGAAGGATTGCGCCGACGATTTCGGCGTCACCGAGAAGAGCCTCTTTGGCGCCGAGATGCGAATTCTCGGCGTGGCCGGCGACCAGCATGCGGCGACGATCGGCCAGGCCTGCTTCGAACCCGGCATGATGAAATCCACCTACGGCACCGGCTGCTTCGCGCTGCTCAACACGGGCGCCGACCTGGTGCGCTCGAGGAACCGGCTTTTGACCACTATCGCCTATCGGCTCAACGGCAAGACAACCTACGCGCTGGAAGGCTCGATCTTCATCGCGGGCGCCGCCGTGCAGTGGCTGCGCGACGGCATCAAGGTGATCGGCAAGGCCGAGCAAAGCGGCGCCTTGGCGGCGGCCGCGGATCCGGCGCAACAAGTCTATCTGGTGCCGGCCTTCGTCGGCCTCGGCGCGCCGCATTGGGACGCGGACGCGCGCGGCGCTATCTTCGGCCTGACGCGCAACTCCGGCCCGGCCGAGTTCGCGCGCGCCGCACTTGAATCGGTCGCCTTCCAGACCCGCGACCTGCTCGACGCCATGCGCAAGGACTGGAAAGGCGCCTCGGCCAAGACGGTGCTTCGCGTCGACGGGGGCATGGTGGCGTCCGACTGGACCATGCAGCGGCTCGCCGACATTCTCGACGCGCCGGTCGACCGTCCGACGATCCTGGAGACGACGGCGCTTGGCGCCGCCTGGCTCGCCGGTTCGAAGGCCGGTGTATGGCCGAAGGCAAGGGAATTTGCTAAGAGCTGGGCGCTTGAACGGCGCTTCATGCCGCAGATGGATGCGGCCGCGCGCGAGGCGAAGTTGGCCGGATGGCGCGATGCGGTGCGCAGGACGTTGAGTGGGCAATAAGGAGCTGTCAGTCAGCGTGCAGGGTGAGGGGAATGGACCCAGACTGGTATGCTGCCTGGCGTGAGGAGGCTTTCGAACAACTTCGGGCGAAAAATAGGCGCTTGCAGGATGACTTCCGCCTTGGCAGTTGGTCTCGCTATAATTACGACCTGAAGGCTGGAAAGCTCCTTTTCTCAGAACAAGGCGTCGTCACGGTCGTCTCGGAGATCCAAATTGCTGGGTCAACGAGCGTTGAAGCTGGCAATTGGCTCTGGGCTTGGGCCAATTCGAATTGGCCCTCGGAATTCATAACTGACGCCCGGTCAGCCCGATCTTTCGGTAAGGAGCACGGCATCGGCGATTTAACTCGAGACTATGTGACGGACGAAGATCTTGATGCACTCGGCTGGAAACTGACCTCAGCAGTGACTCGGATTTGCAACGCTTGCGGAGCCTATCGCTCTCCTCCAGATGACGGCGTAGGTCTTTATCTGATTCTCAAAAGCATTAGCTGGGCAAGCTGACCTGTGGGCGCGCTCAACTGTTGAAATCCGGCTGAACAACAACGAGAGAGCCCGTGCCTCTCGAGGCACGGGCTCAGTCAACGACCCGGGTACTGACTGGAGGCCGTCAGTAGGGCGAAACGCACTGCTGACGCGGGCCGCTGTAGGGTTGGAAGGTGTTGTCCGAAGCGCGATACGAACGATAACGGTCGTAGCACCACTGCACATGCGAGTTGCCGCGATAGACGCGGTTGTTCTCACTGTTGACGATGGCGCCGGTGATCAGCGCGCCGGTGGCGAAAGCGGCAAGCGGGAACCAGTAGTCGCCATGACGGCGATAGCCGCGGCGATATTCACGATAGCCGCGATGGCCGTTCCAGTACATGCCGTCATTGCGCGAGAAACGCTGGCCGCCGCGCCAATGGCCGCCATGCCTCCATCGGAAATCGCGTTCTGCGACCGTCTGGACGTCGGACGAAGCCGGCGAAGCCTGCGGGACGAACACCTGGGCGGCGTTGGCAGGTACTGCCGCCGCGGCGGCGAACGAAACCGACAAGGTGGCGGCAAGCAAGCCCGATACGATCTTTTTCATGGGTCTTCTCCTGGAAAGGGTGGTTGACGTCCCTGTGCCGGAGGAACGGAAAATGACCTCAATGGTTCCCCTTTGAATCTCAAACCATTGTTATTTCAGGAGCTTCTGAGATAGCGAGGGAGATCGAAGCGGGCATCGGACTCGGCACCACGGATGCTTGATCGCCAGTCGCCAAAATTTGCCAGACCCGTTGATAACTCCAGCTGGCGGCCGTCTTTTTCCGGTTGACCGGCCGCGGCACTCTCCCTATGTTCCGCGCAATTTCGAGGGCGGCGTTTCGAGCCCGCGGGAGCGCGTAGCTCAGCCGGTAGAGCAACTGACTTTTAATCAGTAGGTCATGGGTTCGAATCCCATCGCGCTCACCAAATTTTCAACAACCGAGTAGATGCCGGAGCAAACCTACCGACGCTTCCGTATCCGGGGCGATCGACGCAGGGCATGTCGTCTGCGCCCCGGCAATCGGAACAAAAACTTATGCGCGGCTGTTTCCCTGTTGAAGGGACTGCAATTCGGGATGCAGAGAGTGGACGTATTAAATCTGGAACTGGATAGAGCCAGGCTGCGTGTCAAGCGCGCAGAGACATCGCTCAATCATGCAAAAGAAATGCTGGATGAAGAATGTGGCGTCGGGATCAATCTCGCGCTGTGCGACCGCATAAGGTCGGAGAAGAAGCGAGTGGCGGAGGCCAGAAAGCGGCTGATGAAGATCGCTTCGACCGCCTCAGCCTGATGGGGTTGACTTCCCCAAGACAAGGGCGATCCTGCCGCGTTGCCTTGTCCCTGGATAAGGTCGTGGTTAAACTCGGCGCCTCCGAGGGAGGTTCCAGGATGACACTCGACCTTTCGGTAGACGCTGAGGCCCCCAAGGCGACGACGCCGCCTGGCAAATATCTTTTCGGTCCGGTCGCCGACTTCCTCATGCTGGGCGGCAGCGCGTTTCTGATCCTGCCGGTGCTGTTCTTCGTGCCTCGCGCGTATGAAGGTCCGCTGGCCGCGACGATGGTCGTCGTGGCCTATCTGGTGAATTACCCGCACTTCGCCCACTCCTACCAGATTTTCTACCGCAATTTCGGCCGCAAGGCGCGCGGCGAGGGCTACGACAGAAGCCTGCAGCTTCGCTACATTTTTGCCGGCGTCATCGTGCCAGTGGTCATGGCCCTGTTCTTTGCCTATGGCGCGGCGACGTCGAACACGCGGCTGCTCGGCTTCGCGGCCAACGCGATGTTCTTCTTCGTCGGCTGGCACTACGTCAAGCAAGGCTACGGCATGCTGATGGTCGACGCCGTCCTGAAACGCAAATTCTTCGATGACCGGGACAAGAAGGTGCTGCTTGTCAACAGCTACGCGGTGTGGATCCTGGCCTGGCTGCAGACGAATACGGCTGTGACGCAGGGACAGTATTACGGCCTTCAATATTACACCTTCGCGGCGCCGTCCTGGATCACCGACATTGCCGTGCTGGCGGCCGTCGGATCGACGGCGGCCACGCTTTTGATGCTGGTCAACCGCTGGCGAAGGAATGGCGGCGGACTGCCTTACAACGGCATCGTGGCCTATGTCGCCTCGCTCTACCTCTGGATCCTGATCGCCAGGGTTAACCCGCTCTGGCTGCTCGTGGTGCCGGCGCTTCACTCGCTCCAATATCTGGCCGTGGTGTGGCGCTATCAGACCAATGTCGAGCGTGACGTCTCGGACGCCACGCGGGATCCGGAGCCGAAGATACTATCCTTGCTTGGGCCCCGCTACAGGTTGCGGGTGCTGGGGTTCATCATCGGCGGTGGTGCTCTCGGCTATCTTGGCTTCTGGCTGATCCCCTTCGTAATGACCGCCCTGATCCCGTACGACAGCCAGGTCCTCGGTTCCTCGCTGTTCTTCTTCATCGTGCTGATCTTCATCAATGTGCACCACTACTTCCTCGACAATGTGATGTGGCGCCGCGGCAATCCGGAAGTGTCCAAATACCTGTTCCGGTAGCGTGATCGCGCGGGTATCCCGATAGGCGAAGCCGAATGCTTGGAAGCCATATTGGATGCGGGCCTGCAGCGGTCTATCGGCGCTTTCCTGGTGGAGACCCATGACAGAATAGCGACCGACATTGCGGGCCGGCTCGATCGCATCAGGCAGCGCATCGCCGAAGACGACATCCGCGACATCAATCTGGAGTGGATTTGACATTCGCCTGCGTCGCGGCAATCCGGAAGTGTCGAAGTAACTGTTCCGGTAGAAGCGCGGTCAGGTTAGATCTCAGCGGTTCCCTGTGGCGCCAAGCGCTGGTCGCGGTGCATGACTATCGATCCGGCTGTGACATCAGGAGGCGAACGATCGGCTGGACATTGTCCTTGTACGTGATGCAGCGATCATAGATCCCCTTTGACACCCGATCTTGTCCGATCCGCTCCCATTCGGGCGTCTGGGCCGTCCAGTCGGGCTGCTGTGCTATGAGGCGCTCACGATGGAGACAGTCGGGGTCGCGAGCAAGAATCAGGCGCGCTTCATCGGCCAATGGAATGTAGTCCTCGATCGCGGCTTTCTTTCTTGCCTGAGCTGTTCGGTCCAGCTTGATTTCCAGCTGAACCGTGCCGGGCACGTTGGGTACGGCGGCCGAGCAAAGCTGCGGATGCCCCTTGCGTGTCTTTTGCAGCAGCATGTTCACGGCGCTGCCGAACACGAAGGCCAAGTCGTGCACCGGGTTATAGCCGTCAATGGCGTCTGATACGACCTGGACTTCCTCAGCGCTGTCAATGTCCGCGCTGATCCTGGCAAATATATCGAGAAAGAATGTTTGGTCGCCGGCCAAAAGAGCGCTGTACCAAGCTGTATCGGGTATTTCGCCGAAGACCGAGCCCGGCGTCCCCCCGGACGCCTCGACGACCTGGCGGGAATATTCGGTCCTGGCGCTCTGGCGGCCGCCGGACCCGTCGGTCAGAAGATAAACCCTTGGCTTGGCGATTTCGAGCCAGTGATGAATCCTGAGCTCGTGTCCCGGATGCGCGAGGATCAGCACATTTTGGAGGCTGCTATCCATGGAGTTGCTCCAATTTTTTGGTTGCCACGTGCAATCGATATCGGCGTTCTGCACCAGTGACACGCCACCGGGGAACTTGTTGGGCCGAATTGTTCTCACTAAGACATTGGCCGCATCTGCTGTCATCGACGATGGCGATCAGCCGGCAAGGAGCCTATCTTGCGTGTTCTCATCACCAACCTGTCAGTGGCACAAAATAGCGGAACGGAATCTGTCGTTGAATTGCTTGCCGACGGGTTACGCGCCGCCGGCCACCAAACGATGCTGCTCACTACAAATCTCGGCGATATGGCTGACAGAATGCGGCGGCGGGGCCATCACGTCGTCGATCGGGTTGCCGAGATCGTCGACAAGCCCGACATCATCCACGGTCAGCATCTGACGCCTTGCCTGACGGCCCTGGCAAGATTTCCCGACGTGCCCGCGATCTTTTCCTGCCACAGCTCGTTCTTCGAAATCGAGGCGCCGATGCCTCATCCCCAGATTTGCCATTGGATCGCAGTAGACGAGGCCTGCAGGGCGAAGTGCCTGTCTAGAGGAATTCCAGAAGACAAACTTGACCTCATCTACAACGCTGTTGATCTTGAGCGGTTCAGGCCTCGCCCGCCGCTTCCGGCTTTTCCCAAGCGCGGTCTGCTGTTGACAAAAAACTTTGATCATCAGCAAGCGGTGCGGGTGGCCTGCACCAGAACAGGTGTCCAGCTCGACGAACTAGGCCCCGCCACAAACCGGTATTCCAATCAGATCGAAAAGGACCTTCTCGCCTATGACGTCGTGTTCGCCACCGCGCGCATGGCCATGGAGGCCGCGGCGGTGGGCTGCTCGGTCGTGGTTTGCGATGCACGAGGTTTTGCCGGGATGCTCGATACCGGCAACATGGAAAGGTGGCGGCGGGCCAACCTTGGGGTGAGTCTACTTGACAGGCCAACCTCGGCAGAAAATTTGATGGCTGCGATCTCCAGCTACAATGCAGATGATGCTGCGACCGTCTCGGCCTACTTCCGCGACATGGCGGGCTCGTCCCACTTCATTGACGAGCATCTGCGCGTCTATGATCAAGTTTTGCATGCGGGACTTCGCGCGACGTCCGAAGAGGTGGCTCTGGGAACTGCGTCCTGGATCGAAGAAATTGCCGTGTCCATCCCGCATCGCAAATGGTTGCGAATTGTCAAGGAGATGCATGGCTGGCCGGACGCAATCGACCAACTGACGATGATGGAGCTGTTGCGTGCAAACACGAAGACGTTGGAAGGCAATTCCGCCTTGTTAACGGCACTGAGCCAATCGACTGCAGACCTGATCCAGGGCGGACCGGGCCATCATGCAATCCTGCGCCAAATAGACGATCGAGTTTCCCGGCTCTCGCGCTTCGTTGACGAAGTGAGCGGTCTCTACAACGGCATGGTGCCACTGTTCATTCGCAAGATGCTCCTCAGGATTCGTATGCGGGACTGATCACCAAGCGTTCTGTGACAATTATCGCAGCCAGTTCAGTTCCCTCCCGGAACCAGCGAAACATTCCCGCCAGCATGGCGTTCCAACCTTCCGGCGAGGTCGAGCTCCAGAAGCACCATGGCGATCTGCGCGGCGCTCAGTCCGGTATGGCGGATGATGTCGTCCACTGCGGTCGGCGTGGGCCCAAGCGCTTCCAGCACATCGGCGCGGTCGTTTTCGCCGGGCGGCGGCATGGCGGATATGTCGGGCGCTTCGGCAATCGGCGCGGTTCTTGGAGCCCGGGTGCCGGCAAGCGGCGCCAGCGCGCCGAGCACATCGGCGGCCTCGGTGACGAGCGTGACGCCGTCCTTGAGCAGAGCGTTGCAGCCGGCGGCGCGCGGATCGAGCGGCGAGCCCGGCACGGCGAAGACCAGCCGGCCCATTTCATTGGCGAGGCGGGCGCTGATCAGCGAGCCGGAGCGCTGTGCGGCCTCGACCACCACGAGTCCAAGCGCCATGCCTGCGACCAGGCGGTTGCGGCGCGGGAAATCCTGGGCGCGCGGCTGCCAGGCGAAGGGCATTTCCGAAACGATGGCGCCGCCACGATCGGCGATCTCATCGCACAGGCCGGCATTCTCGGACGGGTAGGGGACATCTAGCCCGCCGGCCAGCACGCCGATGGTGCCGGTCGAAACGCTGCCCTTGTGCGCGGCCGTGTCGATGCCGCGTGCTAGACCGGAAACGATGGCGTAGCCTTCGCGGCCGAGATCGGCTGCCAGCATGCGCGCCATGTTGATGCCGGCCAGCGAGGCATTTCGGGCGCCGACGATCGCCACCGCCGGCAGGCGGAAGACCGCGCCTTCGCCTTTCACCGCCAGCAGCGGCGGCGGATTGTCGAGGGTCTTCAGCAAGGGCGGATAATCGGCCTCGCCAATGCCGACGAAGCGGGCGCCGGCGCGCCGGGCGGCGTCCAGTTCGGCTTCGGCCTCGGCGACGGAAGGGATGCGAACGATACGATTGGCGCCGCCGGAGATCATCAGCTCGGGCAGCATTTCAAGCGCGGCTTCGGCCGAGCCGAAGCGGTTGATCAACTCGCGAAACGAGGCCGGGCCGACATTGGGCGTGCGGATCAGGCGAAGCCAGGCAAGCCGCTGCCGGTCGCTGAGGCGCGGGCCGGCGGTCGACGCGCTCATCCCTTCGCCCCGATCTTGCCTTCGGTGCCGGCCAGCAGCCTCGAGATGTTGGCATGATGCTTGATGATGACGATCAGGCTCATCACGGCGAACAGGCCGGCGATCTGCGGCGTGCTTATGAAATAGAGCGCGATCGGCACAATGACCGCCGCCGCCAGCGCCGCCAGCGAGGAATAGCGAAACAGGAAGGCCATTGCGAGCCAGACGACGGCGAAGACCAGCATGCCTTGCCAGGCAAGGCCGAGCAGCACGCCCAGATAGGTGGCGACGCCCTTGCCGCCCTTGAAGCCGAGCCAGACCGGGAAGAGATGTCCGAGGAAAGCGCCGAAGCCGGCCAACAGGCCGAAGTCCGGCGAAAAATGCCCGGCGACCAGCACCGCGGCCGTGCCTTTCAGCGCATCGAGCAGCAGCGTGGCGGCAGCGAGCCCTTTATTGCCCGTCCTCAGCACATTGGTCGCGCCGATATTGCCGGAGCCGATCTTGCGAACGTCGCCGAGCCCGGCCGCGCGGGTGATCAGGAGCCCGAACGGGATCGAGCCGAGCAGATAGCCGAAGACGAGCGCGACCGCGTAACCCATTGTTTCCCCCTTATTTCCTGTGCTCCGGCTGCTCGCTCCAGGATTGAGATACTGTGCGTTATGCAACCATGGTTTGCAAGAGCTAGCTCTGCTCAGGCATCAGTTGGTCATAATGGTAGAGTCGGGAGGGTTCGCCAAGCAACTCTGTGCAGGGGCAGGCTAGGCAGGGCTCAAAGCGGTGGGTGGTCTATGCGGAAAACACCGTGCGTCCCGCAACCATCGTCTGCAAGACCTTGCCCTGCAGGCGCGCGCCTTCGAAACAGGTGTTCTTCGAGCGCGATCGCAGACCGCTTTCGCTGACGATCCACGGCTCGTCGACGTCGACAAGTACGAGATCGGCCGGCGCGCCCGGCTTCAGCGTGCCGCCCGGCAGGCCGAACAGTCTTGCCGGCGCCGTGGACAGCGTCTCGATCAGCCTCAGCAACGGCACGTCGGCATTGTGGTAGAGCCGAAGTGCTACGCCAAGCAGCGTCTCCAGCCCGATGGCGCCGGCGGCGGCATCGGCAAAGGGCAGGCGCTTGGTGTCGACGTCCTGAGGGTCGTGCGAGGAGACGATGATGTCGATCGTGCCGTCCTTGATCGCCTCGATCATCGCCAGCCGGTCGTCCTCGGCGCGCAAGGGCGGGGTCAGCCGGAAGAAGGTGCGGTATTCGCCGACGTCGTTCTCGTTGAGCGACAGGTTGTGGATGGCGACGCCGGCCGTGACATTGGCGCCGTCGGTCTTGGCTCTGTTCACCGCGCCGGCCGCCATCGCCGACGAGATCTTGGCGGCGTGGTAGGCGCCACCGGTCAGCCGGGCCAGTGCCAGGTCGCGTTCAAGAGGAATGAGCTCGGCTTCGCGCGGGACGCCAGAGAGGCCAAGCCAGCTTGCGTAGAGTCCCTCGTTCATCACACCGGACGAGGCGAGGTCGGCATCCTGGGTTTCATGCGCGATCACACCGCCGAAATCGCGGGCGTAGGTGAGTGCGCGGCGCATCACCAGCGCATTGGCGATCGTGTGGCGGCCGTCGGTGTAGGCAACGGCGCCGGCTGCGCGCAGCAGGCCGAATTCGGTCATTTCGCGGCCTTCGAGGCCCTTGGTGATCGCGGCCGCCGGAAAGATGTTGACGCTTGCGGTGTCGCGTGCCGTGCGCAGCACGAATTCGACCAGCGCCACATTGTCGATCACCGGATCGGTGTCCGGCATCATGACGACGGAGGTGACGCCGCCCGCCGCCGCCGCCACGCTTGCCGAGGCGATGGTTTCGCGATGTTCGCCGCCTGGTTCGCCGATGAAGACGCGCGCGTCGACAAGGCCCGGAATGATCGTCTTGCCGGCGCAGTCGACGACGGCGGCGCCTTCCGGCACGCCCTGGTTCAATGCCGCCTTTCCGGCCGCGACGATTCTGCGGCCGTCGACGATGACGCTGCCAATCTCGTCGACGCCGCGCGACGGGTCGACAATATGCGCCTTGCTGAAGACGGTCACGCTCATGCGCCGCGCCCCTCATGGTTGCGGCGCGGGTCGAGCAGAGCTTCCATGACCGCCATGCGTACGGCGACCCCCATCTCCACCTGTTCCTGGATAACGCTTTGCGGCCCGTCGGCGATTTCGGAGGCGATTTCCACGCCACGGTTCATCGGACCGGGATGCATGACCAGCGCATCGTCCTTGGCGGCTTTCAGCTTTTCGGCATCCAGGCCGAAATAGTGGAAATATTCGCGGATCGACGGCACGAACGCGCCTTCCATGCGCTCGCGCTGCAGGCGCAGCATCATGACGACGTCGGCATCCTTCAGGCCCTCGGCCATCGAGCGCGCGACGATCACGCCCATCCTGTCGATGCCGGACGGCAGCAATGTCGAGGGCGCGACGACGCGCACCTGCGCGCCAAGCGCGTTCAAAAGCATGATGTTGGAGCGGGCGACGCGTGAATGCAGGATGTCGCCGCAGATCGCCACGATCAGCTTCGACAGCGGCCCTTTGGCGCGGCGGATGGTCAGCGCATCGAGCAGCGCCTGCGTCGGGTGCTCGTGCGCGCCGTCGCCGGCGTTGACCACCGAGCAGCCGACCTTCTGCGCCAGGAGCGCCGCCGCGCCGGCCGACTGGTGGCGGATGATGAGGATGTCCGGGCGCATGGCGTTGAGCGTCATCGCCGTATCGATCAGCGTTTCGCCCTTCTTCACCGAAGAGCTTGCCACCGACATGTTCATGACGTCGGCGCCAAGCCTTTTCCCGGCCAGTTCGAAGGACGATTGCGTGCGGGTCGACGCCTCATAAAACAGGTTGATCTGGGTTCGGCCGCGCAGCGTCGAAGTCTTCTTTTCCGATTGCCGCGAGATCGCCACGGCCTGGTCCGCCCGATCGAGCAGCAGCTCGATATCAGCGGGGGAAAGATCGCGGATGCCCAGAAGATGGCGGTGGGGAAAGAGCGGCAGGGACGAAGCGTCGGTCATCTCAAGGCGCTGCTATAGGGTGCGGTCCGGCCTGCCGCAAGCGCCAGCTTTGGATTGCGAGCGTTCTCCCCGGTATTTTCGTCGCGCGCCTTGCATGGCATGGGCTATAAGGCCCAGTGGCTTCGGATTCGCGACCGCGGCCTTGAAAATGATAGGACCTCCCTACCAGACGAAGGATTGGGCTTGACCGACGAGGTGATCAACCAGCCGCCGCCGTTGACGGGCGGTAACGCATGGCGGGGCGATCCGTTGCTCATCCAGCTTGCCGAGCGTTTTTCCGACCCCGTGCGCAAGGATCTCGACGGGCTTGGCCGGTTCGTGATGACGCAGGAGGCGCAGGAGCTCGCCCGCCTCGCCAACACCGACACGCCGAAATTGCGGACGCATGACCGCCAGGGCCGCCGCCTCGACCTGGTCGAATACCATCCGGCCTATCACGCCTTGATGCGCCGCTCGGTCGCCGGCGGGCTGCATTCTTCCGTGTGGGAAAACGGCGATGCCGAGATCGGCCGTCGCCATCAGGTGAGGGCGGCGCGCTTTTATCTGACCGCCGAGCTCGAGACCGGGCATCTTTGTCCCATCACCATGACCAGCGCCTCGCTGGCGGCCTTGATGGCAAGTCCGAAGCTTTTCCGCGAATGGGCGCCGCGCGTGACGACGCGCAAATATGACCAGACACAGAAGCCTCCGGTGCAAAAGACCGGACTGACGCTCGGCATGGGCATGACCGAGAAGCAGGGCGGCACCGACGTGCGCGCCAACACCACCAGGGCGGAGCGCACGGGAAGCGGGTTCTACCGGTTGACCGGCCACAAATGGTTCATGTCGGCGCCGATGTCGGATGCCTTCCTGGTGCTCGGTCAGGCGCCGGAGGGACTGTCCTGCTTCCTCGTCCCGCGCATCCTGGGCGACGGCTCCGGCAACGGCTTCCGCTTCCAGCGTCTGAAGGACAAGCTCGGCAACCGCTCGAACGCCTCGTCTGAGGTGGAGTTCGTCAACGCGATCGGCGAGATGGTCGGCGACCCAGGCGCCGGCGTGAAGACGATCATGGACATGGTGACGCTGACCAGGCTCGACTGCGCTGTCGCTTCGTCGGCGCTGATGCGGGCGGGCCTCGCCGAGGCCGTCCATCACACGCGTCATCGCCAGGTGTTCGGCTCCAACCTGATCGACCAGCCGCTGATGCAGCGGGTTCTGGCCGACATGGCGCTCGATGTCGCCGCGGCCACGGCGCTGTCGTTCCGGCTGGCGCGCTCTTTCGACGAGGCGGCAAGCGATCGCGGCGAGGCGGCCTTTGCCCGCGCCATGACGCCTGTCGTCAAATACTGGGTCTGCAAGATCGCGCCGCAGCTGCTTTACGAGGCGATGGAATGCCTTGGCGGCAACGGCTATGTCGAGGAAGCGCCGCTTGCCCGCTATTACCGGGAGGCGCCGGTCAACGCGATCTGGGAGGGCTCGGGCAATGTCATGGCGCTCGACGTGCTGCGCGTGCTTGGCCGCGCGCCCGGCCTGTTCGAGGAGGTGCTAACCGGCATCGACCGCGATCTCGGCACCGGCGGGCGCGGCACCATCGGCGTGCTGAAAGCCGCCATGCAGGTCGCCGCGACCGACCAAGGCTCGGCGCGGCTGCTCACCGAACAGCTGGCGCTTTCGGCCGCCGCGGCGGAGCTTCGCAGGCTGGGGGCAGGGCGGATCGCCGACGCCTTCGTCGAAACCCGACTCGGCGGCCAGTGGCGCACCACCTACGGCATGCTCGATTCGCGCCACGACGCGCGCATGATCATCGACACGCTCTATCCGCCGGTGACCTGATCCGGCTTTTCGGCATCATGCCCCAAAGGCGGATTGCCGATCTGTGGATAGCTGTTAACCTTAACAAATGGTTTCCGTTGCGGCGAACCGTTGCAAAGCCCAATCTCCGCTTGCTGGAGTAGGGAACGGTTAACCATGACCCCCGAGCTCCGCCAGCGGGAAGCGTATGCGGCACGTGTTGAGCTCAGTTCTGGCCTTGCATTGGGCGGTGGTTTTCGCCCTGCTTGCCTATATCTGCATAGACGGCAGCCGCGGCATAGCGGCGGCGCTTGGCGTGCTCGGCCTCTCAGTCCAGGGGAACCGCTTTCCGCAGTTTGAAAATGCCGTCGTGGTCGCGCCGCTTTCGGTCGCGCTGTTGACCGTCGCGGTGCTGTTCTGCTGGACCTTCGTCGAAACGCTGCTCAACGCGGCGGCAAGGCCGGACGCGGGCGAGAGCGTGGCGCGGATCGCCTTCATCTCGGCATCTTTCCTGCTTTCGCTGATCCTCATCGGCGGCGTGGCGCAAGGCGTCGACGGCCTGTTCATGATCGTCGCCATCCAGATGACGGCGCTGCTTGCTTCCTACGTCGCCGTGCTGGCCGAACGCCGCTCCACCTTCGCCGCAATGAATTTGCCGGAGGGCGATGTTCGTGCCGCCTCGCGCATGGCGATGGGCGCCGCGCACAGCTCGCTCCTTTCCCGCATATCCGGCCGTCCGGAACGCAAGCCAGGAGGCAGCCGCTGATGCGCACGCTGTTCGCACTCTGGGCCGCTCCGATGGCCATCTTCTGGGGATGGTTCTTCCTGTCGCTCAACGACATGAATTTCGGCTATGTGATGCTGAGCCGCCAGTTGCATGATTTCGTCTTCGAGCTCTATGGCCAGATGCTGGGCATCGATCCGGCCATTATCCCCGGCATGGTGGCGCGGACCTGCATTTTCGACTTTTTCCTGCTGATGGGGCTTTGGGCCTTCCGCCGCCGGCGCAACATCGCCGAATGGATCAGGCAGCGCCAGCAGCGCGATATCAGCTCCGATCGGCTCGGCCGAGCGACTGAAGCCGGTCCAACGCTCCCTGCAGAATAAAGGCGGCGGCCGCCGAATCGATCTTGCCGGCGCGCTTCTTGCGCGAGAAATCCATCTCGATCAGTGTGCGTTCAGCAGCGACCGTCGACAGCCGCTCGTCCCACAGCACGAAGGGCAGGTCCGACAGCGGCGCCATGTTGCGGACGAAGGCGCGCGATTTCTGGGCCCGCGGTCCTTCCGAGCCGTCCATGTTGACCGGCAGGCCGAGCACGACGGCGCCGACGTTGTCCTTCTCGAACTGAGCGAGCAACTGGGCGGCATCGAGCGAAAACTTCTTGCGCAGGATGACCGGGCGCGGATGGGCGAAGGACAGCCCGCGATCGGAAACCGCCACGCCGATCGTCTTGTCGCCGAGATCGAGCCCGGCGAGCGTCCTGCCGCCGGCAAGCCGTTCCGGCAGTTCCTCGATTGAAATAATGCCCAACGGCTTTTTCCTGACATCCGGGCGTCACACATTCTTTTGACGGTGAGAAGCGCCGCGCTACTTTCAATTTGCCGGGAGCGTTCTATCTTCCGGCAACGGAAAAATCGAGGAAGCATTCATGAAACTGACCTGGTACGGACATTCGGCATTCCGCGTCGAGACCAAGGACGCCACCATTCTCATCGACCCCTATCTGGTCGGCAACCCGTCCTGGACGGGCGGCTGGGAAGGGCCGGCTGAGGGCGTGACCCATGTGCTCCTGACCCACGGCCACAACGACCATGTCAGCGGCGCGGTCGAGGTGTTGAAGAAAAGCGGCGCCATGCTGGTCGCCAATTTCGAGATCTGCATGTATCTCGTCGGCCAGGGCGTCGGCGGCGACAAGATCAATCCGGGCAATCTCGGCGGCACGGTCGATTGCGGGCCGTTCACCACCACTTTCGTGCAGGCGTTGCATTCGTCCTCCTTCGGCGGCGAAGGCGGCACGAACACCTATCTCGGCAATCCGGGCGGGCTTGTCCTGCATTTTCCCGAGGACAAGACGCTCTACCACATGGGCGACACCGACATCTTCTCCGACATGGGGCTGATCAACGAGCTGCACGAGCCGAAGATCGGCATCGTGCCGATCGGCGACCGCTTCACCATGGGCGGCGCGGTGGCGGCGCTTGCCTGCCGCCGATTCTTCGGCTTCGACACAGTCGTTCCCTGCCATTTCGGCACTTTCTCGATGATCGACCAGACCGCCGACAAGTTCGTCACCGGCATGGAAGGGTCGGGCGTCAAGGTAGCGTTGCCGGAAATAGGCAAGGCGATCACGATCTAGGTTTCTCCGTCAGGAATCTGGAATAAAATCATGGTCTTGAGACAGACTCTTTGCGTTTCGATGCTGGTCGCGGCAACGCCGGCGCCGGCGGCCGACGATTCATCGAGGGCTGCAATCCGAGGATCTCTGCGACAAGGCCAAGAACGAGACGCTGCAGACCGTGATCGACGCCGGCAACATCGTGCTGACGGCTGAGGGATTGCAAGGGGTCGAGTACTATTGCGAGTTCCTCCAGGTCAGCAAGGCACGCAGCGCGCCGAGCTGGGCCGTGACCGCGATCTGCCGGGAACCCGACCATGTGTTTCCGGACGTGCTTTCGGTCACCCCGGTAAACGCAAAACAGATCGACCTTGTCTCGGTCCGGCCGGTCGACGATGAGGGTGCGCGGTCCGGCAACGGCGGCAGCTACTATCATTGCGAAGGCGTGGCGCTGCCTCAGTAGCCGAGCGGGTGGCCGCGTGCCGACCGCTCCGGCATCATCCATGTTGCGCGCTGAGCGCGGCGCCGCTATAGCCCGCACTGGCTTTCCCGAGGCGAAAAGAACATGTCCGTTGATCTCCAGACCGTGAAGCGCGTCGCGCACCTTGCCCGTATCGCGGTGAGCGAGCAGGACGCCGAGCGCATGACCGGCGAATTGAACGCCATCCTCGGCTTCGTCGAGCAATTGAACGAGGTCGATGTCTCGGGCGTCGAGCCGATGACCTCGGTCACGCCGATGGAGATGAAGAAGCGCCAGGATGCCGTGACCGACGGCAACAAGGCCGCCGACATCGTCGCCAACGCGCCGGCGACGGAAGAGAACTTCTTCCTCGTTCCGAAGGTGGTGGAGTAGGCTGTGGCTGTCGAGATCGCCATCGAGACGCCTTTGCAGGACGACGTGCGTGCGCTGATCGCCGAACTCAACGCCGCGCTGCTCGAGCTGACGCCGCCCGAGCACTGCTATCATCTCACCGTCGAGCAGATGGCGGGCATGGATACGACGGTATTCATCGCCCGCGACCACGGCCTTGCCGTCGGCTGCGGCGCGCTCAAGCGCCATGACGATGCCACCGGCGAGGTCAAGCGCATGTATACGCGGCCTTCGCACCGTGGCCGCAAGATCGGCGCCGAGATCGTCGGACGTGTCGAGGCGCTTGCCCGGAAGGAAGGACTGAAGCGCCTGGTTCTCGAAACCGGCGATCGGCACCCCGCTGCGTGGACCGTTTATGAGCGCGCCGGATTCTCGCGTTGCGGACCGGTGCTGGATTATCCCGACTCCGAATGGTCGGTGTTTTACGAAAAGAGCCTTGCCTGATGAGCGATCTCACACATCTCACCATTTCCGAGGCCCGCTCCAAGCTGCGCGGCAAGGAGATCACCGCGGCCGAGATCACCGAGGCCTATCTCGCGGCGATCGATCGCGCCAATCCCGTGCTCAACGCCTATGTGGCTGTCACCGCCGACAAGGCGCGCGACATGGCCAAGGCTTCCGATGCCAGGCTCGCCACGGGCGAGGGCGGCGCGCTGGAAGGCATTCCGCTCGGCATCAAGGACCTGTTCGCTACCCAAGGCATCCACACCCAGGCCTGCAGCCATGTGCTGGACGGCTTCAAGCCGCGCTACGAATCGACCGTGACCAGCAACCTGTGGGCCGATGGCGCGGTGATGCTCGGCAAGCTCAACATGGACGAGTTCGCCATGGGCTCGTCGAACGAGACCTCCTATTACGGCCCGGTGATCAATCCGTGGCGGCGTTCGCGCCTCGACACGGTCGTCATGCCGACGACGCATCAGGGCGACGGTGGCTTTGTTTCCGCCGGCGGCACGAAGACGGCGCGGACCTTGGACAATGCCCAGTTGGTGCCGGGCGGCTCGTCTGGCGGCTCGGCATCGTCCGTGGCCGCCTTCCTCTGCGCGGGCGCCACCGCCACCGACACCGGCGGCTCGATCCGCCAGCCAGCCGCCTTCACGGGCACGGTCGGCATCAAGCCGACTTACGGGCGCTGCTCGCGCTGGGGCGTCGTCGCCTTCGCTTCCTCGCTAGACCAGGCGGGGCCGATCGCGCGCGACGTGCGCGACGCCGCCATCCTGTTGAAGTCGATGGCTTCCGTCGATCCGAAGGATACGACCTCGGTCGACCGCCCGGTGCCGGACTATGAAGCGGCGGTCGGCAAGCCGGTCAGGGGCATGAAGGTCGGCATTCCGAAGGAGTACCGCGTCGACGGCATGCCGGACGACATCGAGGCGCTCTGGCAAAAGGGCATCGCCTGGCTGAAGGACGCCGGCGCCGAGATCGTCGATATCTCCCTGCCGCACACCAAATATGCCTTGCCGGCCTACTATATCGTGGCACCCGCCGAGGCGTCGTCGAACCTCGCCCGCTATGACGGCGTGCGCTACGGCCTGCGCGTGCCCGGCAAGGACATCATCGACATGTATGAGAAGACGCGTGCCGCCGGCTTCGGTCGCGAGGTCAAGCGTCGCATCATGATCGGCACCTATGTGCTGTCGGCCGGCTATTACGACGCCTACTATCTGCAGGCGCAGAAGGTGCGCACGCTGATCAAGCGCGACTTCGAGAACGTCTTTGCCGCCGGCGTCGACGTCATCCTGACGCCTGCGACACCGTCGGCCGCCTTCGGCGTCGCCGACGAGGACATGGCTTCCGATCCGGTCAAGATGTACCTCAACGACATCTTCACCGTGACCGTCAACATGGCGGGTCTTCCCGGCATTTCGGTGCCGGCCGGCTTCGACGGCAAGGGCCTGCCGCTCGGCCTGCAGCTGATCGGTCGCCCGTTCGACGAGGAAACGCTGTTCCAGACAGCGCATGTGATCGAAAAGGCCGCGGGCAGATTCCAGCCGGAGAAATGGTGGTAGGATGTCGGTCCCGTCTCGCATATCCATTGTCGAGACGGCAGGCGAATTGATCATCGGCAACCCGCCGCGGCGTTCGGCCATAAGGACAGGCTTTGTCCTGCTCTCTGTCGGGATTGTCGCCGTCACCGCGTATTGGGGGTTCTTCGACAGGTCGCCGGCGACGATCGCGATGGGCCTCGTTGGTCTTGTTTCATTCCTGGCTGTCGTCGGGTTGTTCGCGTATTTCCTCGGCAAGGAATTGCTGTGGCTGGCTTGCGCCGGGGAAGAGCTGCGCGTCACCAAAACCACCGTGCTCCGCGAAACCAGGGGCAGCCCGCTTCCCGATCGCGCCTCCCTGACCTTCAGTGGGCCGCTCTCGGTCGAAATCCTGAACCATCCCTATCCGACCGACGAGGCCGGCCTGAAGGAAGTTGTCCGTTTGACCGGCGCAACAGGTTCAATCTCCTTTGGCCGGGAACTGAGTCGGCCCGAAGCTGAAGCGGTGGCGGAAGCCGTTAGGCGATTTACCGCCACCCACCATTCCTATGCGCGGTAGGTGCCAAGCGTGTTCTACTATCTCTCCAAGATTCTCTGGTTCTTCATCCAGCCGATCAATCTGGCCATCTTCCTGCTGCTCGCCGGCCTGCTTGCGGCGCTGTTCGGGCGCCGGCGGCTGGCTGCAACCGGCAGCGTGCTGGCTTTTCTGATCCTGATGCTTTCGGCCTGGACATCGGTTGGCGCGATGATGTTGACCCCGCTCGAAGAACGCTTCCCCAAGCCGCCACTACCGGAAAAGGTCGATGGCATCGTCGTGCTTGGCGGCGGCTTCGAGGGCGCCATCAACCTGGCGCGCGGCGGCTATGAGTTGAACAGCAGCGGCGACCGTATGGTCGAGACCGCGATCCTGGCGAGGCACTTTCCCCAAGCGAAGATCGTGGTGTCCGGCGGCAACGGTTCGCTTTTCCTCGACGGCGAGGGCGACGCCGACACGGCACCGCGGCTGCTCGGGGCGCTCGGCGTTTCGGCCGATCGCATGATCCTCGAGGACAAATCCCGCAACACTTACGAGAATGCCGTCTTCTCGCGGAATCTCGTCGAGCCGAAACCGGGCGAGACCTGGCTGCTGGTCACCTCGGCTTTCCACATGCCGCGCGCCAAGGCGCTGTTCGACAAGGCGGGTTTTGCGACCATTCCCTGGCCGGTCGATTATCGCACCTCGGGCAGGGAAGGCGTCGGCTTCTACCGCGACAATCCGGTCGACTCGGTGCAGGCGACCACCATTGCGGTGCGCGAGTGGATCGGGCTTTTCGCCTACAGGCTGTCCGGCAGGATCGATCAGTTCTTCCCCGGGCCGGGCGGCTGACCGAGCACCGCCTGCCGCGCCGCGGAGAAGAATTGACGGCGCACCAGCACGGCAAACAGCACCAGCGTCGACACTACGAACACCACCAGATCGACGAACCAGCCGAGATAGCCGATCGGGAAGAAGACGGCGCGCAGGCCCGAGTTGAAGTGATGTCGCTGACGGAGCAAACAAGGTCGGCAGCCGCCGCGCCGCAGCATGCAAAACAGCGGAAACATCCCGGGAATTCCTATATGTAGGTTTCAAGCGACCCTCAGGAGACAACGCCCCCGTGTTCCTTTCGGTTTTCGACCTGTTCAAGATCGGCATCGGCCCGTCGAGCTCGCACACGATGGGCCCGATGACGGCCGCACGGCGATTCCTCGACGAGATCCTGGCCGGCGACTGGCCGCGTCCGGCAGGCGTCAAGGTCGACCGCATCGGCGCGAGCCTGCATGGCTCGCTCGCCTATACCGGCATCGGCCACGGCTCGGATCGGGCCGTTGTTCTCGGCCTGGCAGGCCAGACGCCGCAGACGGTCGATCCTGACGAGGCCGACGGCATCGTCGCCCGCATCGGCGCGGAGAAGCGCATTTCGCCGCCCGGGCATCCGGCATACCGCTTCGATCCCGCCAAGGACCTCGTGCTCGACCGCAAGACGCCGCTGACCGGTCATGCCAACGGCATGGCCTTCTATGCCTATGACGCATCCGACCGGCTGCTGCTCAAGCGCATCTATTATTCGATCGGCGGCGGTTTCGTCGTTTCGGAGGAAGAGCTGCAGCGCATGAAGGCAAAGGGCTCGGTGACGACCGAGGGCAAGAACGTGCCGTACCCCTTCAAGAACGCCGTCGAAATGCTGGCGATGGCGGCCAAGAGCGGGCTTTCGATCGCCGAGATGAAGCGCGCCAACGAGGAAAAGCATATGTCGCGCGAGGAGCTCGATGAAGGCCTCGACGCGATCTGGGGCGCAATGAAGGGCTGTATCGATCGCGGCTTGTCGCAGGACGGCATCATGCCGGGCGGGCTGAAGGTGCGCCGCCGAGCGCGGCAGCTGCACGACAAGCTGCAGGAACAGTGGCAGCAGAACCGGCCCAATCCCTTGCTCGCCAATGACTGGCTGTCGATCTATGCGATGGCGGTCAACGAGGAGAACGCCGCCGGCGGGCGCGTGGTGACCGCGCCGACCAATGGCGCCGCCGGCACGTTGCCGGCAGTGCTGCGCTACTGGCTGCATTTCCATCCCGAAGCCGACCAGCCGAGCATCCGCGACTTCCTGCTGACGGCGGCCGCCGTCGGCGGCATCATCAAGTCCAACGCCTCGATCTCGGGCGCCGAGGTCGGCTGCCAGGGCGAGGTGGGTTCGGCTTCGGCGATGGCCGCCGCCGGCCTGTGCGCCGTCATGGGCGGCACGCCGGAGCAGGTGGAGAACGCCGCCGAGATCGCGCTCGAGCATCATCTCGGCATGACGTGCGATCCCGTCGGCGGCCTGGTGCAGGTGCCCTGCATCGAACGCAACGCGCTGGGCGCGGTGAAGGCGGTGACGGCCGCTTCCTTGGCCATCAAGGGCGACGGCACGCATTTTGTGCCGCTCGATGCCGCGATCGAAACCATGCGCCAGACCGGCCTCGACATGAACGAGAAGTACAAGGAAACCAGCCTCGGCGGCTTGGCGGTCAATGTCGTCGAGTGCTGAGGTCCTACCAAGACTCCAGGCTGGTCCTGTGGAGAAGTCGCTCAAGGCGTTGACGCGTCAACCCTTGCGGCTAAATCTTGGGACATGTCACTTAATCTCCTAAAACTGTGCGTCGGCTGCGACAGCGTCGAGGATCTCGAAGAGTGGATTGCGTTCCGCCTTGACGAGCGGCGCCGTGCCGGCGAGCCGGCCGAGCACTGGCACACCACCCGCATGGTGCCGACGCGCGGCGACGAGATCACCGATGGCGGCTCGCTCTATTGGGTGATCAAGGGCAATGTGCAGTGCCGGCAACTGATCACCGAGATCCGGCCTTTCACCGACGGCGAGGGCATCGGCCGCTGCCATCTTATGCTCGATCCGAATGTGGTGCGCACCGACTGGCAGCCGCGCCGCGCCTTCCAGGGCTGGCGCTATCTGAAGCCCGCCGATGCGCCGGCCGATCTTGGCAAGGGCAGGGCGGCGTTCGCCGGAATGCCGCCCAAGCTGAGGCTCGAACTCGCCGAACTCGGTCTGCTCTAGCGCGATTTTGCGTACCGCCTCCGGCGCTGGCCCTTCGGCTCGTCCGATGTGGGACTTGCAAGCGCCGGACCTTGGTCCCATCCTGTTTCTTATGCTCGGTCATCCGTATGGCGGTGCTAATCGATGGGCGTGATCCTTGCTTTGGCAGCGGTGCTCGTGGTGCTTTTCGGCACCGCGATGCTCTTTGTGCGCGCGGATGCGGCAAGGATGGCCGACGGTCTGAGATCGCTTGGGCCGGCCTTCCTGGGGCTGGTTGGCGCGCCCATGCTGATCTTCGGCCGCAGCCTTATCGGCGGACTGCTTTTGCTCGCGGCGCTGGCCTGGGTCGGATGGATACGCACAAGGCGGCCTCCGGCGCGGGCGGCCGCCTCCAAGCATTCGACAGTGCGCACCGCCGCGCTCGAAATGGACCTCGACCATGACAGCGGCAGGCTCGAGGGGCTTGTCCTGGCCGGGCGTTATGAAGGCAAGATGCTGGGGGCTATGGGACTGACGGACCTGCGCCAACTTCATGGCGAGCTCAGTCCCGATCCGGAGAGCCGCCAGCTCCTAGAGACGTATCTTGACGGCCGTTTTCCCGTCTGGCGCAAGGACGCGCAGCCTCACGGTGGCGAAGGGCTGGGTGTTGCGCCAGGTGCGGGCGCCATGACTAAGGAGGAGGCCTACAAGGTCCTTGGTCTTGAAGCGGGGGCTGCCGCGGCGGATATCCGCAAGGCGCACCGCCGCCTGATGCAGCGCCTGAACGCCGATGTCGGCGGCACGTCCGTCCTGGCGGCGCGGATCAATGAAGCCAAGGACGTCTTGCTCTCCAATCACGATTAGTCTCCTTCGACGCCGGTACCTTCCGGGAGATTCAACAGCCGCCTATTGCTCGACGGCGTAGCACGAGATTTTCTTGCGCTTCAGGGCATCGCAGGCCTTCCAGGCGGCGCCCTTCGAGCCGAAGCCGCCGAAGCGGGCGCGGTAGTAGGTTGTGCCGTCCTTGTCGAATGCGACGGTGAAGCCCGATGCGTCGGCCAGAATCCTCGGCGCCTGCTTGGAGGTCTGATCGAGCAGCGCCTGGGCTCCCGTTTTCGTCGGCGATGAGGCAACCTGAACCACCCACCCGGACGGCACCGACGACGTCTTGACCGGATCAATCGTGGGCGCGGCCGGCGCGGGTTCGGCATAGGCGGTGACGACCTGGGGCGAGGTCTCCTGGGATTTAGGGGCAGGCGCCATGGCGGCGACGGCAACCGTCTTCACCTTCTTGACCTTGATGACGGGCTTTGTCTCCTCGGCGACCTGCTGGGCGTCGTCGTCCTGGACGTCTTCGTCGGCTGAGGCAACGACAGTGTCATCCGTTGCCGGCTTGGCGTCCGGAGTGGGCGCATCATGCTTGGGCAAAAAGACCTTGGCCAAGGTCTTGATCGGATTGTCGCCGCCCTTGGCGATGAGGTCGCCACCGCCGCGCGTCGAAGCGCGCGGCAGATAGGTGTTGATCAGCGCGGCCATCTGGTTGTCGCGGCTGCGGCCGGAAGCGCCGCCCATCACCACCGCGACGAGGCGGCGATCGCCGTCGGCCACGGAGGAGACGAGGTTGTAACCCGAGGCGCGGGTGTAGCCGGTCTTGATGCCGTCGACGCCCTTGATGCGGCCAAGCAGGCGGTTGTGGCCGTTGATGCGCTGGCGGCCATACAGGAACGAGCGCTGCGAGAAATAGCCGTAATATTGCGGGTAGTGCTCACGCAGCGCGATGCCAAGCATGGCCATGTCGTGCGCCGTGGTGAACTGGCCGGGATCGGGCAAGCCGTTGGCATTGCGGAAAACGGTGCCATTCATGCCGAGCTGGCGCGCCTTGGCCGTCATCATGCGGGCGAAATTGTCTTCGCTGCCGCCGAGCATTTCGCCGAGCGCGGTTGCCGAGTCATTCGCCGATTTCGTTACGATCGACAGAATAGCGGTCTCGACCGGAACCGAGCCGCCGGGCCGAACGCCGAGCTTGGTCGGTGCCTCCGCGGAGGCATGCGCGGAAAACGGAACCGGCGTGTTCTTGCTGATCCTGCCTTTCGCCAACGCCTCGAAGGTCAAATAGAGCGTCATCATCTTGGTGAGCGAAGCCGGATAGCGCCGGCCATTGGCATCGGCCGAATAAAGCACCTTGCCGGTCTTGGCGTCGACGACGATGGCCGCGGACCTTGCCGCAAGAGCCGAAGCGACATCGGCGGCGACAATCGTCACCGCGAGCGCGGCAACCATGATTGCCTTGAAGGAGAGAGAAGATTTGGAGACGAAGCCCGACAACGCCTGACGCACCGTTACTTACCCTGAATTTTCGTTGCCCCGGAGGCGGCAAAGGGAGGCCTGCCTCGCTTCCGGCCAAGCTATCGCGCCCAGCGTTACCAATCCGTTTATGGTAACCGCAGCGTTCACCATTTTTCGGCAAATCGAGCTTCTCTTTAATCGAATTTTACCGGCCGAAGGCGCTGGGCCCCTGCTTACCCAAGGGATTCTTGACTTTTGTGCATCGCACAATATATTGAGGTGCATTGCACAAGGGCGCCCGGGGCCAAAAAGGGCGTTTCAACCAAAGGGAAGCATGAAATGACCCAGACCTATGAGGACTTCACGAAATACGGCAAGGAATTTGCCGACACCGGGCTGAAGAGCTTTGCCTCGCTCAGCAAGGGCGCGCAGGCGATCGCCACCGAAGCCGGCGAATACACCAAGAAGAGCTTCGAAGCCGGCAGCGCCGCCTTCGAGAAGCTGTTCGCGGCCAAGTCGATTGAGAAGGCCGTCGAGATCCAGACCGATTACGCCAAGCAGAGCTATGAGAGCTTCGTGGCCGAGGCCAGCAAGATCGGCAATCTCTATGCCGAACTCGCCAAGGAAGCTTACAAGCCCTTCGAATCGGTGGTCGCCAAGGCGAAGTAATTTCGCCCGATCACACCCGACAAGGCCAGCCGGCCAGTCGGAAAGGCCCGGTCGCGGAAACGCGGCCGGGTTTTTTCATGCGCGATCGCAACTCGATGCACATTAACCGCATTCACGATTGAGAAATTCGCAGAGGTTTGCCCACCTAGCCATATTGTCAGCTAAACAGAAGGGCTTAAAATCGTTCATCGAGAACCTACATGTTGAACTCGCATGAGGATTCGAAAAGGCTGGACTACGTGACGATCGGTTTGACTGCCACGGCAGGCGTGGTGCGAATGCAAAGTGACGGAGACCGCAACGATCCCGGTCGCGGCACTGCTGTCATCACGCGCACCAAAACCAAGACCAAGAAGCCCAGTCTCTACCGGGTCCTCATTCTGAACGACGACTACACGCCGATGGAGTTCGTCGTTCACGTCCTGGAGCGGTTTTTCCAAAAGGACCGCGAGGCCGCCACACGCATCATGCTTCATGTTCACAATCATGGAGTGGGCGAGTGCGGTGTCTACACATTCGAGGTGGCCGAGACCAAAGTGTCCCAGGTCATGGATTTCGCCCGACAGAATCAGCATCCGCTGCAATGCGTGATGGAGAAGAAGTGAGGTAACATGCCGGCTTTCTCCCAAGGCCTGGAAAAGGCGCTACATCAGGCGCTGACATTCGCCAACGAGCGGCATCATGAATATGCGACGCTCGAACATTTGCTGCTCGCCCTGATCGACGACACCGAGGCGGCCGCCGTCATGCGTGCCTGCAACGTCGATCTCGACGAGCTCAAGCATACGGTTCTCACCTATATCGACACCGAGCTCGACAACCTCGTCACCGGTTACGACGAGGATTCGAAGCCGACGGCAGGTTTCCAGCGCGTCATCCAGCGCGCCGTGATCCATGTGCAGTCGTCCGGCCGCGAGGAAGTGTCCGGCGCCAACGTGCTCGTCGCCATCTTCGCCGAGCGCGAGAGCCACGCCGCCTATTTCCTGCAGGAACAGCAGATGACCCGCTACGACGCGGTCAACTACATCTCGCATGGCATCGCCAAGCGCCCGGGCGCTTCGGAGTCGCGCACGCCGCGCGGCGCCGAGGACGAGCAGGGCGGCCAGAATGGCGCCGAGCCGCAGGAAGAGGGCGGCAAGAAGAAGCAGCAGGACGCGCTGACGGCCTACTGCGTCAATCTCAACAACAAGGCGCGGGCCGGCAAGATCGACCCGCTGATCGGCCGTGACAGCGAGATCAACCGCACCATCCAGGTGCTGTGCCGCCGTTCCAAGAACAACCCGCTCTATGTCGGCGACCCCGGCGTCGGCAAGACGGCGATCGCCGAAGGTCTCGCCAAGCGCATCGTCGAAGGCGACGTGCCTGAAGTGCTCCAGGACGCCACCATTTTCGCGCTCGACATGGGCACGCTCTTGGCCGGCACCCGCTATCGCGGCGACTTCGAGGAGCGGCTGAAGCAGGTCGTCAAGGAGCTCGAGGATTATCCGGGCGCTGTGCTGTTCATCGACGAGATCCACACGGTGATCGGGGCGGGCGCCACTTCGGGCGGCGCCATGGATGCATCGAACCTTCTGAAGCCGGCGCTGTCGTCCGGCGCCATCCGCTGCATCGGCTCGACCACCTACAAGGAGTTCCGCCAGTTCTTCGAGAAGGACCGCGCGCTGGTGCGGCGCTTCCAGAAGATCGACGTCAACGAGCCGACCATCGAGGACGCCATCGAGATCATGAAGGGCCTGAAGCCCTATTTCGAGGAGTTCCACAAGGTCCGCTACACGAGCGAAGCCATCAAGGCCTCGGTAGAGCTGTCGGCGCGCTACATCAACGACCGCAAGCTGCCGGACAAGGCGATCGACGTGATCGACGAGACCGGCGCCTCGCAGATGCTGGTGCCGGAAGCCAAGCGCAAGAAGACGATCGGCATCAGGGAGATCGAGGCGACGATCGCCACCATGGCGCGCATCCCGCCGAAGACCGTCTCGGCCGATGACGAGAAGGTGCTGCAGGGCCTCGATATCGAGCTGAAGCGCGTCGTCTACGGCCAGGACACCGCGATCACCGCGCTGACCTCGGCGATCAAGCTGGCGCGCGCCGGCCTGCGCGAACCGGAGAAGCCAATCGGCTCCTATCTGTTCTCAGGGCCAACCGGCGTCGGCAAGACGGAAGTGGCCAAGCAGCTTGCCGCCTCGCTTGGCGTCGAGCTGATCCGCTTCGACATGTCGGAATATATGGAACGCCACACCGTCTCGCGGCTGATCGGCGCGCCTCCCGGCTATGTCGGCTTCGACCAGGGCGGCTTGTTGACCGACGGCGTCGACCAGCATCCGCACTGCGTGCTTTTGCTTGACGAGGTCGAGAAGGCGCATCCGGACCTGTTCAACATCCTGCTGCAGGTGATGGACCACGGCAAGCTGACCGACCACAACGGCAAGCAGATCGACTTCCGCAATGTGATCCTGATCATGACCACCAATGCGGGCGCGTCGGATGCGCAGCGCGCGGCGATCGGCTTCGGCTCGACCAAGCGCGAAGGCGACGACGTCGAGGCGATCAACCGGCTGTTCACGCCGGAGTTCCGCAACCGTCTGGACGCTATCATCCCGTTCGGCTCGTTGCCGGTGCCGGTCATCCATCAGGTGGTGCAGAAGTTCGTCATGCAGCTCGAGGCGCAGCTGTCCGAGCGTGGCGTTACCTTCGACCTGTCGCCGGACGCGATCGCCTGGCTGGCCGACAAGGGTTACGACGAGCGTATGGGCGCGCGTCCGCTCGGCCGCGTCATCCAGGAGCATATCAAGAAGCCCCTGGCCGACGAGGTGCTGTTCGGCAAGCTCAAGAAGGGCGGCACGGTGCGCGTCACCGTCGAGAAGAAGGAAACCGGCGAGTCCGGCCTGAAGCTCGAATCGCTCGCCGACGAGTCGCCCGTGCAGCCGAAGAAGGAAGAGCCGGAAGACGCGCCGAAGCCGAAAAAGGCGGTCGCCAAGAAGCCTGCGCCCAAGAAGGCGGTGGCGCAGAAGCCGGAGCCGAAGGGCAAGGACGGCAACAAGCGCAGCCTTGTGCCGCAACTGCCGCGCAAGGGCTGACAAGCCCTCGCTTGAAATACAGAAGGCCCCGGAAACGGGGCCTTTTTCGTTGAAAGGAGCACCGCTTGGAAGCCGGACAGATCATCATCCTCAACGGCGCGCCGCGCTCGGGAAAATCGAGCATCGCCGCGGCGATCCAGGAGACATTCGAGGGTGTGTGGATCAATCTCGGCGTCGACGCCTGCGCCCAAGCCACGCCGCCGGGGCTGCGCCCGGGTATCGGCCTGCGTCCCGGTGGCGAACGCCCCGACATCGAGGCTTTCGTGCCGCTGCTTTACGCTGCGCTTTACGATTCGATCGCCGCTCACAGCCGGCTGGGACTCAATGTCGTCGTCGATATCGGTCATCACGACGCCTATTCCAGATCGCTGAACATCCTTCCCCATTGTGCGCGACGCCTGGCCGGCCTGCCGGTGCTGCTCGTCGGCGTCCGCTGCCCGATCGACGAGGTGTTGCGAAGGCGCGCAGCAGGTGGGGAAGGTACTCCATATGTCATTGGAAGGGACGACGATCCTATGCCGTTGCCCGTCCGCCGCTGGCAGGAAGAGGTGCACAAGCCCGGCCTCTACGACCTGGAAGTCGATACGTCGCTGCTCAGCCCACGGGCATGCGCAGGGTCGATCCGCGAGAGGCTCATCGCGGGACCGGCGCCAATGGCTTTCCACACATTGGCGAATTTGCCGACCGCCTGAGCGCCGGTCCGTTCAGCTTCTCAGCGCTGCCCGGATCTTGCCGGCGTTCTCGGCCAACACCTCCGGCTTCTCCATCTGGCCCGAATGCGGCTTCAACGGTATGCCCTCGAAGCGCGGGACGACATGGACATGGAGATGATAGACGGTCTGCCCGGAAGCCGGCTCGTTGAACTGCATCAGGGTGACGCCGTCGGCGTTGAAGGCCTTTTTCACCGCGACCGCAACTTTCTGCGCCACGCCGAACAATGGGCCGAGCGTTGCCGGATCGGCGTCGAGCATGTTGCGCGACGGCGCCTTGGGCACCACCAGCGTGTGGCCCATGCCTTGCGGCATCACATCCATGAAGGCGACGACCGCGTCGTCCTCGTAGACGCGGTGCGAGGGAATCTCGCCGCGCAGGATTTTCGCGAAGATGTTGCCGGGATCATAGGCTTCGGCCATGGGGTGACACTCCCAATTGCATTCGCCGTCCGGTGTAGCGAAGCTGCCGATGGGCGGCAAGGCGCTCAGGCGAGATCGACCATGCCCGCTTCGACAAGAGCCCGGTGGAAGCGTTTCTTGCGCACGGACTCGCTTGCGAAATAGCGAGCGGCGCAGTCCGCCAGAAGGGCCGTCCTGGTCGCGAATACCGGATCGAGCGGCAGACGCGCGGCGGACATGGTCAATGTCGACAGGAATGCAGCGTCGAGCATGGCGGGAGCGGCCAGGTCGGCG
The DNA here is from genome assembly GCF_006440815.1 of Mesorhizobium sp. B2-8-3. NCBI lineage: Bacteria > Pseudomonadati > Pseudomonadota > Alphaproteobacteria > Hyphomicrobiales > Phyllobacteriaceae > Mesorhizobium > Mesorhizobium sp. B2-8-3. The sequence continues at coordinate 167,242 of NZ_VFTW01000003.1, forward strand.
GGCAAAGCGCTGTTGATCGCCTCGATCGCGTAGAAGGTTTTGTGCAAAGCTCTGTCGGAAGGCGGTAGGCCGGTGAGGGCGGCCGTGAATGACGGCTGGTGATCGCCATAGCGTACCACGATGGCGGGCCGGCCATTCAGCGCGGTTTCGAGCTGCCTGCGAAACGCGGCATAGGCCTCGACGCTTTCTGCCAGCCGCACGGCATATTCGCCGTAATTCTCATTGCCGGTCAGCGCGACGGCTTCACGGCGGATATCGGCCTGAAGCTCGGGCGGGAAGATGCGGCGACGGTGATCGCCGTGGTTCATCAGCGTCATTATCGAGAGGAAACAGGGCCTCTCGCTTCCCAAGCGGTCCGCAATCCGGTTCAGAGCATGGCTGTAAAGCTGTTCGTCATGGCGCTCGCGACGCCAGCGCTCCAGATCGAAGGGCGGCGGCAAGGTCGCGGCATAGGCGACCTCCTCGAACCCGATCGATTTATAGAAGCGATCGCAATTGACGAAGTTGGGACGATCGCAGCTCACATGCGACACATGGTACCCCATGCCTGAAAGCACCGAGGGCAATGAGTGGCGCACCCGCCCAGCCAGCAGATGAAAGACGAAGCGGCTGTCGTTGCCGAAGGAAAGCGAGGACAGGCCGGTCAGCACCGAGAATTCGGTCTGCAGCGTGCTGCCGCCGAAAACATCGACATGCAAAGCCCCAGATAGACCGTTTGCGGGCGAGAAGAATTGCTCGAAAGCACGGTTGATCGGCACGCCATGGTGCCGCGGATCAAATGTCGATTCCTGCAGGACCATGAAGATGTGCGGCCGAGCCTCGCCGTTCTCCCGCTTAGCCGGCACAGGCGGCAGAAACGGCAGCGAATCGTGAGCGATGTCAACGAAGCCCGGCCGTTGCGAAGGTCCCGCGCCGAGCCACGACGCCACGAAGGCGGAGAGATGCGCACGATCCCTGGTGAGCAGGTCGAAGCGGAAACGAGGCGCTCCGCCGCTCAACCGATAGACTGCCACGTAGATCAGCACGGCTACGGCGAAAATCGCGAGGCGCAGCGAGAGCGACGTCGCCTGTTCCACCAGAGTTATGTCGACAAGCATGGCGACCGCAACGATCACCGCTCCGGCGAAGAGGGCCGGGATCGCCATTCGGGCATTGTCGACAAAGACGCTGCGCCAACTGCTCGCGGCCAGATGATAGAGATCTCCGGCCAGAAGATTGAAGCCGAGATAGCGGTATTTCAGCTTCGAGGCGATGCCGATGATGGCCGTCAGCATGAGCGTCATCCAGAGCGCGACGATCGCGCCTGGAAAAAACAGGTGCAGGAAAGCAAAGAGAAGGAAGAAGGTGGAAAAGCCGAGAGGCCAGGTTCCCGGCTTGCCTTCGAGCCGGACGGTCAACAGCAGCGCGGCCGCAAGCCCCGCCACACCGAGCCATTGCCCGACGCCCCAAGATGCCCAAAACAGCATGCCAACCCCAAGGTGCTCGCGCACCAATGCCCCTGGCGATGACTTAGCGGATTCCACCAATCCGGTAAACAGCAGGCGTTGAGCCGGCTTCGTTGCTTGGCCAATATTATAGGCAGCTCTCGACGGCAGGCTCTGCTATTGCTTGAGAGCCGACATTTGTCGTCTGCTGCGGCAATCTAGGACGGAGCAATCATGAAGTGGGTCGTCGCCGGTTGGCTGCTGTTCATCGTATCGGCAATGTTTTTCATCGCTGCGGCATGGCGCGCCGGCGATTTGCTGGCGCTTGCCGGCGCGGTGCTGTTCCTGGTCGCCTGCTTTTCGTTCCTGGTTCCGATCGCCGCGCGAAAGCCGCACTGACCGCGAGACCTTATTCTCCAAGGTCCTTGCGGAAGGGCGTGTGCTCTTCGAGATATTCCCCCATGCGCTCGACCTCGCGCCGCTCCCGCCTAAGATAGTCAGCGACGGCATTGCGCAGACCGGGATGCGAAATGTAGTGCGCCGAATGCATGGTCACGGGCCGGTAGCCGCGCGCCAGCTTGTGTTCGCCCTGCGCGCCGGCCTCCACCACCTTGAGCTTGCGCTCGATGGCGAAGTCGATTGCCTGATGATAGCAGACCTCGAAGTGCAGGAAGGGGTGGTCCTCGATGCAGCCCCAGTTGCGCCCATAAAGCGCGTCGGAACCGATGAAGTTGATGGCGCCGGCAACGTAGCGGCCGTTGCGCTTGGCCATCACCAGAAGAATGTCATCGGCCATGCGCTCGCCGATCAGCGAGAAAAACTGCCGGTTGAGATAGGGCCGGCCCCATTTCCTGCCGCCGGTATCCGTGTAGAAGGCGAAGAAATCGTCCCAGGCGCTTTCGGTGATGTCCTTGCCGGTCAACCAGTCGATCGAGATGCCGTCGGCAAGCGCCTCGCGACGCTCCTTCTTCATCGCCTTGCGCTTGCGCGAAGCAAGCGTGGCGAGGAAGTCATCATAGTTCGAAAAGCCTTCGTTGAAGAAATGGAACTGCTGGTCGGTGCGATGCAGGAAGCCTGCCGCTTCCAGCGTCGCGACATCAGGCTCGTTGGCGAAGGTGACATGCGCGGAAGAGACGCCGAGCTTGTCGGTCACGAGTTTCAGGCCTCCCGCCAGTCCGGCTCTCACGGCACTTACATTCTCGCCTTTGCCGACCAGAAGGCGAGGGCCGGTGACCGGCGTGAACGGCACCGAGCATTGCAGTTTGGGATAGTAGCGGCCTCCGGCGCGCTCGAAGGCGTCCGACCAGCCATGGTCGAAGACATATTCGCCCTGGCTGTGCGATTTGAGATAACAGGGGACGGCGCCGAGAAGCCTGCCTTGCGCCGATTCCAACCGCAGGTGATGGCCCTGCCAGCCGGTGCGCCGGACGGCGCATCCAGAATCTTCCAATGCGCTTAGAAAAGCGAATGAAACCAGCGGGTTGTAGCCGTTTTCTTTGTCGCCGCGCGTGGTTCCGGCAAAGCCGTCCCACTCCACGCAGGTGAAGGCGCCGATACCCGCCGCGACGCGGATCGCGTAATCCTCGTTCGCTGCCCGTCCATCGTCGTCGTCGCCCTGATCCATGGGGCTTATTTAAGCGTCCTCAGGGCTGCTACAAGTCACGTTTCGGGCATTCCCGAGAGCATGATGCCGAAAAGTGTCAAGCGGTTTTCGGACGACATCATGCTCTCTCTTTAGATTGATTAGAGGCGGATCAGATTTCAGGTCGTTTGACCTGAAATCATCCGGCTCTAGGCGACCTTGACCAGATCGGGTTCGAAACCCTCGAAGGTCATTTGATCGGCATATTTGAAGGTCAGGTCGACCGCCGGCTGGTCGTGCACGGTCCAGGTGATGACCGGCATTTTCAGCTTTTCGCGCACGAAGCTGACGAAGGGGTTGGGCAGGTCGCCAGCGGCGTAAGAGGTGAAGGCGAGGCCGTGCGCGAGCATGGCGAAATGCGCCTCGATCAACTGGTTGTCCCTGCCATAGGCGGTCAGCCCGCCGGGGATACCCGGCGCGTCCTTGGCGAAGTCGCGGATCAGCCAGTGATCGAACGACATGATCGCCACCTTGCCCTTGTAGCGCTTGAGCAGCTGACCGACGCTCGCCACCAGCCCGGCATCATGGCCAGGAACGCCTTTCAGCTCGACCACCAGCGACACGCGGCCGTCGATCAGGTCGAGCGCTTCCTTGAGCGTCGGCACGTGGTCCTTGGTGCCGCCGATCTTGAGCGTCGCCAGTTCGGCCGCGGTGCGCTGCCAGACGAAGCCGTCCTGGCCGGTCAGGCGTTTCAGATCGCCGTCATGGATGATGACCGGGATGCCGTCCGATGAGATATGCACGTCGCATTCGATGGCATAGCCGCGCTCGGCCGCCGTGGCGAAGGCCGACAGCGTGTTTTCCCAGCGCGTCTTGTTCATGTCGTGGAAGCCGCGATGCGCGACAGGCTGCGCGATCAGCCAGGAAAGATCGGTCATCTTGAACCTCACTCGACTTCGAAGATCGCTTCGATCTCGACCGCGGCGTTGAGCGGCAGCGAAGCGGTGCCGACGGCGGAACGGGCGTGCTTGCCGCGCTCGCCGAGTACCGCGACCAGGAAGTCGGAGGCGCCGTTGGCGACAAGATGCTGTTCGACGAAATCCGGCGCGGAGGCGACGAAGACGGTGATCTTGACCAGGCGGCTAATTTTTTCGAGGTCGCCGAGTGCTGCCTTGGCCTGCGCCAGGATGTTGATGGCGCAGAATTTCGCGCCTTCCTTGCCGGCCGCCGTGTCGATGTCGCGGCCGAGCAACCCGCTTGCCTGCAACTTGCCGTCCTTCAGCGGCAGCTGGCCGGCAGTGAACAGCGTGTTGCCGGTGCGGCAATAGGGCACGTAGTTGGCGGCGGGCGCGGCGGCGGCTGGAAGGGTGACGCCAAGATCGCTTAGCCGCTTTTCGATTGTTTCGCTCATTGGTTTTCCCTATTGCTGGAAGACGCCGCGTTGGCGGGGCCGAAATTGCTATTTTTGCCTCGCTTCCGCCACGACTTTTTTTAAGCTGGACCATCTTTCCCTGCGGCCTGCCCCCCGGCCGCGACGATCGGAGTAACGCATGCGCGCAACGCGCCTTTTACTCGCCGCCGCCTGTTTTTCGGCGGCGCTTCCGATGGCGCCGGCCTTTGCGGTGCCCGCGCTGCAGGCGCATCGCGCCGTCTACGATCTCACGCTCAGCAAGGCCTCCGACCGATCAGGCATTACCGGCATCACCGGCCGCATGGTCTACGAGTTCAACGGCTCGGCCTGCGAAGGTTATACGGTCAAGTTCCGCTTCGTCACGCAGATCGTCACCAACGACAACACCAGGCTGACCGACCAGCAGACGACGACTTTCGAGGACGCCGAAGGCAAGACCTTTTCCTTCGTGACGAAATCCTTTGTCGACCAGAACCTCGACAAGGAAGTCAAGGGCACGGCGACCAGGGAAGCGAAGGGCCTGAAGGTCGATATCGACAAGCCGGAGAAGAGCAGCCTCGATCTCGCGGCGACGCAGTTTCCGACCCAGCATCTGGTCGAGCTGATCGGCAAGGCCGAGAAGGGCGAGAATTTCTACCAGACCAATCTGTTCGACGGCTCAGAGGATGCCAACAAGGTGATGACCACCACCGTCATCGTCGGCAAGAAGACGGACGCTGAAAAGACGGATCCGGAAGCGCCGGCGCTGGCCAAGCTCGCCTCCGACAAGTACTGGCCGGTCGACATTGCCTATTTTGACGATACCGACAAAAGCGGCGAGGAGGTGCCGGAGTACCGGATCAGCTTCAAGCTGCACGAGAACGGCATCACTCGCGACCTCGTCATGGACTATGGCGACTTCTCGATGACTGGCAAGCTGGTGAACCTGTCGTTGTTCGACCAGACCAAGCCTTGCCCGGCGTCGAAATAGCAGCGCTTCGACGGTAGCCGTCCAGCTTGCAGGCCTGGCTTGTGAACGCCATGTGTGAGGCTCACCAAATGCGGCGAGCCTGATGGCGGTCTATGTCGATGCGGCGATCTGGAAATGGGCCGGCCACCGCTGGTGCCATCTCCTTGCCGACGACACGGACGAGCTGCACCGCTTCGCCACCGAACTCGGCCTCAAGCTTTCCTCCTATCAAGGGCCGCCTAAGACGTCGGCGCCGCACTACGACATCACCGGCTTCGAGCGCGATCGCGCGGTTCGGCTTGGCGCCATCGAATGCAGCCGCGAGGAAATCGTCGCGATCTTTCGCCGCGTCAGGGTGCCGAACGGCAAGGTAAAACGCTGAGATTTGGGCGGATCGCCGCAGGTAAGGGCGTTTTCCCGGCTTGCGTTTATGAGACTTCCCCTCTATATGCGCGCTCATTCCACACACGGACTTTGGTGTCTGCCCGGGAGAAATCCGGCTGAAACCTCCGGTGGCATCAGGACATACGTCCGAAATGCCTGTGTCCGTGGAGGCCAACCGGAAAGGAACTAAAGAATGGCTCTGCCAGATTTCAGCATGCGCCAGCTTTTGGAAGCTGGTGTTCACTTCGGCCACCAGACCCACCGCTGGAACCCGAAGATGGCGCCTTACATCTATGGCGCCCGCAACAACATTCACATCATCGACCTGTCGCAGACGGTGCCGCTGCTGCACCAGGCTCTGAAGCAGGTGTCCGACACTGTCGCCAAGGGCGGCCGCGTGCTGTTCGTCGGCACCAAGCGCCAGGCGTCCGACATCGTTGCCGACGCCGCGCAGCGTTCGGCCCAGTACTATGTCAACTCGCGTTGGCTGGGCGGCATGCTCACCAACTGGAAGACGATCTCGAATTCGATCCAGCGCCTGCGCAAGCTCGACGAGACGCTCGCCGGCGAGGCCCAGGGCCTCACCAAGAAGGAGCGCCTGAACCTCGATCGCGAGCGCGAGAAGCTCAACAAGGCTCTCGGCGGCATCAAGGACATGGGCTCGACGCCGGACCTGATGTTCGTCATCGACACCAACAAGGAAGCGATCGCGATCCTCGAGGCCAAGCGCCTGGGCATCCCGGTCGTGGCCATCATCGATTCGAACTGCGACCCGGACAAGATCGACTTCCCGATCCCCGGCAATGATGACGCGGCCCGCGCCATCCAGTTCTATTGCGACCTGATCGCCAAGGCCGCCATCGACGGCATCGCCCGCCAGCAGGGCGCGCTCGGCGTCGACATCGGCGCTTCGGCCGAGGCTCCGGTCGAGCCCGCGCTCGACACTCCGGCTGCCGAAGCTCCGGAAGCTTGATAAGGAAGGCCGGGTCCCGGCCTTCATCTTTCCAATAAATTGGCGCGCTAAAGCGCTTTTGCCGAGCGCATCATCGAGTCCCGATGGTGCGTCGGCGCATTTGAAACAAAGAGGCGACAATGACGATTTCGGCTGCACAGGTCAAAGAACTCCGCGACTTGACCGGCGCGGGCATGATGGACTGCAAGGCGGCGTTGAACGAAACCAACGGCGACATGGAAGCGGCCGTCGACTGGCTGCGCAAGAAGGGTATCTCGAAGGCCGACAAGAAGGCCGGGCGCACCGCCGCCGAGGGCCTGATCGGCGTCGATGCCGGCGTGCGTGAGGCCGCGGTTGTCGAAGTCAATTCCGAGACCGATTTCGTCGCCCGCAACGAGCAGTTCCAGGAACTGGTCCGCAATGTCGCGAAGGTCGCGCTCGCCTATGGTGCGACCGAGGCGGTTGCCGCGGCCAAGTATCCGGGCTCCGACAAGACTGTCACCGAGACCGTCAAGGACGCGGTCGGCACCATCGGCGAGAACATCAATTTCCGCCGCTCGGCGAAGCTCACCGTGCCGCATGGCGCGGTGGCGACCTATGTGCACAACGCGGTTGCCGATGGGCTGGGCAAGCTCGGCGTGCTGGTCGCGATCGAGACCACCGGCAACGAGCATGCGGCCAACGCCTTTGCCCGCCAGGTGGCGATGCATGTCGCCGCCAGCAACCCGGTCGCGCTGAGCGCCGAGGAAGTCGACCCGGCGCTGGTCGAGCGCGAGAAGGCGATCTTCTCCGATCAGGCGCGCCAGTCGGGCAAGCCGGAAGCGATCATCGAGAAGATGGTCGAGGGCCGCTTGCGCAAGTTCTATGAAGAGGTCGTGCTTTTGAAGCAGGCCTTCGTGCTCAATCCCGACATCACCGTCGAGAAGGCGTTGAAGGATGCCGAGAAGGAGATCGGCGCTCCGGCGAAGATCACCGCCTATCTGCGTTACGCGTTGGGCGAAGGCATCGAGAAGGAAACGACCGACTTCGCGGCGGAAGTCGCGGCGGCGGTCAAGAAATAGCTCCGATCCGAGGGGAACGCTCGGCGTTTCCCTTAAGGTGAAGAGCTCACGAGCTCAGGCAACTCGGCCGGGTGTCCGCATGGATGCTCGGCCGATTTCTTGTGCGGTGTCGATAAAGGCCCTGAGCTTCGGCGCCATCGATGCGCGACGCGGAAAGTAAAGGAAAAGACCGGGCTCCTCGATCGCCGTCCGCGGCAGGATCTGGACGAGACGGCCGGCCGCCAAGTCGGCGCGCACCAGCGGCTCGAAGACGTAGGCGAGCCCGAGGCCGGCCAGCGCCAGATCGATGGCGCCAAGCGAATCCGTGACGATGGCCGTGCCGCGCGTTTCGACGACGACATCCTTGCCGCTGTCGTTCAAATCCCAGCGGTAAAGCGCGCCCGATCGGACCAGCCGGTAGCCGACGCAGTTGTGATTGGCGAGATCGGCCACGTCGCGTGGACGGCCGTGCTTGCCGACATAGGCGGGAGAGGCGACGATCACGGCCTTGAACGGCGGCGTCATCCTGACGGTGACCATGTCCTGCGCGATCATCTCGCCCAACCGGATGCCGGCGTCGAAACCTTCGCCGACGATATCGATAAGTCCCTGGTCGGCAACGATCTCGACCGTCACGTCGGGATAGCGTTCGGCCATGGCCGCGACCACCGGCGTCACCGCCAGGGGGATCGCTATGTTGGAGGCGTTGATCCTGAGCAGGCCGGCCGGCCTTCCCTTCACGCCGCGGATCCGGTCCATCCGCTCGGCGATGTCCTGCAGGGCGGGGGCCGCCGTCTCCACCAGCGCCTTGCCTGCCTCGGTCAGCGAAACGCTGCGTGTCGTGCGCGCAAACAGCGGTTGGCCGATGCGCTCTTCCACCAGCCGCACCGCGTGGCTCACCGCCGAAGCGCTCATGCCGAGCTCGGCCGCGGCAAGCGCAAAGCCGCCGCGTCGCGCGACAGCGACGATGACCGGAAGATGGCTAAGCAGGTCGCGATCCATTCATGAACGATATCGCATGGTCCATGCGAACAATGCAATCTTATCGTTGCTGGCGCGCCGGTCCACATTGTCGCCAGATGTCGGCGGCGGGCTGATGCACAAGGGAGAAAAAAAGATGAATGCGTTGAGGCACATCACTTTCGCGGCAGGCATGGCGCTGGCCCCGATCGACGCCGGCGGGGCAGAACCGTCCGACTGGCGGGCGCTCGCCGATGAGCGCGCCGTCATCCGCATTGCCGATGCCATCGACCGTGCCGTCGACGCGCAGGACTGGACGCTTGCCCGCAGCTACTTTGCGGATCGGGTGACCGCAGACTTCAGCACTCTGTCTGGACAGCCTGCGGCCAACATCGCCTCGGACGACCTGATCGGCGTCTGGCGGGCAACCTCAAAGGCAGCAAGACCAGCCTGCATCTGCGCACCAACCATCAGGTGTCCTTCGACGCCGGTGCGGCGACGGTCCGCTCCAACGGCTATGCCTGGAACCGGATGGAAGGCAATGGCGACCCGCTCTGGGAAGTCTGGGGCACCTACGAGCACCACCTGACGCGTTCCGGCACCGGCTGGAAGGTTGACGGCTTCACGTTCCGGATGACGCATGAGCGCGGCAATCCCTGGGTCAAGGCGACTCCCGGCCAATAAGCGACACGATCGGAGAACATCATGAGCATGACCTATTACACGCTTGGCAACAGCGGGTTGCGCGTCAGCCGGCTGGCTCTCGGCACCATGACCTTCGGCACCGAATGGGGCTGGGGTGCTGACAGGGACACTGCCCGCGCGATGTTCGACGCCTATGTCGAAGCGGGCGGCAACTTCTTCGACACGGCTGACCTCTACACCGGCGGCACCGCCGAGACCTGGCTCGGCGAGTTCGTCGCCGAGCGCGGCCTGCGCGACAGGGCAGTGATTGCCACCAAATTCACCTTCAACTCGGAACCGGGCAATCCGAATGCCGGCGGCAATGGCCGCAAGAACATCATGCGGGCCGTCGAAGCCTCGCTGAAACGGCTCGGCACCGACTATATCGACCTTTACCTTCTGCATGTCTGGGACAGGATCACCCCGGCCGAGGAGGTGCTGCGCACGCTTGACGACCTCGTTCGCGCCGGTAAGGTGCGCCATATCGGCCTCTCCGACGTGCCGGCCTGGTATGCCGGCCGCGCCCAGGCGATCGCCGAACTGCGCGGCTACGAACCGGTCTCGGCACTGCAGCTCGAATATTCGCTGGCAGAACGCACGATCGAACATGAATATGGGCCCTTTGCCACCCGTCGCGGCGCCGGCATCATGGTGTGGAGCCCTCTGGCCAGCGGCCTGCTGAGCGGAAAATACAAACCGACACAGGACGGCAATGCCGGCCGGCTCGACGGTTTCCGCAACACCACGCATCCCGGCTTCCAGAAATTCAGCGACCGCAACTGGGCGATCGTGGCGGAGCTCGAGAAAGTGGCCGCCGAGCTCGGCCGCAGCATGGCTCAAGTCGCGCTCAACTGGGCGGCGACGCAGCCGGGCATCGCTTCCGTCATCCTCGGAGCGACGAAGCTTGCGCAGCTCGAGGATAATCTCGGCGCGCTCGACTTTTCGATTCCTGCAGAACTTCGCGCGCGGCTGGAAAAGGTCAGCGCTACGCCCTCGCCGTTCCCGCATTCCTATTTCGGCTCGGAAATCCAGGTCCGAGTGACCGGGGGGGCCGTGACTGGCGACAAGCCGGCCGGTTATTCGCCCGCGGTCATGATCGAAGGCGAGGCGGTCAGCATCTCAAGCAACTGAAGAGGCGGCAACTGATCAAAAGGCAGCAACTGACCGAAAAAGCCTGGGATTTTGCACGAGGGCGCGGCGTGACATCGCCGCGCCCTTCGTGTATCGGGTCAACCCGTCATGACAGCATCGCCGGATGAAGCGGGGGCGGTTTTGCCTCCAAAATTGCCGCGCCGAGATATTCGAGGATCCAGATGACGGTGAAGCCCCTCTATCGACGTGTCGTGCTGAAAGCTTCCGGCGAAGCGTTGATGGGCGAGCAGCATTTCGGCATCGACGTCTCCGTGGTCGACCGCATCGCCGCCGACATCGCCGAGGCGCGCGCGCTGGGCGTCGAAGTGGGCGTCGTCATCGGCGGCGGCAACATCTTCCGCGGCGTCGCCGTGGCCTCGAAGGGCGGCGACCGCGTCACCGGCGATCACATGGGCATGCTCGCCACCGTCATCAATTCGCTGGCGCTGCGCACCTCGCTCAACAAGATCGGCGTCGACGCCGTCGTGCTTTCGGCGATTGCCATGCCGGAACTTTGCGAGAGCTTTTCGCAGCGCCAGGCAACCGCCTATATGAACCAGGGCAAGGTCGTCATCTTCGCCGGCGGCACCGGCAATCCGTTCTTCACCACCGATTCGGCGGCGGCTCTTCGCGCCGCCGAGATCGGCGCCGATGCGCTGTTCAAGGGCACGCAGGTCGACGGGGTCTATTCGGCCGATCCCAAGAAGGACCCGAACGCGGTCCGTTTCGACCGCATCAGCCACGCGGAGGTCATCAAACGCGGGCTTGCGATCATGGATACCGCCGCGATTGCACTTGCGCGTGAAAACAACATTCCGATAATCGTCTATTCGATCCACGAAAAAGGTGGTTTCGGCGATATTCTGAGGGGCGGCGGCCATTGCACGGTCGTCGCGGACAAATAACCGAGGCCGGGATCCGTCAGACGGAACCGCGGACGAGACGACGGCACAAGCAGTGAACCCGGCGAACGGGTCGAGGAGATGATCATGAGTGGCGAGTTCGAAGACCTGAAGCGACGCATGGACGGGGCGATCGTCGCCTTCAAGCACGATCTGGCTTCGCTGCGCACCGGCCGAGCCTCCAGCAACCTGCTCGATGCCGTCCAGGTCCAGGCCTACGGCACGACGATGCCGATCAACCAGGTGGCCAATGTGACGGTGCCGGAGCCGCGCATGATTTCGGTCTCGGTCTGGGACAAATCGATGGTCAGCGCCGTCGACCGCGCCATCCGCGAAGCCAATCTCGGCTTCAACCCGATCGTCGACGGCACCAATCTCAGGATTCCGCTGCCGGAGCTCAACGAGCAGCGCCGCAAGGAACTGGTCAAGATTTCGCACGGCTACGCCGAGAACGCCCGCGTCGCGGCGCGCCATGTGCGGCGCGATGGCATGGATTTCCTCAAGAAGGCGGAAAAGGACGGCACCATCAGCGAGGACGATCAGCGCAAGCGCTCCGACCAGGTGCAGAAGCTGACCGACGAGACGATCAGCACCATCGATCACCTGCTTTCCGATAAGGAAGCTGAAATCATGCAGGTTTAGGGTCGGGTTTTCCGGCCCGAAAGCGAGACCATGGCAACGCCCGCGCATGTCGCCATCATCATGGACGGAAACGGACGCTGGGCCAAGGCGCGCGGCCTGCCGCGCCTTGCCGGGCACCGTGCCGGTGTCGAGGCCCTGCGCAAGACGGTCCGCGCCGCGCCCGGGCTCGGCATATCCTACCTGACCGTCTACGCCTTTTCCTCGGAGAACTGGTCGCGGCCGAAATCCGAGGTCAGCGACCTCATGGGGCTTTTGAAGCTGTTCATCCGCCGCGATCTCGCGGAACTGCATCAGAACGGCGTGCGGGTGAGGGTGATCGGCGACAAAGAGGGGCTGCAGCCCGATATCAGGGGGCTGTTGCAGGAGGCCGAATCGCTGACCGCCGGCAACGAATCGCTGACGCTGGTGATCGCCTTCAACTATGGCGGCCGCGACGAGATCGTGCGCACGGCGCGCAGGCTGGCGGATGCCGTCGCGCGTGGCGACATGGCGAGCGACGCGATCACGGCGGAAAGTTTTGCCGCGTCGCTCGACACAAAGGGCATTCCCGATCCCGAGTTGGTGATCCGAACCAGCGGCGAGCTCAGGCTGTCGAACTTCCTTCTCTGGCAGGCTGCCTATAGCGAGCTCATCTTCCTGCCTTGCTATTGGCCGGACTTCAGCCGCGAGCACCTGGCCGACGCCTTGCGCGACTTTGCCGGCCGAGAACGACGCTTCGGCGGGCTTGCCGCCCGCGACGTCGCGCTTTAGGCGCCGCCACGCATGAGCAATCTCAAGCAGCGCGTCATCTCGGCAATCGTGATGGCGGCGCTGACGCTTGCCCTCACCTGGCTCGGCGGATTGCCGTTTCGGCTGTTCTGCGCGGGAATAGCGGCGCTGATCTTCTATGAATGGACGCGCATGGCGCGCCCCGCGAGCGGGGCGGCTCTTGGCTTCCTGCCGGAAGCGCTGATTCTGGTTTTCATCGGCGCGCTGATCGCCGGCGTGCCGGCTTTGTGGCTGCTCTTGCTTGTCGCGATCCTTGTGGCGGTCGCGGCCATTGCCGCCCGCGTGGGAGGGCCTGCGCCGTGGGAAGCCCCTGGACTGGCCTATGCGGCTCTTTCCGGCTTTTCGCTCGCCTATGTCCGTGACGACAATCATTCCGGACTGATTGCGATTCTCTTCCTGTTCGCCGTGGTCTGGGCGACCGACATTGCGGCCTATTTCGTCGGCCGCGCGGTCGGCGGCCCGAAGCTCGCGCCGTCGATCTCGCCCGGCAAGACGCAGAGCGGCGCGCTGGGCGGCGCGGCCGGCGGCGTTGTCGCCGGCTTGCTGCTGGCAGTTGCGGCCGGGGCCGGCAATCTCGTCCAGCTTGGCCTCGTCGCCCTGGCGCTTTCGATCGTTTCGCAGATCGGCGATCTGTTCGAATCATGGGTCAAGCGCCGGCACGGCGCCAAGGATTCCAGCAATCTCATTCCCGGCCATGGCGGCGTCATGGACAGGGTGGACGGGCTTGTCGCGGCCGCGTTCGCGCTGTACGTCTTGGGCTGGATCGCGGCGGGCGCCGAGCATCCGGCACTGGGGCTGTTTCCAAACTGAACGACGCAGCAGTAAGGCGAAAAATGGCGCGCGCCACGGATTCGCCCGGATTGATGCCACAGTCGCGGTGGAGTGTCGCGTGCGGGCGAATTTGAGGGCATGACTTGAACGACATCTTTCACGCGGTCTTCAGCACACAAGGCTTCGTCCTTGGCACGCTGGTGCCGTTCCTGTTCGTGCTGACCGTGGTCGTGTTCGTCCATGAGATGGGCCACTATCTGATCGGCCGCTGGTGCGGCATCGGCGTGAAGGCTTTTTCCATCGGCTTCGGCCCTGAGATCTTCGGTTTCTACGACCGCCGCGGCACGCGCTGGAAGCTCTGCGCCATTCCGCTTGGCGGCTATGTCAAATTTGTCGGCGACATGAACGCGACATCGAGCCAGCCGAGCACGGAAGAACTCGAATCGCTGACGGAAGCCGAGCGCGAGGTCGCCTTCCACACGCAACCCATCTGGAAGCGCGCCGCTACCGTCGTTGCGGGGCCGCTGTTCAATTTCCTGCTGACGATCGTCGTGTTCGCGGTGCTGTTTTCGCTTTATGGCCGTCCGGTCCTGGAGCCGACAGTCGCCGAAGTCACCAAGGGCAGCCCAGCGGAAAAGGCTGGAATCCAGCCAGGCGACCGATTCGTCAAAGTCGACGGCAGCAAGGTGGAGACCTTCGCCGACGTGCAGCGGCTGGTTTCGGGCCGGGCGGGCGACGCCATCGCCTTCACCATGCTGCGCGACGGCAAGGAAATCGACGTTACGGCCACGCCGGAGCCGATGGAGCAGCAGGATGCGCTGGGCAACAAGATCAAGGTCGCGGTGATCGGCGTCGTCAACAACGCCGAGCTTGGCCAGCCGCGCCTGATCTCCTATACGCCGGCCGGCGCCGTTGTGGCGGCGGTGGAGGAAACCGGGCATGTGATCGAGCGCACCGGCCAGTTCCTGCAACGGTTTGCGCTTGGACGCGAGGACAAATGCCAACTGGGCGGTCCGATCAAGATCGCGAAGATGTCGGGTCAGGCAGCCAAGCTCGGTTTCGAGTGGCTGGTGCAGCTTGTTGCATTTCTGTCAGTCGGGATAGGATTTCTCAATCTCCTGCCGATTCCCCCTCTCGACGGCGGCCACCTCTTGTTCTACGGCGTGGAGGCCATCATACGGCGGCCCGTTTCGGAACGAATGATGGAGATGGCCTACCGGGCCGGGTTGTTCCTGGTGCTCGGCTTCATGGGCTTCGTGTTTTGGAACGATCTGTTTGGGTGCTGAAATCATGAAGAAATTTGGCTTCAGACCCGGTCATATTGAGATGCCGTTTACCATGCGTGGGGATATGCGTGACGCGAAAGCCACGCGGTACGGTTAAGTAAATACAAATTAACCGGGAGCCTTGCGTGTAGGGAAAATCCGGTTAATACGGTAAGGGAAAATACCGCACGTCCGGTTTTCTCGCCGTGGGGACTACGAGAAAAAGGTACAAAAGCCCGATGAAGGCAGCATCCAAGTTTCTGAGCGCCGCTTCCGCGGCGGCTTTGTCCGCCGCTCTGGTCGTACCAGGCGCGCTCGCAGTGCAGTTGGTCGCCACGTCGGTGGCGGAGGCCGCCGTCGTTTCGCGTGTCGAGGTCAGCGGCAACCAGCGGGTCGATGCGGAAACCATCCGCAATTACATCACGATCAAGCCGGGCAAGCCCTTCTCCAGCTCCGATATCGACGACGCCGTCAAGGCGCTGTTCGGCACCGGCCTGTTCTCGGACGTTCAGATCAACCAGGTCGGTTCGAGCCTGGTCGTCAAGGTCTCCGAGTACAAGGTCGTCAACCAGGTTCTGTTCCAGGGCAACAAGAAGATCAAGGACAACGCGCTTCAGATGGGTATCCAGCTGAAGCCGCGCGCGACCTTCTCGCAGCAAACACTGGACGCCGACGTCGAGGCCATCAAGATGGCCTACAAGCGCATTGGCCGCGACGATGCCGCCGTGACCACGCAGATCATGGATCTCGGCGACAACCGCGTGAACGTGGTCTTCAACATCAACGAAGGCGGTCGTACCCAGATCGCGGCGATCAATTTCGTCGGCAACCACGCTTATTCCAGCCGTCGCCTGTCGGACGTCATCAACACCAAGCGCTCGTCGTGGCTGTCCTTCGTGCTGCGCGACGACGTCTATGACGAGGACAAGCTGCGCGCCGACCAGGAACTGCTGCGCCGCTTCTACTACAATCACGGCTATGCCGACTTCCAGGTCGTCTCGGCCGTCGGTGAACTTGACGACGCCACCAACAAATATACGGTCACCATCACCGTGCAGGAAGGCGATCGCTATACGTTCGGCGACGTCAGCGTTGAAAGCACCATTCCCGAGGTCGACTCGAAGTCGCTGGAATCCGCGGTCGAGACCCACAAGGGCGACGTCTACAACGCCAAGGACGTCGAGGATTCGATCGTCGCCTTGACCGAGAAGGTCGCGGGCTCGGGCTATGCCTTCGCCCAGGTGACGCCGCGCGGCGACCGTAATTTCGAGAACCACACCATTTCGGTCGTCTACACCATCGACCAGGGCACCAAGGCCTATGTCGAGCGCATCGAAATCCGCGGCAACGACCGCACGCGCGACTATGTCATCCGTCGCGAATTCGACGTCAGCGAGGGCGATGCCTTCAACCAGGTCCTCATCCAGCGCGCGAAGAAACGGCTCGAGAGACTTGATTATTTCCAGTCCGTCGACATCTCGACGGTTCCTGGGTCGGCGCCTGACCAGGTCGTACTGGTGGTTAATGTGGTCGAGAAGTCGACCGGCGAATTCTCGGTCGGCGCGGGCTATTCGACCGGCGGCGACACGCCCGGCCCATCCGTCGAAGGCTCGATCACCGAACGCAACTTCCTCGGCCGTGGCCAATATATCAAGCTGTCGGCAGGCGGCGGCAAGAATTCGCGTGACTTCGCGGTTTCCTTTACTGAGCCCTACTTCCTCGGCCGGCGCATCGCGGCAGGCTTCGACATCTACAAGTCGACGCGCAACTATGATCACTACGATACGGACACCACCGGCGCGACCGTTCGGTTCGGCCTGCCGATCACCGACAGCATTTCGACGCAGCTGGCGTACAATATCTCGCAAGAGAAGTACTCGCTTGCAGACGACTGCACGACCGATGGGGTCTATGACCAAAACAAGTGCACCATCTCCCAGGCGATTCGGGATGGTGTTGCGGAAAGCCCTTGGCTCAAGTCGTCGGTCAGCCTCGGTCTGGTCTACAACACAATCGACGATATGAAGAACCCGCATGAGGGGCTTTATATTACCGGTACAACCGAGTTTGCCGGTTTGGGCGGCGACGCCAAATGGGTCAAGTTTACGGGTCGCGCAAGCGTCTACCAGACTCTGTCCGAACAGCTTGATATCGTCGGCTTGGTTTCGGGCGGCGCAGGCTACCTTGCGGGCTACGGCAATGGCGACCTCCGGATTTTCGATAACTTCCAGAGCAATGATCGCATGATCCGCGGCTTTGAGTATGGCGGCATCGGTCCGGTTGCTGGCGATGGCAGCGGTGATCACCTTGGCGGCACGACGTATTTCAATGCCTCCGCAGAAGCCCAGTTCCCGTTGCCGGTCATTCCGGAAAGCTTCGGACTGCGTGGCGCCGTCTTTGCGGATGCGGCGACGCTTTATGGCAACAAGCTTGAGGGCGTTAATCCGGATTCAGTCGACATGAAGCTCCGCGCTTCGGTCGGTGTCGGCCTGATGTGGGCCTCTCCATTCGGCCCGATCCGCATCGACTATGCGATCCCGGTCAAGAAAGAGTCGACCGACGATGTGCAGGAATTCAACTTCGGTATCGCGACCCGCTTCTAATTTCGTGGTTGCGATGGTTCCGGGCCGGCTGACGGCCCGGAGTGGACCGATCCGACTCAGCTGGATATAGCTTCTGGAATGACCGATCCGGTGTTCTTCGCGCCTTCACGCCGGTATACGGCTGGCGAGGTCGCGAATCTGACCGGCGCCAGCCTACTCGATTCCGATCAGGCCGAAATTGCCATCGAGGCGCTGGCTCCCGCCAACGAGGGTGGCAATGGCGCGCTCGTCTATGTCGACGGCAAGCGCAATTTCGCCCTGATGCAGTCGCTCAGGGCCGCCGCGGTGCTGTGCCCTGCCGATTTTGCCAGCAAGGCGCCGCCGGGCATCGCGGTGCTCATGCATCCGCGTCCGCAGCAGGCTTTCGCGATGGTCGGGCGCCTGTTGTTTCCGCAGGCCGCGACTCCGGGGCCAATGACCGGAGAAACCGGCATCTCGGCGCATGCGTTTATCGATCCATCCGCGCATGTCGAGGACGGGGCGATCGTGGAGGCGGGTGCCGTGATCGGTCCCGGCGTATCCATCGGCAGCGGCACGGTCGTCGCGCCCCACGCCGTTGTCGGCCGTTCCTGCCAGATCGGCCGCGACGGCTTCATCGGCCCCGGTGCCAGCATTCAATATGCGCTTGTCGGCAACCGCGTCATCATCCATGGCGGCGCCAGGATCGGCCAGGACGGTTTCGGCTTCGTCGGCGGCGCCAAAGGACCTGAACGCGTGCCGCAGATCGGCCGCGTCATCATCCAGGACGATGTCGAGATCGGCTCCAATTCGACCGTCGACCGCGGCGCCATGTCCGACACCATCATCGGCCAAGGCACCAAGATCGACAATCTGGTGCAGATCGCCCACAATGTTCGCATCGGCCGCAATTGCATTATAGCCGGGCTTTCGGGTATTTCCGGTTCCGTCGTCGTCGGCGACAACGTCACCATGGGCGGCGGTGTCGGCCTTGCCGACCATCTGACCATCGGACCAGGGGCCAAGCTTGCTGCGAGAAGTGGATTCATGAACAACGTGCCGGCAGGCGAGGTCTGGGGAGGTTACCCGGCGCAGCCCATGGCGGAAGCCATGCGCGAGATAGCGATGCTGCGCAGGATGGCCAGGACGCGCAAGCAAGGCGACGGAAATGGCTGATATGGTGGCAACGACACTCGACGCGGTCGACATCATGGGGCTTATGAAGCTCCTGCCGCATCGCTATCCATTCCTGCTGATCGATCGCATCGTCGACATAGACGGCGACGAGTCCGCTGTCGGCATCAAGAACGTGACCATCAACGAGCCGCATTTCCAGGGCCATTTTCCCCAGCAGCCGGTCATGCCCGGTGTGCTCATCATCGAGGCCATGGCCCAGACCGCAGGCGCGATCTGCATTCGCAGCCTCAACACCGAGAAGCCGTCGCTGGTTTATTTCATGACCATCGACAACGCGAAATTCCGTAAGCCAGTCGTTCCGGGCGATCAGCTCAGGATCCACGTCAAAAAGATCAAGAAACGCGGTAACCTGCTGAAATTCGCCTGCGAGGCGATGGTTGACGGCGCGAAAGCCGCCGAAGCCGAGGTTTCGGCCATGATGGTTACCGGCTGACGGTTCGAAATGCTCATGAAAGTCGAGACATCCATTCATCCTTCCTCGGTCGTCGAAGAAGGAGCCCGGCTCGGCGAAGGCGTCCGCATCGGACCCTTCTGCCATATCAGCGCCGATGCAATCATTGGCGATCGTGCGGAGCTGGTCAGCCATGTATCGGTGATGGGCGCCACGACCATCGGAGCCGGGACGAAGGTCTATCCGATGGCGACGCTCGGCGCGCCGCCGCAGAACACCAAGCACAAGGGCGATCGCACCACCCTAGTCATCGGAGCGAACTGCACCATTCGTGAAGGCGTCACAATGCATGTCGGCACCGACACCAGCCGTGGCGAGACAACTGTCGGCGACAACGGCAACTTCCTCGCCTACGCCCACATCGCCCATGATTGCGTTGTCGGCAAGAACGCTACCTTCGCCAATGGCGCGACGCTCGGCGGACATTGCGAGATTGGCGACAACGTCTATATCGGCGGCCTAAGCGCGGTTCACCAATTCGTGCGCGTCGGCGACAACGCCTTTCTCGGCGGCTGCTCGGCTTTTGTCGGCGATGTCATTCCCTACGCCATTGCCGTCGGCAACCGCGCCAGCCTGCGCGGCTTGAACATCATTGGTCTCAAACGCTCCGGTCTGCCGCGTTCCGAGATCTACCTGCTGCGCAAAGCTTATAGGACGATTTTCGATCGTTCCCGCACCGTCGGTGAGAATGTGGAACTCGCCAAGGCCGAGTTCGCCGGGTCGCCAACGGCCATGAAGATCATCGATTTCATCACCAGTCGCGACAAGCGACACTTTGCCGTCCCATCGCTCAAAGGTGGCGGCAACGATGACAGCGGCGATGACGAGGTCTGAGCGCACCGCATCAGCGTTCCAACTCGCGCCGGGCTCGAAGGTCGGCATTGTTGCCGGCGGCGGCAGCCTGCCCGTCGAAGTCGCCGATGGCCTGGTCAAGCACGGTTTTGTGCCCTTCATCATCATCGCTGCCGGTGAGGTCGACCGCGAGGCGGACTTCGCGGCCTACGATCAGGAAAAACTCGCGCTGGAAGACATCGGACTGCTGTTTCCGTTGCTGAAGCGCCGGGGCATCACGCACCTTGTCCTGGCCGGCGAGATCAAGCGCAGGCCACGGCTGAGCAGGATAAAGCCGACATTTGGTCTGCTGACGATAATTCCCTCCGTGGTCAGAGCGTTGCGACGCGGCGACGACGGCCTGCTGAAGGTGTTGACCCGAGGCCTGGAAAAGCGAGGCGTCAAGGTCGTCGGCGCGCACGAAGTCGTTCCGGAACTGACGGCTGGCGAAGGCCCATTGACGGTGACCGGGCCAAACCAGTCCGACTGGCGTGACATCGAAGCCGCCCGTAAGGCGGCCAAGGCCATCGGCGCACTCGATATCGGACAGGCTGCGATTGCGATTGGAGGTCGAGCCGTCGCGCTGGAAGGCATTGAAGGCACCGCCGGCCTGCTCGACAGAACGCGGGAATTGCGCGGCCACGGCAGGCTGGCCGGCAAGGCGCGCGGCGTGCTGGTCAAATGCGCCAAGCCGGGCCAGGAATTGCGCGCCGACTTGCCCACTATCGGCCCGCAGACCATCGAGGCCGCTCATGCGGCAGGCCTTGCCGGCATAGCCGTCGAAGCCGGCCGTTCGCTTATCCTTGAAGGTCCGACCACGCTTGCTCGCGCCAATGCGCTTGGCCTGTTCATTGTCGGCCTGCCCGCGACGAAAATGGCCAATGGGGAGCCGGCTAATGGTCGCTGACAAGCCGCTCAAGATCGCGATCGTCGCCGGCGAGGAATCCGGCGATCTGCTTGGCGCCGACATCGTGCGGGCGCTCGAACGCACGACCGGCCGCAAGGTTCAACTCGTGGGCATTGGCGGCAGGCACTTGCAGCAGCTGGGACTGAACCCGCTCTTCGACGGCGGCGAGATCGCGCTGATGGGTTTTAGCGCGGTGCTGCGCGACCTGCCGCGGCTGATGCGCCGTATCAGCCAGACGGCGGCGATGATCGCGGCCGAGCGGCCCGATTGCCTGGTCACCATCGACAGTCCGGACTTTTCGCTGCGCGTCGCGAAGAAGGTCCGCGCAACGGCGCCGGCCATTCCGATTGTCCACTATGTCTGCCCGAGCGTATGGGCCTGGCGGCCGGGCAGGGCGGTGGCGATGAAGCCCTATGTCGATCACATCCTGTGCATCCTGCCGTTCGAGGTGAAGGCGCTCGCCCGCCTTGGCGGGCCGCCCGGCACCTATGTCGGACACCGGCTGACGCAGGATCCGGGCGTGCTTGGCGCCGCCAAGGCGCAGGCGATGCCGCGCGACCTGTCCGGCGATCGCGTCAAGACGCTGCTGGTGCTGCCCGGTTCGCGCCGCGGCGAGGTGAGGCGGCTGATCGAGCCGTTCGGCAAGACGATGTCGGTCCTGCGCCAGCGCGGCCATCGTCTGCGTCTGCTGCTGCCGACGGTGCCGCATGTCGCCGATCTGGTGAAGACGTCGGTCGCGAGTTGGGACGACAAGCCGGAAATCATCACCGAGCCGGAGCGCAAATGGCAGGCTTTCGGCAAGGCCGATGCGGCGTTGATCGCGTCTGGAACGGTTTCGCTGGAACTGGCGCTCGCAGGCGTTCCGATGGTTTCCTGCTACAAGCTCGACCCGATCGCGCGCCAGATTCTGCAGCATATGGTGACGACGTGGTCGGCACTGCTGCCCAATTTGATATCCGACCGCGCGCTGGTGCCGGAATTCTACGATCAGTATGTCCGGCCGGAAAACCTAGCCCGGCAGCTGGAAGCCCTGTTTGCCGACACCGGCATGCGCGCCTGGCAAAAGGCGGGCTTTGCCGAGATCGTCCGCCGCATGACGACCGAGCGGCCCTCGGGCGAGATCGCCGCCGAGGTGGTGATGGGGTGCATCAGGAAGGCAGTAGGCAGTAGGCAGTAGGCAGTAGGCAGTAGGCAGTAGGCAGTAGGCAGTAGGCAGTAGGCAGTAGGGGCTCTCTTTCTACTGCCTACTCACTATTCCCTATCTCTTAGCAATCGGCACGTAATCGCGTTCCGTGGCGCCGGTGTAGAGCTGGCGCGGGCGGCCGATCTTCTGGTGCGGATCCTCGATCATTTCCTTCCACTGCGCGATCCAGCCGACGGTGCGGGCAACGGCGAACAGCACGGTGAACATGGTGGTTGGGAAGCCCAACGCCTTTAGCGTGATGCCGGAGTAGAAGTCGACATTCGGGTAGAGCTTCTTTTCGATGAAGTAGGCGTCGGTCAGCGCGATCTTTTCCAACTCCATGGCGATGTCGAGCAACGGATCGTCCTTGATGCCGAGTTCGCCCAGCACCTCATGCGCCGTCTTCTGCATGATCTTGGCGCGCGGATCGTAGTTCTTGTAGACGCGATGGCCAAAACCCATCAGCCGGAACGGATCGTTCTTGTCCTTGGCGCGGGCGATGAATTCCGGGATGTGGTCGACATGGCCGATCTCGCCCAGCATGTTGAGCGCTGCTTCGTTGGCCCCGCCATGCGCCGGACCCCACAGGCAGGCAATGCCGGCGGCGATGCAGGCGAACGGGTTGGCGCCCGAGGAGCCGGCGAGGCGGACGGTCGAGGTCGAGGCGTTCTGCTCGTGGTCGGCGTGCAGGATGAAGATGCGCTCCATGGCGCGCGCCAGCACCGGATTGATCTTGTATTCCTCGCACGGCACGGCAAAGCACATGTGCAGGAAGTTGGCGGCGAAGTTCAGCTCGTTCTTCGGGTAAATGAACGGCTGGCCGATGTGGTATTTGTAGGCCATTGCCGCGATCGTCGGCATCTTGGCGATCAGGCGCATCGAGGCGACCATGCGCTGGTAGGGATCCGAGATGTCGGTGGAGTCGTGATAGAAGGCCGATAGCGCGCCGACCACGCCGCACATGACGGCCATCGGATGCGCATCGCGGCGGAAGCCGGTGAAAAAGCGCGACATCTGCTCGTGCACCATCGTGTGGCGCGTCACGCGATAGTCGAAATCCTCCTTCTGCGCCTTGGTCGGGAGTTCACCGTAGAGCAGGAGGTAGCAGACCTCGAGGAAGTCGCCATGTTCGGCAAGCTGGTCGATCGGATAGCCGCGATGCAGCAGGATGCCGGCATCGCCGTCGATGAAGGTGATTGCCGACTCGCAGCTTGCCGTGGAGGTGAAGCCGGGGTCGTAGGTGAAGACGCCGGTCGTGCTGTAGAGCGCGCCGATATCGATCACGTCAGGCCCGGTCGACCCGCTTCGCACCTTGAATTCATGGGTCTTGCCGGCGAGTTCGAGCCTGGCGGTCGACTCATGCGCCTTGCCG
Source organism: Mesorhizobium sp. B2-8-3 (assembly GCF_006440815.1). Taxonomy (NCBI): domain Bacteria; kingdom Pseudomonadati; phylum Pseudomonadota; class Alphaproteobacteria; order Hyphomicrobiales; family Phyllobacteriaceae; genus Mesorhizobium; species Mesorhizobium sp. B2-8-3. Next base: position 190,609 of record NZ_VFTW01000003.1, read on the forward strand.
CTCGGTTCCAGTTTTGTCGCAGCTTCGCTCATTGCAAACTCCTTTATGTTCCTCATGCCGGCAAGGCAATTCCTGCAAACGACACGTCGAAATCACCGGAATGCGCGAACTTGCCATCGCATTTTAGGAGGTGCGTGCCAGATTGGGCCAAGCCTAATGTTGCACTGCGAAACACACCTTTCAATGCCAATCTTCTTGGGCCAGTTCGCTGCTAATCGATTTGATCTCCAATCCTCGCCAGGCTTTCCTGGCGACCCAACACGGCAAGCACGTCGAACACGCCGGGCGAGGTGCTGCGGCCGGTCAGCGCGGCCCGAAGCGGCTGTGCCACGGCGCCGAGCTTGTGCCCACCGGCCTGCGCAAAGTCGCGGATCGAAGCCTCGGCCGAGGCGGCGCTCCAGTCGCCCTCGACGGCAGACAATGCGCCATGCGCGCCGCGCAGAATCGCGCGCGCATCCGCGTTGAGCAAGCCGGCCGCCTTCTCATCCAGCGGCAACGGCCGCTCGGCGAACAGAAACGCCGCTCCGTCGACCAGCTCGACCAGGGTCTTGGCCCGCTCCTTGAGACCGGGCATGGCGGCAAGCAGTTGCGCCTTGCGCCTGTCGTCGAGCTTTGCCGCGAACGTCGGGCCGCCTTCGAGATAGGGCAAGGTGGCGACGAAGATGTCGAACAGCGCCTGGTCATCCATCTTGCGCATATGGACGCCGTTCAGCGCCTCGAGCTTGGCGAAGTCGAAGCGCGCCGCGCCCTTGTTGACGTCGCCGATGTCGAACCACGCGACCATATCCTTGACCGACATCACCTCGTCGTCGCCATGGCTCCAGCCGAGCCTGGCCAGATAGTTGAGCAGAGCCTCGGGCAGATAACCCATGGCGCGATAGGCCTCGACGCCGAGCGCGCCGTGCCGCTTCGACAGCTTGGCGCCGTCGGCGCCGTGGATCAGCGGGATGTGCGACATCGACGGCACATCCCAGCCCATGGCGTCGTAGATCACCGTCTGGCGCGCGGCATTGGTCAGGTGATCGTCGCCGCGGATGATGTGGGTGACGCCCATGTCGTGATCGTCGACGACGACGGCATGCATGTAGGTCGGGACGCCGTCGGAACGCAGGATGATGAAGTCGTCGAGATCCTTGTTCGGGAAGCGCACCTCGCCCTGCACGCGGTCGTTGACGATCGTCACGCCTTCGGTCGGCGCCTTGATGCGGATCGCACCCTTGACGCCTGCCGGCGCCTCGGAGGGGCCGCGGTCGCGCCATTGGCCGTTGTAGCGCGGCGGCAGACCCTTGGCGCGGGCCGCCTCGCGCATCGCCTCCAGCTCGGCCGGCGTCTCATAGGCGTAATAGGCCTTGCCCATGCGCACGAGCTCCTCGGCCACCTCGCGATGACGCGGCGCGCGCTCGAACTGCGAGACGGCCTCGCCGTCCCAGGAAAGGCCAAGCCAGGTCAGCCCGTCGAGAATGGCGGCGGTGGCAGCTTCGGTGGAGCGCTCGCGATCGGTATCCTCGATGCGCAACAGCATCGTGCCGCCGGTGTGCCTGGCATAGAGCCAGTTGAACAGCGCCGTACGCGCCCCGCCAATATGCAGGTAGCCTGTGGGCGAGGGGGCAAAACGGGTGACGACCTTGTCGGACATGGAACTCTCGAGGAAGCACTGAAAAAATGCATGTTTCGCGCGAACTTCCACGCGACCGGCGTTCATGTAGCATAGGCGGTCTGGGGCGCAAGGGGCAGACCCGATGGCTGGACGTGGCCGGGGCGCGGAGGAGGGCGGGGGAACGACAGCTGGCGTCAGCGAACGCCTGATGTTTGCCCATGCCGCGCCCGAAGAGGGAGCGCCGGTTTCGCTTCCGGAGCCGCGGGCACCTACCGAGTTTATGCCCCCCGGTGACGGTGCAATACAGCCGGTCTCGCCAACGGCGAGCGTCGGCCGAATCCGCAAACAGCTTGGCCGCGCCTCGCTTCCCGCATTGCGCCGAAGCATCGGCACCGCTGCCGCCACCGAGCTCGACCGCGGTATCGGCTTCCTGCTGGTGCCGGTGTTTTTGGCCGTCGGCGTCATCTATTACTTCTCGCTGAGCGCTGAGCCGGATCTCTACAGGCCGCTTGCGGCAGTGGCCCTGATGGCGGTCTGCGCGGCGGTCTCACATTCCCGGCACAGAACGCACCTTGTCTTCATGGCGGCGTTTTTCTGCGCCTTGGGCTTTCTCGCGGCCAAGGTCGAGACCTGGCGGATGGCAACCCCGATGCTGGGTTCGGAAATCCAGACACGGCTGACGGGTCGCCTCGTCACCGCCGAGGCGATGGCCAATGGCCGTGTCCGGCTCACCATCGACTTGATTTCCACGGAACGTCCGAAGCTGCGCTATGCGCCGGACCGCGTCAGGTTGTCGGCCCGCAGGATCCCGCCCGGCATGACAGCCGGGTCGATGCTGACCGGCTATGCCAAGCTGTTGCCGCCGACCGGCCCGGTTCGGCCGGACAGCTACGACTTTTCCTTCGACAGCTATTTTGCCGGCATTGGCGGCAGCGGCTTTTTCCTGGGTGATCCAAAGCTGATTGCGCCGGTGGAGGCGCCCTTTGGCGCCCGCATCGCATCGGCGGTGGAAAACGCGCGCGAAGGGATTGCAGACCACATCAGGAGCAGCATCGGCGGGTCCGAAGGCGAGATCGCAGCGGCGCTGATCGTCGGCGTTCGTGCCGGCATTCCGGAAGCCATCAACGAGTCGATGCGGCGAACCGGCATCTACCACATCATTTCGATCTCCGGCCTGCATATGGCGCTGGTCGCCGGCACGATCATGGTCCTTTTGCGCGGCGCCTTCGCGCTGTTTCCGGATTTCTCGTCGCGCCGACCGGTGAAGAAATATGCCGCTGCAATCGCGCTGCTCTCGATCGCCGCCTACCTCGTGATCTCCGGCGTCGTGGTGGCCGCCGAGCGAAGCTTCATCATGCTGGCCGTGATGCTCGCCGCCGTGCTCTTCGACCGCGCGGCGCTCACCATGCGCAACCTGGCGATCTCGGCCATCGCCGTCATCCTTGTCTCGCCGCACGAAGTGGTCGGCCCAAGTTTCCAGATGTCCTTCGCCGCCACCGCCGCGCTGGTCGGCGCCTATGCCGGTTTTGCCGACTATCGCGCCGGCAAAACGACCGCGCCGCCGGCAAAGCGTTCGTTTCTTGCGTTCCTGTCGCAAAAACTGGCGATCGGTGTGGGTGGTGCCGCCGTGACGTCGCTCATCGCGGGCAGCGCGACATTGTTGTTTGCGATCTGGCACTTCCAGCGGGTGTCGCCGCTCAGCCTGCTGGCCAATCTGGCGGTCATGCCGATCGTCTCACTGATCGTCATGCCGTTCGCCGTGTTGAGCGCCCTGGCCATGCCCTTCGGCTTCGACGGCCCATTCCTTTATGTCATGGGCAAAGGCCTGACGGCGATTATCGTCATTTCGGCGTGGATCTCCGAGCGCTCACCGGTCGACGCCGTCGGGCTGATCTCGATCCAGTCGGTGCTGCTGGCGACGGTCGCGCTGGTCATCGCGACGATGGCCACCACTTGGCTTAGGCTTGCCGCCGTACCCTTCGCGCTTGCCGCGCTGCTGGCCATTCCGCATGTCCGCGCCCCGGATGTGCTTGTCTCGGAGGATGCGCATCTGGTGGCGATGCCGATCGGCGGCGGCGAGCTTGCCATCAACCGCGCGCGCTCCAACGACTTCACCACCGACAACTGGAAACGGGCGCTGAAAGCCGAGGAAATCGTACCGCCGGAGACGTTCGCTAAAGACGCCCTCGACATCGCCGATCCCGTCGACCTACCGCCCGGCTCGCCCTTCTATTGCACCGGCGACCTCTGCATCGGCCGGCATCCTTCCGGCGCCATCGTCGCGCTCACCGAGAATCGCGCCAGCGCCCGGCCTGCTTGCGGTTTCGCCGACCTCATCGTCATCGACGACGCCACGGCCTTCAACCCATGCCGCGATCCGCGCGTGCTTGTCGTCACCAAGCGGCAACTGGCACGCGACGGCAGCGCCGCCATCTTCTTCGATCCGCAATCGGCAACCGCGCGGCCAATCGTTCGCTACGCGGTCGAAGAACCGTACCGACCCTGGCACGAGCAGCGGAAATACGCGCGTGAGGCGAGGGGGCTGCCGCCCTATCAACGACCGGAAAAGCCGGCGGTCGCGCCGCAGCCTACAGAATAGGTGGCACGCAGTTCCGGCGAAGACCGCCGCGCGGTTCTGCTCAGTAACGGCGGATGAGTCCGACGAGCTTACCCTGAACCTTGACCCGGTCCGGTCCGAAGATACGGGTCTCATACGCCGGGTTGGCGGCTTCGAGCGCGATCGAGGCACCCTTGCGGCGGAAACGCTTCAGGGTCGCCTCCTCATCGTCGACCAGCGCCACCACGATCTCACCCGGGCTTGCCGTGTTGGCATTGCGGATGATGACGGTATCGCCGTCGAAGATGCCGGCCTCGATCATCGAGTCGCCCTTGACCTCCAACGCGTAATGCTCGCCGCCCATGATCATGTCCGGCGGCACCGAGATCGAATGCGTCTGGTGCTGGATAGCGTCTATCGGCACGCCGGCGGCGATGCGGCCCATCACCGGAATGGACACGGCCGAAACAGCGTCGTCGTCATTGCTGGGTGTCGGCGTGCGAGAGGGCGCCGCCGGCTTGACCTGGCGGCCAAGATTGCCCTGGCCGCCCTGGATGACGCTCGGCGAAAACTTTCTCGCGGCATTCAGGCCAGGCGCGATCGAGTCGGGCAGCCGCAGCACTTCAAGCGCGCGCGCCCGGTTCGGCAGCCGGCGAATGAAGCCGCGTTCTTCCAGCGCCGTGATCAGCCGATGGATGCCCGATTTGGAGGCCAGATCGAGCGCTTCCTTCATCTCGTCGAAAGACGGCGGAATCCCGCTCTCCTTGAGGCGTTCATGGATGAACATCAGCAGTTCATGTTGTTTGCGCGTCAGCATGGCGGCCCCCTTGGGTTCTGAAACCGGAATCAGAAAAACAAACCCAGAACAAACACTATCTGTTCCAGTTGTGTTCCGCAACCGTTTAAAGTTTAGTGAATTTGTTGAGGCTTCGGAAACAATGTTGCATCCAAGGGATACCTGGCCGAGTCAGGTCAGCGGTGTCATTGATTCCGCTCGATTATGCGGCCCTCCTTAAGCTGAAGCGCGGTCCAACACCATCACAAAGGCGCGGGCGGGATTGCTTCGGCTCTTGCGCGAACGTGCTTCACCGTGAACGAAACGGACCCAAAATGCCAACTTCGGCAATGATTCCGATCCATGGTCTTCGCCGTCTATGGACCAGCTAACATAGCGCAGAAGGTTCTTGCCGTGGCACGGACGGTGGTGAGACAACCGTCCTTGGCCAGCCGTGAGAGGCGCCATGCCGAAATGGAGGCGGCAGCATGATGGGGGGAATTCCTGATCTCGCCGAGACCGAGGCGATGGATGCAGCGGATCCGCTGCGCGCCCTGCGCGATCGCTTTGTCCTGCCGGAGGGGGTGATCTACCTCGACGGGAATTCGTTGGGAGCGGCCTCGCACGCCGCATTCGATGAGTTGCGCAAGGCAGCTGCCGAGGAGTGGGCGCATGACCTCATTCGTGCCTGGAACAAGGATGGATGGTTCGACATGCCGGTCGAGCTGGGCGACCGGCTCGGACGCCTGATCGGCGCGGCGCCGGGCCAGACCGTGGTCTGCGACACCACGTCGATCAACATCTACAAAGTGCTGCACGCGGCGATGGCGATGCGGCCGGACCGAACCGTGATCGTTGCCGAGGGCGACAGTTTTCCGACCGATATCTATATGGCCGAAGGGGTGGCCTCGACCGGAAAGAACACTGTCCTGCGCCTGGCTGGCGTGGACGCGCCGACCATCGAGGAACTGATCGACGAACGCGTGGCGGTGGTGTTGGTCAACCACGTCAATTACAAATCCGGCGAGTTGCGCGACATGGCGGCGCTTACGCGCATGGCGCATGACGCCGGTGCGCTGATCGTATGGGATCTCTGCCACAGCGCGGGCGCCATGCCGGTAGAACTTGACAGGGCAAGCGCCGATTTCGCCGTCGGCTGCACCTATAAATATCTCAATGGCGGGCCAGGTTCTCCTGCCTTCATCTATGCGGCCGAGCGGCATCTTGCCGATGTGCGGCAGCCGCTCAGCGGGTGGTGGAGCCATGCACGGCCGTTCGCCTTCGAGCAAGCCTATGCGCCAGGCACCGGCATCCGCCGATTTCTGTGCGGCACGCAGCCGGTCCTGTCGATGCGGACGCTGAAAGGCGCGCTCGACATCTGGAACGGCGTTGACCTGGCGACGGTGCGGAGGAAGAGCATTGCGCTGGCCGATCTGTTCATCGAACTCGTCGAGGCACGGTGCGGCGGTTACGATCTTACGCTGGAAAGCACCCGCGACGGCCCCAAACGCGGCAGCCAGATTTCCTTCATTCACCAGCATGGCTACCAGATCATGCGGGCCCTGATCGAACGCGGCGTGATCGGTGATTTTCGGGCGCCGTCGACCATGCGCTTCGGTTTTACCCCGCTCTATGTCGGCTACAGGGATGTCTGGAATGCCGTCGAAGTGCTCGAGGACATCTTGCGGACCGGCGTCTGGCGAGAAGCCCGCTTCGCGGTCAAGACAACCGTTACCTGACCGCGGCGATGCCAATCAAAACCACTCGACATTGAGCTGATCGTGGAGGGGCCGTTGCTCGGACACCGTATTGCCGACTGGGACAACGCCTATGCCAACGGCGCGAACATCGCCGGCGGCGACCGCTGGCCCGCGGCTTGGGATCAACCGGCGCGGGCCTTTCGGGAAAAGCTGCTGGCGCAAGGCAGGGCGCGGTTCGATATCGTGTACGGCGAAGCGCCGCGCAACCGGTTCGATCTGTTTCTCCCACCTGCTGCGCCAAAGGGGCTCGTCGTGTTCATCCATGGCGGTTACTGGATGGAATCAGACAAGACCTCCTGGTCGCATCTGGCTGGAGGTGCGGTCGGCCACGGTTTTGCCGTCGCCATGCCCTCTTACACGCTTTGCCCGCAGACCAGGATCAGCGGCATCGTCAACGAGGTTGCGGCAGCGATCGAGAAGGCGGCGGCGATGGTCGATGGTCCGCTGGTGCTGACCGGGCACTCGGCCGGCGGGCATCTCGCCAGCCGGATGGTGACCGCGGCCTCGCCGCTGTCGTCCGATGTGACGCGGCGCATACGCCAGGTCGTTTCGATTTCAGGCCTGCACGACCTTCGGCCGCTGATGTTCACCGCACTGAACGAGACCCTGAACATCGACGAGAAGGAAGCGTTGAGCGAAAGCCCGGCTTTGCTGCGGCCTCGGCGGGGAGCCCGCATCACCTGTTGGGTCGGCGGCGGCGAGCGTTCGGAATTCCTGCGCCAGAGTACATTGCTTGCCAACATCTGGACCGGGCTCGGCGCTGTAACCCATTCAGTGGTCGAGCCGGACCGGCATCATTTCAATGTCGTCGATGGTCTCGCCGACCCGGATCATCCCCTCACTCGCGCACTGATCGCCGAATAGAGCAATTCGGCGGTGTGGACGGTTTCGGTCGAGAATTGCGTTAAAACGGCGGGATAGACCGGCTCAGCGCAGCATCAGCACGCTGCACTCGGCGCCGACCTGCGCGGCGGGCGCGAAGGGCTGGCGCACGATCAGGCCGTTGGCGTCGGCAAGCATGCGCAGCATCGAGGAGTCCTGGATGCCGAAAGGCGTCGCGACCAGGGTGCCGGCGTCCTCGCGCACGATGGCGCGCACGTAGTCCTGCCTGAAATCGTTGGCCTGCATCGCGGCGCCCAGCTTGGCCGTTCGCACGTCCTGCCGGTGATCGCGGCCGCCGAGCCTGGCAAGCAGCGGCTTCAAGAAGAGTTGCGAGCAGACGATGCTTGCCACCGGATTGCCGGGCAGGCCGATGCAACGGACATTGCCAAGCCGGCCAAACATCAGCGGTTTGCCGGGGCGCATGGCGATCTTCCAGAAGTCGAGCTTCATGCCTTCGCCGGTCAGCACGTCATGGATCAGGTCGTGGTCGCCGACCGAGGCGCCGCCGAGCGTGACGATAACATCGGCGTTCGCCTCGACCGCTTTCCTGACCAGCGCGGCGATCGCCTCCTGGCGGTCGGCGGCGATGCCGAGATCGAGCGCGCGCGCGCCGACCGACTGGGCGGCGGCAACGACGCCATAGGCGTTGGACGAAATGATCTGGTCGGGACCGAGCGCGCTGCCTGGCGGCAGCAATTCGTCGCCGGTGGCGATGATCGCAACCAGCGGCCGCCGCACGACGTTCAAGGCGGGGTGGTTGGCCGACGCCGCCAGCGAAAGGGCCGCCGCGTCGAGCGCGCGGCCTTTTTCGAGCAGCAGGTCGCCTTGGCCGAAGTCGAGCCCGCGGCGACGGACATTGCGTCCTTCGGCGGTCGGCTCCGTCACTTCGATCTGGCGGTTGCCAAGGTCGCGGACGTTTTCCTGGATGACGATGGTGTCGGCGCCTTCAGGCAGCGGCGCACCGGTAAAGATGCGCACGGCCTGGCCTTTGCCGACGGTCCCGGAGAAACCGCGCCCGGCGGGCGCCATGCCTATGACCTCGAGTTCAGCCGGCGCTGAAGCGACATCGGCGGATCTTGCAGCATAGCCGTCCATGGCCGAGGCGTTGAACGGCGGCTGCGTGCGTAGCGCCACGACCGGCTCCGCCAGGACCCGTCCAGCCGCTTCGGCGAGCGGAATGCTTTCGCCGGGCAATGGCGCGGCGCCGTCGAGCAGGCGTTCGAGCGCTTCGGCGACCGGAACCAAGGCCATCAGGCATCCACCTTGTAGTCGCCGGACTTGCCGCCTGTCTTCTCGACCAGCCGGATGCCGGAAACCATCATGCCGCGGTCCACCGCCTTGGCCATGTCGTAAATGGTGAGGCAGGCGACCGACGCCGCGGTCAGCGCCTCCATCTCGACGCCGGTCTTGCCGGTGACGCGGGCAAGCGCGGTGACCCTGAGGCCAGGCAGCGTGCGGTCCGGCTCGATCTCGACGGCAACTTTTGTCAGAAGCAGCGGATGGCAGAGCGGGATCAGCTCATGCGTTTTCTTTGCGGCCATGATACCGGCGATACGGGCTGTGCCCAGCACATCGCCCTTCTTGGCGTCGCCGGCGAGAATCATCTCCAGCGTTTCCGGCCGCATCGAGACAAAACCTTCGGCGATCGCCGTGCGGATCGTCTCGGCCTTGTCGCCGACATCGACCATATTGGCTTCGCCCTTGGCGCCAAGATGGGTGAGGGCCATCTCAGATGGCCTCGGCCGCTGCCTTGCCTGTCAGCAGAAGCTCGGTCGCCGCGGCCACGTTCGCTTGCCGCATCAGGCTCTCGCCGACCAGGAAGGTGCTGATGCCGGTCTTCTGCATCCTGAGGCAGTCGCCGTGGGTGAAGATGCCGCTCTCGCTGACCAGCAGGTAGCCGCCCGGCACCATTCGCGCCAGCCGCTCGGAAGTCTCAAGGCTGGTCTCGAAGGTCCGCAGATTGCGGTTGTTGATACCGATCAGTCGCGACGACAATTTTAGCGCGCGCTCCGTTTCGGCCTCGTCATGCACCTCGATCAGCGCGTCCATCCCGAGTTCGAAGGCGATAGCTTCCAATTCGCTCGCCAGAGCATCGTCCACGCTTGCCATGATGATCAAGATGGCGTCTGCGCCCCAGGCTCGTGCTTCGTAGACCTGGTAAGGGTCGAATAGGAAATCCTTACGCAATGCGGGCAGGGACACCGCCTTGCGCGCCTTGGTGAGAAATTCCGGCGCGCCTTGGAAGGATGGCGCGTCGGTCAGCACCGAAAGGCAGGTCGCGCCACCTTTCTGATAGGCCTTGGCCAAGGCTGGCGGGTCGAAATCGGCGCGGATCAGCCCCTTGGAGGGGCTGGCCTTCTTGATTTCGGCAATCAACGCGAAGCCGCCGCCCCGGCGCTTGGCCTCGAGCGCAGCAAGGAAGCCGCGCGGCGGCTCGGCGTCCCTGGCTTTCGCCTTGATCTCGGCGAGCGGCATGGCGAGCTTGGCTGCCGCGATCTCGTCGCGCTTGTAGGCTTCGATCTTGCGCAGGATGTCCGACAAGGCCTTATCCGTTCGAAATCTCGACGAGCTTGTCCAGCACGCCAAGCGCGCGACCGCTGTCGATCGCTTGCGCCGCCGCCGCGATGCCGTCGGCAAGCGTCGTCGCCTTGCCGGCCACGACCAGCCCGGCGCCGGCATTCATCAGCACCGTATCGCGATAGGCGCCAGCGGCGCCGCCCAGCATATCGCGCAGTTCCTTGGCGTTGTAGGCGGCGTCGCCGCCGCGCAGCTCTTCCTTGGTGTGCCGCTTCAGTCCGAAGGCTTCCGGCGTCAGGATGAAGCTGCGGATCTCGCCGCCGACAAGCTCCGCCACCTGGGTTTCACCCGTCGTGGTGATCTCGTCATAGCCGTCGCCATGGACAACCCAGGCATGGTCGGCGCCCAGCGCCTTCAACGTCTCGGCCACCGGCATGATCCACTCCGGCAGGAAGACGCCGACCATCTGGCGACTGACGCCGGCGGGATTCGACAAAGGCCCGAGCAGGTTGAAGATGGTGCGCGTGCCGAGCTCGACGCGGGTCGGCCCGACATGCTTCATCGCCGGATGATGCGCCGGCGCGAACATGAAGCCGACGCCGGTCTCATGGATGCAGCGGCCGATCATCTCCGGCGGGATGTCTATTCTGACGCCCAGCGCCGTCAGCACGTCGGCGGAGCCGGTCAGCGAGGACAGCCCGCGATTGCCATGCTTGGCGACCGGCACCCCGGCGGCTGCAATGACGAAGGCCGAAGCGGTCGAGATGTTGACCGAATGCGAATTGTCGCCGCCAGTGCCGACGATGTCGATGGCGCCTTGCGGCGCCTCGACGCGCAGCATCTTTGCGCGCATCGTGGCGACCGCGCCGGAAATCTCGCCTACCGTCTCGCCGCGCACGCGCAGCGCCATCAGGAAGCCGCCGATCTGGCCCGGCGTCGCGTCGCCCGACATGATGATGTCGAACGCCTCGCGCGCTTCCTCGAAGGAAAGCGCGGTGCCCGTGGCGACCTTGGCTATGTGTGTCTTCAGAGCGCTCATCGTGTCTGTGCTTGCGAAACGGCGTTCGGATCGATGCGAACGTCATATTGCGACTGCAACTGCGCCACCAACTGGTCGAGCAGATCGTCGGACATGCCGGCGCCGAAGGATTTCTGCGCGTCGTCCGGCACCGCGCTGCCATCGGCGCCTGCCGGCTCGAAGACCTCGGCGACCTTGAACAGGATCTGGCCGTCGCCGGTGGGCGAGGCGATCAAACCGGTACCGCCTTCGCCGACGCCGAACATGGCCGCGGCGCCTTCCTTGCCGAAATCGGCATCGTCGGCTTCGCGCTTCAGACCGCGCTTGGTCTGCTTGTCGAGCTTGAGCTCGCCGGCGATGATATCGAGCGTGGTGCCTGCCTTGAGGCGTTTTTCCAGCTCCTGGGCCCTAGCGTCGAGCCGCTTGTCGGTCTCGGCCTCCGTCCAGTCGGCGACGACCTTCTTGCGGACTTCATCCAGCGTGCGGTCGCGCGCCGGCGTGATCGACTGCACTTCGTAGAAGACGAAACCGTTGTCGGCAGTCGTCAGGCCCTCGTTCTCGGTATTGGGCTCCGCCGCGAACACCGATTTGATCAGCTCGGCCGATTGCGGCAGGTCGTTGACGATCGTGCCGTCCGGCCGCTGGCCGGTACGGTCGATGGCGTCGATGGTGACGACCTTGAGCTTCAGCTTGTCGGCGGCCTGGGCAAGCGAGGCGCCCGAGGCGCGGGTGTCCTCGTAGCTGTCATGCACGTCGAGCAGGATGCGGTTCGCTTCGCCGAGCGCCAGGTCCTTGCGGATCTGGTCGGACACTTCCGAAAGCGGCTTCACCACCTGTGGCTTGATCTCGGTCACGCGCAAGAGCACGGGACCGAAGGCGCCCTGGATGACCTGGCTGACCTCGTTGGCATTGAGCGAGAAAGCCGCATCGGCCACCGCCTTGTCGGCGATCTTGTCCTTGGCCAGCGTGCCGAGCAGCGTGTCGGCCTGCGTCTTGCCTTCGGCGGTGACGAGCTTGTCGAAGGTAGCGCCAGCCTTCAGCGAATCCAAAGCGGCCTTGGCCGCATCCGGCGTCTTGAACACCAGCTGCTCGATGGTGCGCATCTCGGGCGTCGTGTAGCGCGCGATATTCTTGTTGTAGTCCTCGCTGACCTGCTGGTCGGTCACCGCGGACGGATCGGCTATGTCCTGCGGCTCCAACCTGACATAGGAGAATTTGCGATATTCCGGCGCGGCATAGTTCTTCTTGTTGGCGTCGAAATAGGCGTTGAGGGCGCTGTCCGACGGCGCCTCGATCGGCTGCACCAGCGTCTTCGGCAGCACGAGATAGTCGATCGTGCGATCCTCGCCGCGATAGAGAGAGACCGCCTTCAGGAAGGTCTGCGGAACCTTGAGGCCGTCGGAGATCGCCTCGACGATCTGCTGGCGCACGGCCACCTGCGAGCGGTTCCTGAGGTAGTCCTCAGGCCGCATGCCAAGCTCGCGCAGCAGATACTCGAAGGTCCGACGATCGAACTGGCCGCCGGGGCCTTTGAAAGCCGGATCCTCGCGCGTCAGTTCGGCCAGCCGATCCTTGGAGAGGCCGAGCCCGAGCTTGCGCGCCTGTTCGTCGAGCACGGCGCCCGAAACGAGCTGCGCCAGCACCTGGTTGTCGACACCGAGCAGCTTGGCCTGGTCGTGGGTGATGCGCTGGCCATATTGCTGCGACAGTAGGCTGAGCTGGCGGTCGTAAGCGAGGCGGTACTCGTTGATCGAGACCTCCGTACCACCGGCCGTGATGACCGCGTGATGACCGCCCAGCACACCGCCCACCATGCGGGTGGTGATGCCCCAGGCGGCGAAACTGATCACCAGCAAGGACAGCAACGCCTTCGCGACCCAGGTGCCCGCCGCGCTTCTCAATATACCAAGCATGCATACTTCCGATTTTTGCGCATTTTCGCATGCGCCGAGTCTGAAACAAGCGCAATAGCGCCCTTCCGGTCCACTGTCGATTGCTTTGTGACCTGATTTTGGTAGTGAGGGCGCTGCTTAATGTCGCTCGGAGAACGCGCCCCATGACCCCTGGAATCCGCCCGCTTGTCGCCGGCAATTGGAAAATGAACGGCACCAGCGCCTCGCTCAACGAGCTGCGGTCGATCGGCAACGGGTTCATGAGCGGGCTCGACGCGGAGACCGAAGCGCTGGTGTGCGTGCCGGCGACCTTGCTCCAGCGCGCCGCCGAGATCCTGTCGCGGACGCCGGTGCGGGCCGGTGGAGAGGATTGCCATCCCAAGGAGAGCGGCGCCTTTACGGGCGAGATTTCGGCCGAGATGCTCAAGGATGCCGGCGCGAGCCACGTCATCGTCGGCCATTCCGAGCGCCGCGAACTGTTCGGCGACGACGATGCAATGGTCCATGCCAAGGCATCGGCGGCCTGGCGGGCAGGACTGGTGGCCATCATCTGCATCGGCGAGACGCGCGCCGAGCGGGAGGCGGGCGCCACGCTCGATGTCCTGTCGCGCCAGCTTGACGGTTCCGTACCGGCGAGCGCCACCGCCGCCAACACCATCATCGCCTACGAGCCGGTCTGGGCCATCGGCACCGGCCTGACGCCGACCGCCGCCGACGTCGCCGACGCGCACGCGCATATCCGGGGCAAGCTGACGGCGCTGCTCGGCGATGCCGCGGCCAGGATGCGCATTCTTTATGGCGGCTCGGTCAAGCCTTCCAACGCGGTGGAACTGCTCGGCGTCGACAATGTCGACGGCGCGCTGGTCGGCGGCGCCAGCTTGAAGGCGGCCGACTTCCTGGCCATAGCGGAAGCTTATATGAACATGGCTTAGCCTGCGTTGATATTCAGGTGATGCCGGCCTGCGAACGATGGTTTCCTGCGCTTCCGGTGCTCACGTACTTTAGTACGCTCCGCTCCGTTTCTCGGAAACCACCGTTCTCGGCTCGGCCTGACCTGAATCTCAACACACCCTAGCCGTCTCCCAGGCTCGCGTGGGCTAAATCGTTGTAATGGCCGCATTGGTTCCCATATTCCCGGCCACGGGCTTGGAAATGCCGCCAAAGCATTGTAAGGAGCCGCCTCCAAATCATCGGTCGTATGCGCGGTCGCGCGCAAGGCCTCGCCAGGATAAATTATGGAAACCGTACTGATCGTCGTCCACCTCATGGTCGTGCTTGCCCTTGTCGGCGTGGTGCTGCTGCAGCGCTCCGAAGGCGGCGGCCTGGGCATCGGCGGCGGTTCCGGTTTCATGACCGCGCGGGGCGCTGCCAACGCGCTGACCCGCGCCACCGCCATCCTGGCGGCGGCCTTCTTCGTGACGTCGCTGGCGCTGTCGATCATTGCCCGCTACGGCGAAAAGCCGATCGACATCCTCGACCGTCCGGCAACGTCGACCTCGGGCAACGGCGTGCTCAACCAGCTGCCGGGATCGAATGGACCGGTGGGCAGCTCGCAACCCGCGGCCCCGGCCGGCGGTGCGACGACCACCACGCCGCTTGCCAATGGCACCACCGCGCCGGCCCCGGCCGCAACGCCTGCTCCGGCGCCCGCGAATCCGACCACCGCGCCGGCGGCCAACGGCGTCACCTTGCCGGTCACCCCTCAGGTTCCGAACCAGTAGCCGGACAGGCTCGGCCGCGATCTGTTGTTCTTTGAACACAGTCGCGGCAAATGCGCGCCCGATCACGAAGATTCAATCGGGCGTAGCGCCTGCCTCAGCTTGAGGCGATGACGGCTAATCGATTATAGATTGCGCGCGGCACTTTTCGGCGTCCTTGGGGGGCGCCGGGCGACGCCGTGGGCAACTTGCATTTGAACGATCGGATCTTCGCCATGCAGCTTCGCAGCTTCATCATTTTGGGAGTCTGTGCCGTCCTCGGCATGGGTTCCGCGGCCATCGCCGGACCGGCAAACATGGTCTCTTCACCGTCGGTAGAGAAGACCGACGCAATTCCTGTCGCCGCCAAGAGCGACGCATCGCAGTTGAAGCTTCTCAAGAAGAAGAAAAATCCGACCTCTGACGATCTCGCGCAGATCGGCAAGCTCGAGGCCAAGATCGCCGCCGACAAGCAGGCGGCAAAGGATAAGGCGCTCGAGGCTCGCAAGATGGCAATGCGCGAGGCCGCCAAGGCCAAGGCTGACGCGGCGCGCCAGGAATGGCTTGCCAAGAAGGGTACGGCCGCGCCGGCTGAAGTCGCCGACGCCAAGCCGGCCAAGAAGACCACCAAGATCATTTCGCTGCTGGAGCCGGTCGCGCCGATCATCCCGGCCAAGGCCGAGGAGCCTATCCCGGCTGAGGCCATGAACATCGCCGCCACCGGCAACAACGGTGAACTGCGCAGTGAGCAGCCCGGCCAGAAACAGGCGAGCAGCGGCGGTCTGTTCGACGGCCTCTTCGGCGGCGGCGTACAATCGACTTCGATCAGCTACCTGCCCGAGACCCGCGCGCTCGATTCGGCGCTGGCCAAGAAGGACGCCAAGCGACCCTTCAAGGTGAAGCCGGAATTCGTGCCGCAGGACGTTGCGTTCTCGGGTTATGAGCCGGGCACCATCGTCATCGATACCACTGCTCGTCGCCTTTACCTCGTCGAGAGCTTTTCGACGGCGCGGCGCTATGCCATCGCGGTCGGTCGCGAAGGACTGCAGTTCAAGGGCACCGTGGCTGTCGGCGACAAGCAGGAATGGCCGCGCTGGATCCCAACGCTCGACATGCAGAAGCGCGAGCCTAAGCATTACGGCCAGTACAAGGACGGCATGAACGGCGGCGGCCAGAACCCGCTCGGCGCGCGCGCCATCTACCTCTATGACGGCAAGAAGGACACGCATCTGCGCATCCATGGCACGATTGCTCCCCAGTCGATCGGAACCAGCGCCTCGAACGGCTGCTTCCGCATGATCAACGAGCACGTCATGGACCTCTACAGCCGCGTCAGGATCGGCACCAAGGTCGTTATCATCTAACGATTTCCAACAAACTGCCCAAAGGGCCGGCGACGCCGGCCCTTTTGTTTTGAATCTTTGCCTTGAAGCATGTCGTTCCCTCAAACCGTTCCATGCGTTTGGGCGATATGCTTCGGGAAAGGCTCTTTGCGAGCACCCGCGCCATTAGGGAAAAAGCCTTCGCGGCGGTTTTTTCTCTGGCGGAATCAATCAGGCCGCGTTAAGCGATGACTCCCATGGCGCGATATGTATTCATCACAGGCGGCGTGGTTTCCTCACTCGGAAAAGGCATCGCCGCAGCAGCTCTTGGGGCTCTTCTGCAGGCGCGAGGCTATCGCGCGCGGATCAAAAAGCTCGATCCCTACCTCAATGTCGACCCCGGGACGATGTCGCCGTACCAGCATGGCGAAGTGTTCGTGACCGATGACGGCGCCGAGACCGACCTCGATCTCGGCCATTACGAGCGCTTCACCGGGCGCTCGGCAAACCAGCAAGACAACATCACCACCGGCCGCATCTACAAGAACATCATCGAGCGCGAGCGGCGCGGCGACTATCTTGGCGCGACTGTCCAGGTGATCCCGCACGTCACCGACGAGATCAAGCATTTCGTGCTGGACGGCAATGACGACTACGACTTCGTGCTGTGCGAGATCGGCGGCACGGTCGGCGATATCGAGGCGATGCCGTTCCTGGAAGCGATTCGCCAGCTCGGCAACGACCTGCCGCGCAACAATGCGGTCTATGTGCATCTGACGCTGATGCCCTACATCCCGACCGCCGGCGAATTGAAGACCAAGCCGACGCAGCATTCGGTCAAGGAACTGCGCGGCATCGGTATCGCGCCGGACATCCTTCTGGTGCGCGCCGACCGGCCGATCCCGAAGGAAGAGCGTCGGAAACTTTCGCTGTTCTGCAACGTGCGCGAAAGCGCCGTCATCCAGGCGCTGGACGTGCCGCATATCTACGACGTGCCTCTGGCCTATCACCAGGAAGGCCTCGATTCGGAAGTGCTGGCGGCCTTCGGCATCGACCCGGCGCCGAAGCCGCGCATGGAGCCGTGGCAAAAGCTTTCCAACCACATCCACAATCCGGAAGGCGAGGTGACGATCGCCATCGTCGGCAAATATACCGGCCTCAAGGACGCCTACAAATCGCTGATCGAGGCGCTGTCGCATGGCGGCCTCGCCAATCGCGTCAAGGTCAAGCTCGACTGGATCGAAAGCGAGATCTTCGAGAAGGAAGATCCTGCGCCATGGCTGGAGAAGGTGCACGGCATCCTTGTTCCCGGCGGCTTCGGCGAGCGCGGTTCGGAAGGCAAGATCCTGGCGGCAAAGTTCGCGCGCGAACGCAAGGTGCCTTACTTCGGCATCTGCTTCGGCATGCAGATGGCTTGCATCGAGGCGGCCCGCTCGCTGGCGGGTGTCGACCATGCATCGTCGACCGAGTTCGGCCCGACCGACGAGCCCGTCGTCGGCCTCATGACCGAGTGGCTGAAGGGCAATATGCTTGAGAAGCGCAGGGTCACAGGCGATCTCGGCGGCACGATGCGGCTTGGCGCTTATCAGGCCGAACTCGCCAAGGGCTCGAAAATAGCGGATATCTACGGCGACACGCAGATTTCCGAGCGCCACCGGCACCGCTACGAAGTCAACATCGACTACAAGCAGCGGCTCGAGGATTGCGGCCTGGTGTTTGCCGGCATGTCGCCCGACGGCGTGCTGCCGGAGACGGTCGAATATCCCGACCATCCCTGGTTCATCGGCGTGCAGTATCACCCCGAGCTGAAGAGCCGCCCGCTCGACCCGCATCCGCTGTTCGCGAGCTTCATCTCGGCCGCGGTGGATCAGTCGCGGCTGGTCTGAGCGATCGGCTGGCGAACCGTGCCATGCAGACTTACGTCGCGCTGCTTTACAGCATCATCCTCGGCGAGGGACGGCGGGTCGTCATGTCGGACCTCAAGGCGATGGCCGAAAGGATCGGCCTGAAGAACGTCCGAACGCTGGTGGCGACGGGCAATCTGGTCTTCGAGGCGCGGACGGCCAGAATTTCCGATCTCGAGCATCGGCTGGAAAAGGCCTTCGAAGAGACTTTCGGCCGCCATGTCGATATTATCGTGCGCGGCGCGGAGGATTGGTTGAAGCTCGCGGCCGGCAATCCATTCCCGGACGATTCCGCGGACGCCGCCGACCAGGTGGCGGTGCGCGTCATGCGCAGGCCGGCGCCCGTCGAGGCCGCCGCAGCGCTCCAGGCCTACGCTGCCGAGGACGAGAAGGTGCTTTTGGTCGACGGCGATATCTGGGTGGTCTTTTCCCGCGAAAGACCGAGCTCGCGCCTGCTCGCGGCAGCAAGCCACAAGCGCATGGGCATCGGCACGTCGCGCAACTGGAACACGGTGCGGCGCTTGGCGGAGATGGTAGGCAGTAGGCAGTAGGCAGTAGGCAGTAGGCAGTAGGCAGTAGGCAGTAGGCAGTAGGCAGTAGGAGAGTGTTCTCTATTGCCTAAGCCCTACTGCCTACTGCCTCATTTTCAAGCCTTCGCCACCTTCGCACCTGCTCCGAGCGCCATGGTGCGCAGCACGTAGTAGACGGCGCCCGCGATCGCCACGCCGAAGAACCAGCCATAGACGCCCCACCAGGACGGCAGCCAGTTGGTGAAGTTGGGCAGGATCGAGGAGAAGATGGCGCCGATGCCGGCGGCGATGAAGGCGTTGACATGCCAGCCGCTCTGGAAACGGAACTCGCCGTCCTCGCGATAGAGCGCCTCGACGTCGACCTCGCTTTTGCGGATCAGGTAGTAGTCGACCATCATCACGCCGAAGATCGGTCCCATCGTCGCGCCGATGATGTTGACGAAGGAAGCGGCGCTGCCTTCCCATGGCGCGAAGGGATAGAGCACCAGGGCGATCAGCGCCGCGATGTAGCCGCCCTTCTTGAAGTCGATCTGGCGCGGGAAGACGTTGGAGAAGTCGAATGCCGGCGAGACGAAATTCGCCACGACGTTGATGCCCAGCGTCGCCACCGCGAAGGTCAACGCGGCGAGAGCGGCCAGGAACCAGCTGTCGAACTTGGCCGAGATCTGGTCGGGATGGAGCAGCACCTCATGGTAGACGTCATAAGCGGCGATCGTCGTGACGCCGGCCACCAGCGAGAACAGGATGAGATTGACCGGCAGGCCCCAGATGTTGCCCTTGCGCAGCGCCGCCTTGTCCGGCGCATAGCGGGCGAAATCGCAGAAGTTGAGGTAGAGCGCCGAGAAATAGGTCACCCAGATCGCCGCCACCGCGAACAGCGCGGTCCAGGAACCGGGCTCGCCCGGAACGCCGGCGTCCTTGGTCTTGTCCAGCAGCACATCCATCGGGATGTCGCTGGTGAAGGCGAAAGTGCCCGACTTGACGCAAAGATAGATAGCCAGGATCAGCATCATGATCCACACGGCCGGGCCGGCCCAGTCCTGGAAGCGGCGGACGGTTTCCATGCCCTTCTGGATGATCAGCAACTGCAGCGCCCAGATGATGACGAAGCAGATCACCTCCAGGGTCGAATGTCCCAGAAAGTGCGAGCTCTTGTTGAACTCGTCGAACCATTGCAGGCGCGTCAGCAGCGCCACGATGGCGCCTGAAGCCGCGGCCGTCTGGGCGCCGTACCAGAAGCAGGCGACGATCGCGCGCACCAGAGCCGGGACGTTGGCGCCCCAGATGCCGAAGGAGGCGCGGGCAAGCACGGGGTAGGGCACGCCGGTCTTCACGCCGGCATAGCCGACCATGTTCATCAGCGCGTAGATGATCAGCGAGCCGATGCCGATGGCGATGATGAAGTTGACGAAGCCGCCGCAGAACAGAAACAGGCTGGCCGCCAGGTAGTAGCCCCAGAGGCTGTGGACGTCCGAGGTCCAGACGTTGAAGATCGAAAACGGTCCCCAGTTCCTGACCGTTGCCGGAGCCAGATCCTCGTTGTAGAGGTCAGGCGATGCGCCTTGAATGGTCATTGCAAGTGTTCCCCTTGTTGCAAACGCGCCCTCACGCGTTTGACTGTAGAGGTTAAGCCTGACGCCGGGGAACCGGCAAGCAACCCATTTGCCGGCTTTCGCCTTAAAGATATTCAATGAGAATCGCCGTTATCCGACGGCTTCGGACTTGAACCGAGCTGAGTCGCCAAGCGGTTTTCGCGCAGGCTTGCCGGTTCCGAATTTTTTCCGACAGCAACCAAATTTGTTTGGAACCGATCCATAAGACGTGCGTTTAATAAGGTTCGGCTGCTCTGCGGCCGACCGGGAGGAAAACTATGGATCGCTTGCATTTCTTTACCCCAGTGCGAATTGCGCGTGGGCAGGGATACCCTGTGGAGGAAGTCGATAGCGTCTCCGAGGCGATGGTGTTCCTGCGGAAGTGGCCAACGGGCAGACGCGGCCCGGTTTATCAATGCGCCCTGAATTGCTGCGCGGCGGCTGTGTCGGGCAAGATGTCGGCCGAGGAAGCGCGCAAAGCCTTTGTCGGCTTTGCCCGCATCACCCGGCTGCTAGACGACGACATGGCGCTGCCGCTGGGTGGTGCGTCGATGGACAATGTCTACGCCCTGAGGCGGTAGGCTAAGCCGGTATTTGAGAACGCCGCGCCTACTCGGCGCGGCGGGCAGTTTGTCGTTTTGCATCGGTCCCGACATGGCCGAGATGTCTTCCCCTTTGTCATTCCGCGCAGTTCTGGGGCACCCGGTAGGAAATCGTCGCGAAATCGCTTATGTGAGCGCGATGCCTTGTTGATCGAGGATCAGAGAATCCGCCGGACGTGATGGAAAAGAGCATCGATTACAAAAAGGTGCGGCTTGCCATAGCCCCAATGATGGACTGGACGGATCGGCATTGCCGGTTCTTCCACCGCCAGTTGACGCGCCGGGCTCTGCTCTACACCGAGATGGTTGTGGCCGATGCCGTCATCCATGGCGCTCGCGAGCGGCTGCTCGGCTTCGATGACGCTGAGCATCCGGTTGCCCTGCAGCTTGGCGGATCGGACCCGCAAAAACTCGCCGAAGCGGCGCGGATTGGTGAGACGTTCGGCTATGACGAGGTCAACCTCAATGTCGGCTGCCCGTCCGACCGCGTTCAGTCGGGGACGTTCGGCGCCTGCCTGATGAAGACGCCGGTTCTGGTCGCCGAATGCGTCGCCGCGATGAAGGCTTCGGTGAAAATCCCCGTCACGGTCAAATGCCGCATCGGCGTCGACGAGCAAGACCCGGAGCCTGCTCTCGATATGCTTGCCGACAGCGTTCTCGCCGCGGGCGCCGACGCGCTCTGGGTGCATGCCCGCAAGGCCTGGCTGGAGGGGCTGAGCCCCAAGGAGAACCGGGAAATTCCACCGCTCGACTATCCGCGCGCCTACCGGCTGAAGGCCAGAAAGCCGGACGAATTCATCGGCATCAATGGCGGCATTCAATCGCTTGCCGAGGCGTCGGCTCATCTCGGGCATGTCGACGGCGCGATGCTCGGCCGCGCGGCCTATCACACGCCCGGCATCCTTGCCGGCGTCGATGCCGCCTTCTACGGCGAGGCGGCGACCACCTTCGACTACGCGGCGCTGATCGACGCCATGGCCGGCTACGCGGCGCGCCATATCGAGCGGGGCGGGCGGCTCGGCCACATTACGCGCCACATGGTCGGACTGTTCCACGGCTTGCCTGGGGCGCGCCGCTTCCGGCAAATCCTGTCGACGGATGCGAACAGGCCTGGCGCCGGGGCGGAGGTGTTGAAGACCGCGTTCGCCGCGATTGATCTCACGGCCGCGGAAGCAGAGGCAGCCTGACCTTTGATCAGTCCCGCAGGATCATGCGGTCGCCGCGCACGTCGAAGCCCGACAATGAACCGATGAAGTTCATGCCGAGCAGGCTTTGGTCCAACATGCCGGGCGCAGCGACCATCACCGACATGTCCTTGCGCACGATGCCGCCGATCGCCACCTCGTCGGTCTTGACCGTCGCCGCGCGCGCCATGCCGTTGGCGGTGGAGACGTCCACGCTGTAGCTGAGCGCCGCCGGGTTGAACCCCGCGGCTTGCGCATCTTCGGACGTCAGCACCGTGCTCGTCGCACCCGTGTCGACCACGGCGCGCACCGGGGTGCCGTTGACCAGGATGCGGGCCTCGAAATGGCCGTTGTCGGCCTTGTCGAGCGTGACGGTCGGGCGGCCGTTCTCCACGCCGAGCGCCAGCGGGCTGCCCGGGACGAGGCCGGCGGTCACGCGGCTCGCGACGTCCTGCAATTCGTAGCGATACTGGTAGCCTGCGATCAGCACGAGCACGAACGCGGCCCAGACGCCGAGATTGCGCGCCATGTCGCCCATCGGCCGACCGGAGCGGAGCAGGCTCGCGCCGATCACCATGACCAGCACGCCGACCCAGATCAGCCGGCCGAAATCGTTGTTGGCCATGCCGAAGGTGTGGCCGGCTGAATTGTTGAGCATCAGCAGCACCAGCCCGACGCCGATCACCGCCATGACGATCCAGAACAGCCGGTTCATCGGTTTCTTCTCACAAGACGCCGCGCTCGCGCGCCATGCGGCTGCGCCGGGTTTCACGACGCGGCCGCCGCTCGACCGTTTCGAGCCGCGCCGGCAATTCGGACATCACCGCCCGGCGCGTTTCGGGGGTCATCGTCAGCCAGCCGGAAATCTCGTCGCGCGTGCGGCCGCAACCGAAGCAGAAGCCGGTTTTCATATCGATCGAACAGACCAGGATGCAGGGGGATTCGATGGCGGACATGCTGTTCTCTTGCCTTTATTCCACATGGTGCAACCGCCGGAGCAATGCAAGCCCTCCGCAATGCGCCACAGGGCAACGCGTTCGCGGCATCGTCAGGCGGTTGTGCCGGCTGGAGAAGGCGGCTATGCCGCTTGCGATTTCCGCAACGGACCGCGACCGACATAAATGACCGCAACGCCTTTCGACGATTTCCGAAGCCTCATGGCGGCGTTGCCGCCTGCTGATGACGCGGCGGCCGCCCGTGTCCGCGCGCTGTTCGCCAAAGCGGACAAACCGAAGGAATCGCTCGGGCGCATCGAGGACATCGCGGCCTGGATTGCCGCCTGGAGCGGACGCGCGCCACCGGCGATCAACCGGCCGCTAATGGCGATCTTCGCCGGCAATCACGGCGCCGTCAGGCATGGCATTTCGCCGCGTCCGGTGGCGGCGACCGCCAATGAGGTCGAACTCTGCGCCGCCGGCGGCGCCGCGATCAACCAGGTCTGCGTCGCCAACGATCTCGGCCTGAAAGTCTTCGACCTCGCCTTAGACATTCCCACGGGCGACGTCACCGAGGAAGCCGCGCTCGACGAACGCGGCTGCGCCGCGACCATGGCCTTCGGCATGGAGGCGGTGGCGGGCGGCGCCGATCTTCTGTGCCTGGGTGATCTCGGAGTCGGCAATTCGACGATCGCCGCCGCTCTTTGCGCCGCGCTGTTCGGCGGCAACGGGGCCGATTGGGTCGGGCCGGGGTCGGGCGCCGACGCTGCGATGACCGCGCGCAAGGCCGAGGTCGTCGATCGGGCGCTGGCACTCCACGGTTCCGGCCTGGACGATCCGCTCGAGGCCTTGCGCAGGGTCGGCGGGCGCGAGTTCGCGGCGATCTGCGGCGCCATTCTGGCGGCGCGCATGGAGAAGATTCCTGTCCTGCTCGACGGGTTCGCGGCGACCGCGGCGGCCGCTGCCCTTTACGCGGCCAATCCTGGCGCGCTCGATCACTGCCTGCTTGCCAGCCTGTCGCCGGAGCCCGGCCACGCCAAGGCGGCCGAACGGCTCGGACTGCGGCCACTGCTCGATTTCGGCATCAGCCATGGCGAAGGGGTAGGGGCCGCTCTCGCCGCCGGAATCGTCAAGGCCGCGGCGTTGACCAGTTCCGGCATGGCGATGGCTATCCGGCTTTAGAGCCGACAGGGATTGCCTCAGCGGCGCCCCCGCGCCGCAACGGTCTTGGTCGGCAAAGCCGGCAGTTCTTCCATCACCCGGCTCAACGGGAAAATGGCGATCGCCTCGGTGCCCTCACGCAGCTTGGAATGCAGCTCGAACTCGCCGCCATGCATGGCGAGCAGGCCCTGCACGATCGGCAGGCCGAGGCCGGTTCCCTGTTCGGCGCTCTTGATGGCGATGGAGCCCTGGCCGAAAGCGGAAAGCACCACCGGGATTTCCTCCTCCGGTATGCCCGGTCCGTTGTCCTTGACCGATATGTACTGACCGCCGCCGGCGGTCCAGCCGACGCGTACGCGCACTTCGCCGCCGGACGGGGTGAACTTGATCGAATTGGACAGGAGGTTGAGCGTGATCTGCCTGACTGCGCGCTCATCGGCGAAGAGCCGCGGCAAGGTCTCCTCGAATTCCTGGATGACGCGGATGTCCTTGTTGCGGGCACGCAGCTCCATCATGTGGCAGCAATCCTCGACTATGGTCACCAGCACGACCGGCTCCTCGTTGAGCTGGTAGCGGCCGGCCTCGATGCGCGACAAATCGAGGATCTCGTTGATCAGGTCGAGCAGGTGCTGTCCGGACTCGTGCACGTCATGGGCATAGTCGCGGTAGGTCGGATTGTTCATCGGCCCCAGCACTTCATTGGCCATCACTTCGGAGAAGCCAAGGATGGCGTTGAGCGGCGTCCTGAGTTCGTGGCTCATGGAGGCGAGAAAACGCGATTTCGCCAGATTGGCGTCCTCGGCGCGCCGCCTTGCCTCGTCCGACATCGATTTGGCCGTCTCCACCTCGGCGATCAGCGCGTCCTTCTCCGAGCGGAAGGAGAGCAGCATCAACGACGCCCGGTTGAGATGACGCGCGACGTAGCCGAAGAAGGGAAGCGCGGCGATAAGCAACGCCGCCATCGTGGCTTCGATCGGCGTCCACAGGCGCAGGATGGTGTAGACGTAAACGGCAACGGGAATTGTAAAGGTGGCCAACAGCGCACCGCCAAGCGAGGAGGCCATCACGGCGGTCGTCGCCATGGCGACCAGCAGCACCATGGCCTTGGCCACATGGAACTGGTCGATCTGGCAGGTGTCGCAGCCGATCCAGGCGAACCACGCCCAGCCAAGGCCGCACAGGAAGTGGCCGATCAAGAAGTCGCGGCGCGTCTGCGCCGGGTCGAGTTCGGCTGCCTCGGTTCGCTCCACGCGACGCGCCATGAAAGCGACGATCGCGTAGCAAAGCAGCATCGACAAGGCCCAGATGGTGACTTGGCTGTCCATTCCCGCCAGCCGACCAACGGCCGCCACGGCGAGCACGAGCAGCGGGATCGCGACCGCGCCGACCACCATGGCGCGCGCATGCAGTTTCAGCAGTTCACGGTCGAAATCGAGGCTGCCCGCCTGCTGCGAGAGGCGGTCGCGCGTCTTGCGCACCGCGCGCGCCACATCGCTGTTGCGGTGCGGTTTACGGCGGTCCACAATAAATTTATCCGCTGTGTTCGAGCGTTGCAAAGGCATACAGACTTCAATTTCTGCGCGCAGCGACTGTCAGTTCGTTAAGCTACGTTCGAATGATTAAGAGACTGTTTGCCATATGAGCCGTTTCGGGCCGCGAGGACCGCGCCGCCGCTACGCGGCAAGCTCGCCGCGAAGCCTCTGGCGCGAGCTGCTGGACTATGGGCTGGCCTTCCTCTTGCTCGGATTGCTTATCCTGGTGGCGGCCCGCCTCGACCGCTTCGAAACACGCAGGGAGCAAGGCACGGCGATCGTCAATGACGGTGATTCGATCACGCTCGGGACCGAGCGCATTCGCATGCGCGGCATCGACGCTCCGGAGTATCAGCAGACCTGCCAGAAGGCCGGCGCCGACTATCCCTGCGGCAAGCTGGCGCGGCAGGCGCTGGTACGCCTGATCGCCGGCAGGCCTGTTTCCTGCAGCGGCTGGCAGCGCGACCGCTACGGCCGCCTGCTCGGCGACTGCAGGGCAGGTGACGCCGACCTGAACCGGGCCCAGGTGCAGGCCGGATGGGCGGTTGCCTTCGGCGACTTCGAGACCGAGGAAGCGGTGGCGAGAGCGGCCAAGGCCGGCATCTGGGCAGGCGCCTTCGAGGAGCCGCAGCAATGGCGTGACAGCCATCACAATGCGCCGGTCGAGAGAAAGCACGGCGTGCTCGCCTCGTTCGGCGACGTGCTGCGCGAATTTGTTCGCTTCTGGTGATGGGCGGAGCCGCCTATGATCCGATGGAGAAGCTGGAGGATGGAATGAAGTTGTTCGATGGCGGCCGAGCGCCCAACCCCCGGCGCGTGCGCGTCTTCCTTGCCGAGAAGGGGCTGACGGTGCCGCTGGTGCCCGTCGACATGGGCGCTCTGGAGCATCGCGGCGAGCAGGTGGCTCAGCGCAATCCGCTGCGGCGCCTGCCTGTGCTTGAGCTCGACGACGGCACCATCATCACCGAATCGATCGCCATTTGCCGCTATTTCGAGGAATTGCACCCCAAGCCCGCGCTGTTCGGCACGGGCGCGCTCGGCAAGGCCATGGTCGAGATGTGGCAAAGGCGCATGGAACTGAACCTGATGGCCAGTGTCGCCGCCGCGTTCCGGCACATCCATCCTGCGATGAAGGAGTGGGAAGTGCCGCAAATCCCGGAATGGGGCGAGGCCAACAAACCGAAAGCGATCGAATTCCTGCACCTCCTCGACCACGAACTGGCGGAGCGCGAATTCGCCGCCGGCGACAGCTACTCGGTCGCCGACATCACCGGGATGATCGCCATCGATTTCATGAAGCCGGCACGCATCAGGGTGCCGGAGGAGTGCACGAACGTGCTGCGCTGGTATGCAGCGCTTACAAGCCGGCCGAGCGCAGCGGCCTGAGCGACAACAATTGGACAATCTGCCTGATATGAGAGAAGCGCTGGAGCGCCTCACCGCCAAGGTGCGGACCTGCCGCATCTGCGTCGAGGAGCCGCTTGGGCGGCCTTTACCGCATGAGCCGCGGCCGGTGCTGCAGCCGTCCTCCACCGCGCGGGTCCTGCTTGCCGGCCAGGCGCCGGGCACAAAAGTGCATTTGTCGGGCGTGCCGTTCACCGACGCCTCCGGAGACCGGCTGAGAAGCTGGCTCGGTGTGAGCGGCGATGAGTTCTACGACACCGAAAAATTCGCCATCGTTCCGATGGGCTTTTGCTTTCCCGGACAGGACGCCAAGGGTGGCGACCTGCCGCCGCGCCGCGAATGCGCGCCAGCCTGGCGCGCTCAATTGATGGCGCTGATGCCGCAGATCGACCTGGTTCTGACCATCGGCGGCTATGCGCAGGCCTGGCATATGGGCACGACACGCCTGCCGTCGCTGACCGAGACAGTCAGGAACTGGCGCGCCATATGGGATGGACCGGCCGTCCCGAAAGTGCTGCCGCTGCCGCATCCATCCTGGCGAAACACCGGCTGGCTGAAGAAGAATCCCTGGTTTGAAATGGATTTGCTGCCCTTCCTGAGGTCGGAAATCCGCTATCGCATCGATTAGGCATCTTGCAAGAAATCACTCGCTTTTGCCGCCATCGGCAGAATTTCTTTCTTGTGAAAGGCTTGGATAAAAGGGATTATAGCCAAACTATTCCCCTGGAGCTTCCCATGGATCGTCTCGACAGAAAAATTCTCCGCCTCCTGCAGGAGGACGCGACGCTCGCGGTCGCCGATGTCGCCAAGAAAGTCGGCCTGTCGACCACGCCGTGCTGGCGGCGCATCCAGAAGCTCGAGGAGGAGGGCGTCATCCAGCGGCGCGTTGCCATTCTCGACCATGTGAAGGTCAATGTGCGCGTCACCGTCTTCGTGTCGATCCGCACCAATTCGCACAGCCATGAATGGCTGCGGCGCTTCTCCGAGGTCATCCAGGAATTCCCGGAAGTGGTCGAGTTCTACCGCATGAGCGGCGATGTCGATTACCTGCTGCGCGTGGTGGTTCCGGATATCGCCGCCTATGACGCTTTCTACAAGCGGTTGATTGCCAAGATCGAGATCCGCGACGTCTCCTCGTCCTTCGCCATGGAGCAGATCAAATACACGACCGAGATCCCGCTCGACTACATGGTGCTGGACAAGGAATCGGGCGCGAACGCGGCGTGATCACAGGGTGCTCGCCGATTCCCGCACTTGAGTGGGGCGGCGAGCTTAGTTCTTCTTTTTGTTGAGGAAATTCCACGGCGAGTTGACCGGCAGCGTGACCGTGTCCGGCACGCTGTCGACGCTTGCCACCTCGGCCCTGCGCACCGTGTAGCCCGACTGGACGATCGAGACGCCGTCGAGGATGAAGAGCTGGCTCTTCTCCATGCCGGGCTTCAGCACGCCGATGACGGCGACCGGCTCGTAGGTCTCTTTCATCTTGTAGGGGTGCGCCGGCGTCACCAGCACGATCTGGTTCGGTGGCGGCGTCGGCATGTGGCTGCAGGCGCCGGTCCACGGCACCAGCAGGAACTGGTAGACGAGGTCGCCATCGCGATCGACTGGCAATGCATAGCCGGCTAATTGTATCGTCTTGTCCTGCAGATTGAGCGACAAGGTCTCACCGTGGTCTGGCAGTTTTGCCGCGATCATCGGCAGGTTCGCATCCTCGGCAACGGCTTGCGTGGCTGGGCGCAGGTCCTTCCACAGGATATGCGCGACATCGGCCGCGGCATCGGCTCCCGAGGCAGCGAAAAGCAACCCGGCGACCAGCGTCGCGCACGATCTGAAACGCTTGTTCATGGCCGCTCCATCCTCCGCCTGTCCATTGGCGGAATCGAGTAAAAGCGTCGTGACCGGTCCGGGCTCAACGGTTCAGCCGCATCAGATGCCGACGCGTGCCGGCGGTGCCGATTTCATGGAAGCCTCGCGCGACGAACATGTCGCGAAAACCCATGAAGCGATAGCTCGGCGCCGCCTCGTCGACGGGATAGGCCTCGATGATGCGTGCGCCTTTGCGGAAGGCATGGTCGATCGCCGCATCGAGCAGGGCGGAAGCCAGCCCGCCGCCGCGCAAAGCCCTCGGCACATAGAAGCAGACGATCGACCATATGCCGGTTTCGGTGTCGTCCTGCTGCTTCGAAAGCTTCCGGTAGGTTTCGCGCGGCGCGACCGAGCACCAGCCGACTGGTCTGCCGCCCAACTCGGCGACGATGCCGACCGGGGTGCCGGCATCGATGAGCGCCATCATCATGCGCTTCTTCTCATCGTTCTCACTGTGCTCGCGGCTGGAATGGCGCCAGGCCATGCACCAGCAATATTTCGGCGCGCCCGGCTGCTCGAACAGATTCTCGAAGCCGGCGCGCGTCTCCGGCGTCACCTCGACGAAGCGAATACCGGCAAGGTCAGGCTTTTGCGGCTGCGAGCCTTTCGAGCTGTCTGGCATCGGTCAGTTCCTTCACCGCATCCTTGCCGATCCAGCGTGCCGTCTTGTCGGACGATGCCGCCAGTTTTTCTGCGAGCGCAAGGGCAGGGGCGTGCAGGCTCATCGACCGCTTGCCGATCTGCCGCAACGCCCAATTGACCGCCTTGCGGACGAAATTGCGCGGGTCGCCGGCATGTCTCTCGATCAGCGGCAGATAGGCAAGGAAGGTCGCGTCCGGCTCTTTCTTGAGATGCACCGCGCTCCAGGCCAGCATGGCGAAGGCGGTGCGGCGGACGAATTCGCGTTCGTCTTCGGCAAACTCGTCGATCAGTTCGCGCCAGAACGGCGTTTCGGCGAACAGGTCCGCGACGGTGTCGACGATCTCCCAGCTGTCGAAATCCGCCGCCCAGCGCCGGCATTGATCGATGCCGACCTTGTTCGGCTCGCCGGTGAAGGCCGCCATCAGCCGCGCTTCGCGGACACCGCTGTCCCACAGCAGAAGCGATCGCTCGTGGTTCTTCTTCAGTTTGCGCGCCAGCGGCCGCAATTCGGAATTGCCGACGCCGAGCGCGCTCGTGGTGTTGATGCCGAAGCGCGCCATGCCTGCCCGGTTCGCCTCGGTGCCGATCGCGCGCAAATGAGCGACGATGTCGTCGGCGCTCCAGCTCGGACCGGGCAGGGCCATTGCGTCGCCTATTTTTCGAGGCGCGCCAGCAGCGACGACGTGTCCCAGCGCTTGCCGCCCATGTCCTGCACATCCTTGTAGAACTGGTCGACAAGCGCCGTCACCGGCAGCTTGGCGCCGTTGCGGTTGGCCTCCGCCAGGCAGATGCCGAGATCCTTGCGCATCCAGTCGACGGCGAAGCCGAAATCATATTTGCCGGCATTCATCGTCTTGTGGCGGTTCTCCATCTGCCAGGAGCCGGCCGCTCCCTTGGAGATCACCTCGATCACCTTCTCGATGTCGAGCCCCGCCTTCTTGCCGAAATGGATGCCTTCGGCCAGCCCCTGAACGAGGCCGGCAATGGCGATCTGGTTGATCATTTTCGTCAGCTGGCCGGCACCCGCCGATCCCATCAGGCCGACCATGCGGGCGTAGGCGTCGATGACGGGCCGCGCCTTGTCGAAGGCGGCCTCATCGCCGCCGACCATGACGGTCAGCACGCCGTTCTCGGCGCCGGCCTGGCCGCCGGACACCGGCGCGTCGAGGAAGGAGAAACCCGCCTTGCGCGCGGCTTCGTCAAGCTCACGCGCGACCTCGGCCGAGGCGGTGGTGTTGTCGATGAAGATGGCGCCTTTCTTCATCGCGGCGAAGGCGCCGTTCGCACCTGTGGTGACCGAACGCAGATCATCGTCATTGCCGACGCATGAGAAGACGAAGTCCTTGCCTTCGGCCGCTTCGGCCGGCGTCAGCGCCAGTTTGCCGCCATGCTGGGCCACCCACTGCTCGGCTTTTGCCTTGGTGCGGTTGTAGACGGTGACGTCATGGCCGCCCTTGTTCCTGAGGTGCCCGGCCATCGGATAGCCCATGACGCCAAGACCGAGAAATGCCACCGATGCCATAGGTCGAACCTTCCGAAGAAACAGAGAAATCTTGCTGCGGAAGCTCTATGCCCTGCAGCGGATTCGTCAAGGCGCGGAGAGCCGCATCGACTGGCCCAGGCCCACGCGATTTCGGCCTAGCGGTGCAGGTGGACAGTGATGCGCCGCTCGATCCATTCGACGCCGTGGCGCAGGATCTCGACCATCACCAGATAGACGATCGCCACCCAGATATAGGCCTGGATGTCGAAGGATTTTGCGTAGGCGAGCTTGGCGTTGCCCATCAGGTCGTAGACCGTGATGATGGCGACGATCGCCGAAGCCTTGATCATCAGGATGAGTTCGTTGCCGTAGGGCCTGAGCGCGACGATGATCGCCTGCGGCAGGACGACTTTGCGCAGCGTCTGCAATTTGTGCAGGCCGAGCGAGGCCGCACCTTCCCATTGGCCGCGCGGCACGCTTTCGATGGCGCCACGCAGGATTTCGGCCTGATAGGCGGCGGTGTTGAGCGAGAAGGCAAAGACGCCGCAATAGAAAGCTTCGCGGAAGAACCACCACAGCCCGACCGTCTCAAGCTCCGGCCGGAACGAGCCGACGCCGTAATAGACCAGGTAGGTCTGCACGAGCAGCGGCGTGCCGCGGAAGAAGTAGACATAGCAATAGGCAAGCCCGGACAGGATGCTGTTCTTCGACATGCGGCCGTAGGCGACGGGAAGCGACAGGATTGCACCAAGGACCATCGAGATGGCGACCAGCGACAGCGTGGTGCCCAAGCCCTGCAGATAGGCTGGCGCGTATCTGGCGAAGAACGCGGCATTCCATGCGTAGACCAGATAGGCAACGATGCCGACGCCGAACAGAATCCAGATGCCGACCAGCGCGGAGCCAAGGATGCGGGCTCGCGGCCAGCCGCGCGCTTGCGGCGGCGGCTTGTCGATGGCGATAGCCTGGCTGACGCTCATCGCGCCTCCCTCCGTCCGAGGTGGCGCAGGATGTAGCTCGTGGCGATCGACGACAGGACGGCCAGCGCCAGGAAGATCAGCGCCGCAACGCTGTAGAACAGGAAGGAATGCTTGGTGACGCGCGCCGCGACGCCGGATTGGCGCAAGGTTTCGGCCAGATTGACCACCGAGACCAGCGAGGTGTCCTTGAGCAGGCTCAGCCAGCAATTCTCCAGGCCCGGAAAAGCGATGCGTATCAGCTGCGGCAGGACGATGAGCCGCATCGTCTGCCATTTCGACAGGCCAATGGCGTAACCGCCCTCATACTGGCCTTTCGGAATGGCACGAAACGCGGAGAGAAAGACCTCGCTGGCGTAGGAGGAGAAGATCAGCGACAGCACGATCATGCCGGCGATGAAGCTGTTGACGTCGATCGTCGCGTCGGGATTGAACAGCCGCACGACATGTTGCAGGAGAAGCGGCATGCCAAAGAAGAACAGGAACAGCGTCACCAGTTCGGGCAGACCGCGAAAGACGGTGGTGTAGATATTGCCGGCCAGGCGCAGCGACGGCTCTTCATGCTGCTTGGCGAAGGCGACGAAAAAGCCGATCACCAGGCCAATCGGCAGTGTGGCAAGCGCCAGCGCAATGGTGACCAGAACGCCAGACGCAATGTCGTCACTCCAGCCATCCGGTCCCCAGCTGAGAAGTGTCCAAATGCTTTGGGCCGGCATTGACGGGTCGTGTCTCCGTGGCGATCCCGGAAGGATTTAAGGGCGGCAAGGGATGCCTCACCGCCCTTGGCTTGTCGATCAGGATTCGGCGCCGTAAACGTCGAACTTGAAGTACTTGTCGTTGATTTCCTTGTACTTTCCGTTCTTGCGGATGGCGTCGATCGCGGCATTCAGCTTGTTGACCAGATCGGTCTCGCCCTTGCGCACGGCGATGCCGGCGCCCGGTCCGAAGATATCGACCGGCTGCGGCGAAGGCTGACCGAGGATCTTGCAGCAGGCGCCGTCCGGCGAATCCAGCCACTGCTGCAACACGACGATGTCGTCCTCGATGGCGTCGAGACGGCCATTGGCGAGGTCGGCCTGTTCCTCGGGGCTGCTCGGATAGCCCTTGATGGTGCTGTCAGTGTAGGTCTTCGAAGCATAGTTGTAATGCGTGGTCGTGGTGGCGACGCCGATGTTCTTGCCGGCGAGGTCTTCCTTGGTCACGCCCTTGAGCGGCGAATCCTTCGGCACGGCGATGGCCGACGGGGTGT
Source organism: Mesorhizobium sp. B2-8-3 (assembly GCF_006440815.1). Lineage (NCBI taxonomy): Bacteria > Pseudomonadati > Pseudomonadota > Alphaproteobacteria > Hyphomicrobiales > Phyllobacteriaceae > Mesorhizobium > Mesorhizobium sp. B2-8-3. The sequence continues at coordinate 223,687 of NZ_VFTW01000003.1, forward strand.
TGTAGTATTTGTGGGTGAAGTCGACCTTCTCGGCGCGCTCGGGCGTGATCGACATCGAGGCGACGATGGCGTCGAACTTGCCGGCCTGGAGCGCCGGGATGATGCCGTCCCAATCCTGCGCGACGAAGGTGCACTTCACCTTCATCTCGTCGCAGAGCGCCTTGGCGATATCGATGTCGAAGCCGACCAACTGGCCGTCCGAGGTCAGGTTGTTGAAGGGCGGATACGCGCCTTCGGTGCCGATCCTCAGGGTCTTTTCCTGAGCCTGGGCGACGCCAAGTGTCAGCAGCGCGGCCGAAGCGGCAAGCGCGATACGCAGTGCAATACGCATGATAATCCTCTCATATTGTCATGGCCGCTGTCCCGTGCGGCTCTTGTGGGCGGAGCTTCTTTACCGCCCGCTGAGGCGGATACTCCCACTCTTTCCAAGAAAAAAGCAACTGCAAATCAACGCCAAACGACAATCAGGATGTGCCGCTGCGTTACTTGGTTTGAGCCACGAGACCTGTGCTGCGCTCGACAAAGTCGGCTATCGATTTCGTGTCATCGAGATCGAAAACCGGCAACGTTTCGCCTTCGACTGTAAAGTCGGCGGCAATGGCGACAATGTTGGGATCGTTGGCCGAAAGCGGCGTCCGGTCCTTGGCCTCGAGCCGCCTTGCCTCGATCTTCTTATGCGCTTGGCGCTTATAGCCTTCGACCAGCACGATATCCGAGGGCGCCAGGCGCGCCAGGATGTCGTCCAGCGTCGGTTCGTTCTCTCCGCGCAATTCGTGCATCAGCGCCCAGCGCCGGCCGGAGACGATCGCGACCTCGGTGGCGCCCGCCTGCCGATGGCGGAAGCTGTCGGCGCCCGGCTTGTCGATGTCGAAGTCATGGTGGGCGTGCTTCACCGTCGAAACCGTCCAGCCGCGCGCCACCAGTTCGGTGACCAGCTTTTCCGTCAGGGTCGTCTTGCCGGAGTTCTTCCAGCCGGTGATGCCGAATACGCGTCTCATGGCCCGAGGCTTTGCAACAGACGCTCCGCCGCCGCAAGGTCGTCCGGCGTATTGACGTTGAAGAACGGATCGATCTTCAGGTTGCCGGCCTCGATCATGGGGAATTCGACCTCGACATAACCTTGGCGCTGCATGAAGGCCGAAACCCGCCGGTTGTCCTCGTCAACCATGAAATGACGCAAGGCGTCGCGCAGGCTGAGCGGCCAAAGCGCGAAGGTCGGGTGCCATCTGCCGCCCGAACTGGCGACGGCGATCGCGCCAGGCCGGTCGTGAACTGCCGCGACCAGGCGCTCGACGAGGTCGTCGGGGAAGAACGGCGTGTCGCCGGCGGCGCTCATCAGCCACCGGCAGCTCGTTTGCGTCGTCGCCCATTCGAGGCCGGTGAGAATGCCAGCCAGCGGCCCGGCATGGCCCGGCACCGTATCTTCCAGCACCGGCAGGTCCAGGGCGGCAAACCGCGTCGGATCGCCGTTCGCGTTGAGCCCAAGGATCGCGACCTGCGACTTCAATCGGCGGGCGACATGATCGATCAGTCTGTCATCACCAAGCGAAAGCAACGGCTTGTCGCCACCGCCCATCCGGCGCGCCTGGCCTCCCGCCAGAATGATCCCGGCAACATTTCGGTCCATCGGCCTATATGCCGTCCGGCGCCATGTCGGGTCCAGCGCTTTCAGCGGCGGGTTGCTGCTTGCCGACGACGCGCTCGCGGTAGAGCGCATAGAGGCCGGAGCCGATGATGATGACTGCGCCGACGATCATGGGCAGGTCTGGGACGTCGCCGAAGATGACGAGGCCGAGCAGGATCGACCAGAGCAGGGCGGTATAGCGGTAGGGTGCGATGAAGGAGATGTCGCCCGAGCGCATCGCCATGATGATGAACTGATAGCCGATGAGCACCAGCACCGCCGCCAATGCCAACAGAGCTGTCGCCTTGCCGCTCATCGGCGTCCAGCCGCCCATCGGTGACAAAAGCAGCGCACCAAGGACCGTCATGGCAAGCGCGGTCGCCGTCGACACCAGCATGGTCGGGATCGCCTCGGGGATGCGCTTGGTGGAGAGGTCGCGCACGGCGCAGCAGGCGACGCTGGCCAATGCCACCAGCGAATAGACACTGAACCCTTCGAAACCCGGCCGCACAATGATGAGCACGCCGACGAAACCGGCGGCAATGGCGGTCCAGCGTCGCCAGCCGACGCTTTCGCCGAAGACCAATGCCGCGCCCATGGTGACCGCCAGCGGCAGAGCCTGCATGACGGCCGAGACATTGCCGATCGGCAGATGCGCAAGCGCGATGAGGAACGACACGGTGGCGCCCGCTTCGCCGGCGACGCGCATGGCCACCATCGGCTGCAGCATGGCGGCCGGATTGGCAAGCGCGCCGCGCCGCCAGGCCAGCAGACCGACGAAGAAGGATGCGAAGGCGCCGCGCACCAGCATGACCTGCGCCATGTTCATCGATTCGGAAGAGAATTTGGTGATCGCGTCGTTCAAGGTGAAGCCGACCATGGCCACGATCATGAACAGCGCGCCGCGCAGATTTGGCGAGAGAGGCAAAGGCGTTTCCGGATCCTATTTTAATTCAGCCGTCTAGCAGGCAGCCGGAAAACAGCAACGGCAAAGAAATGGGCCACGAATTTCTGCGTGGCCCATGAGATCGATCTGCCGAGCTCTGGAAGGCTTACTTCGGCGTCAGGACTTCGGTGCCGTTCCCGTTCTGGCCGGCAATGGTCCACAGCCCGTGCAGGGAGCCGTCCTTCTCGATCTTGTAAACGACGAGACCGATCTCCTTGCCCATCGCATAGCCGGCGGAAAATGCATTGTCGTTGCGCATGCAGATGCCGTCCGAGGTCGAGCCGCCGGTTTCCCAGTGGATCGTGCAGGTCGTGTCGCTGGTCAGCGTGATGGTTGCCTCGCCGCCGTATTTCGAGCCGTCGAAATTGGTGCCGGCAACGTTGTAGGTGCCGCCGATCGACTGAGCCGCGGCCGATACGGAAGCAACCCCGAGCATTGCAAGTGAAAGCATGAATGTGCGCATGTGCACTCCCCCTAGCGCGAAAAACGCGCCGCGAAGGCTAGGCCGGAAAAGCTTGGCGGTAAATCGGCGGGAAGGTAACGCGGGCGCTTTATTTTCAGGGGAGCCGGCTGGCCTCAAGGACCGCGCAGGCTGTTGGCGATGGCGCCGACCAGCGGGTCGTATTTAGCCTTGAGCGCGGCGGGATACTCGATCCAGACGGTACGTATGACGTCGTCCTTCCCGAAGAGGCGCCGCTCGTAGAAGATCTTGCCATCCCTGGTGCCGGAAAGCACCGCCCAATCCTTGCCGGTCTTGCTGTAGGTGACCTTGTAACCCGGTTCGGTGCTGGCTTTCTCCTGGGCGACGAAACCTTGCGGCGTGTCGTTGTCGACATTGTAGATGCCGGAACAGGTCAGGCTGGCGCGGTCGGCGCTAAGCCATTGCTGCCCGTCGCCATTTTCCGGCTCGGGCATCGGCTTGTCGAAGATTTCGTCGGGGAATGTGCATGACTGGCCGAATCGCGCATTCACGTAGGTGAACGGCTTGGCCGTCGCCTCGGTCGTCGTGATTATCGATAGGGATACGACAGCCGCCAGTGACGACAAGCCGAAGCGCTGCGGACGTTGCATGATCCCCCCTTCGGTCGATGACCAGAAGAGATCATGCATCAATCAGTGGAAAAAATCAGCCGCCGGTGACGCTCATATGCCGCGACACCGAAGGGCGGCTGGTGCGGCGGTCGATGATGAAATCATGGCCCTTGGGCTTGCGGCCGATGGCCTCGTCGATGGCCTCGCCAAGCAGTTCGTTGCCTTCGGAGGCGCGCAGCGGCGCCCTGAGATCGGCGGCGTCCTCCTGGCCGAGGCACATATAGAGCGTGCCGGTGCAGGTCAGCCGCACGCGGTTGCAGCTCTCGCAGAAATTGTGCGTCATCGGCGTGATGAAGCCGAGCCGGCCGCCGGTCTCGGCGACATGGACATAGCGGGCGGGGCCGCCGGTCTTGAAAGGAATATCGGAAAGCGTGAACTGGCGTTCCAGCGAGGCGCGCAGCATCGACAACGGCAAATACTGATCAGTGCGGTCGGCCTCGATCTCGCCCATCGGCATCGTCTCGATGAGGGTGAGGTCCATGCCGCGGCCATGCGCCCAGCGCATCAGTTCGGGGATCTCGGCGTCGTTGAAGTCGCGCAACGCAACAGCATTGAGCTTGATCTTCAGCCCGGCCTTCTGCGCGGCGTCGATGCCTTCCATCACCTTGCCGAGATTGCCCCAGCGCGTGATCTGGTGGAATTTCCCGGCATCGAGCGTATCGAGCGAGACGTTGATGCGCTTGACACCGCAATCGGCGAGCTCTGCGGCGAAGCGCGAAAGCTGCGAGCCATTGGTGGTCAGCGTCAGCTCTTCCAGGGCGCCGCTCGCGAGATGCCGCGACAGCTGGCGCACCAGATGCATGATGTTCTTGCGCACCAGCGGCTCGCCGCCGGTCAGCCGCAGCTTCTTCACGCCCTTTTCGATGAAAACGGTGCAGAGCCGGTCAAGCTCTTCCAACGACAGCAGATCCTTCTTCGGCAGGAAGGTCATGTCCTCGGCCATGCAATAGGTGCAGCGGAAATCGCAGCGGTCGGTGACCGACACGCGCAGATAGCTGATCGTGCGACCGAAGGGGTCGATCATGTCCATTTGCAAGCGTTTCCCATGGCCTGAGCGGCGTCGTTATATATAGCTATGTGATACGATCCAATGCCGCATTCAAGATAGAATGTCTCGATCTTTGGTAACATTCCCCGACCGACATCGCGTGTCGGCTGCTTTCTAATGATCCTTTTCGGATCGCGCGAAGCGGCGTAGGGAAGGGCGCAACCCAGACAGGACAGCCATGACCGCGCCAAAGGAACTCAGGGTCTCGAAGGACCGCAAGCTCTTGACCGTGACCTTCCCCGGCCACCAACCGTTCGAATTGCCGGCGGAGTTCCTGCGCGTGGCCTCGCCATCGGCGGAGGTGCAGGGCCATTCGCCGGAGCAGCGGGTGACGGTGCCCGGCAAGCGCAATGTCGCGATCCTCAAGATCGACCCGGTCGGCAATTATGCTGTGCGCATCACCTTCGACGATTTCCACGACACCGGCATCTTCACCTGGAGCTATCTGCATACGCTCGGCCACGAAAAGGACGAGCGCTGGAACGCTTATCTTGCCGAGCTGGCCGAGAAGGGACTGAGCCGAGATCGCTAGCCTGGCGCATGGCATCCAATTTCGGCAGCCGGCTGTCGTCAAGGCGTCATGGACATGGAGTAGCGCCAGCAAAAGGTCGGGAGGCGAAAAAGATGTCGCTCATCACATCCGTCGAACAGCTCGAGGCCCTTTACGGGTTGCCCGGCGAGGCTTCGGTCGTCAAGGAGCTCGACCATGTGATTCCCGAATATGCCGCCTTCATCGAGGCGTCGCCCTTCGTGGCGCTGGCGACCAGCGGACCGGAGGGGCTCGACTGCTCGCCTCGTGGCGATCTCGGGGGCTTCGTACGCATCGTCGACGACAAGACGCTGATGATGCCGGACAGGCGCGGCAACAACCGCGCCGATTCGCTGAAGAACATCATTCGCGATCCGCGCGTCGGACTGCTCTTTCTGGTGCCGGGCTCGGGCACCACGCTGCGCGTCAACGGCCGCGCTCATATCACAACCGATGCCGGGCTTTGCGCGTCCTTCATGGTCGACGGCAAGCCGGCTCGCTCGGTCACCGTCATCGATGTCGACACGGTCTATTTCCAATGCGCCCGCGCCATCGTGCGCTCCGAACTGTGGAACCCGGCTAGGCATGTCGACCCGAAGTCGCTGCCGACGCCCGGCCAGATCCTCGAGGTCACCAGTCGCAAGAACATCGATGCCGAGGCCTATGACAGGGAATGGCCGGAGCGGGCGAAGAAAACCATGTGGTAATTGGGCGGCTCAGGCTTCCTTCAGCACGTCGGCGATCTTGCGCATCTGCTCGCCGATCATGTCGCACTGCTCCGGCGTCGATTGGCTCATCGCCTTCTCGATCAGCGCCATGTGAACCTTCAGAGCCTTCATCAGCAGGGCTTCGCCCGCCTCGGTCAGGTTCAGCCGCAGCACCCGCTTGTCCTTTTCGTCGCCCTCGCGGCGAAGCAGGCCGCGCGCCTCGAGTTGCGGCAACAGCATGGTGATGTTGGAGCGGCCGACCAGGAGCTTGCGGGCGAGATCGTGCTGCGACATGCCTGGGTGGCGATAGAGGTTCATCAGCACGTCGAGCTGCGCCGGCTTGAGGTCGAGCGGGGCGAGCTTCACCGCCAGCGTGCGCTCCAGCACATGGCAGGCGCGCGCCACCGCAACCCAGTTGCGAAAGCGAGGATTGTCCCAGGGCAGATCTTGTTTAATGTTCATGTTTGAACTATTATGTTCATGCTTGAACGAATGGATGGATCGCCAATATGGCATCATTTGGATTGAAGGTCATCCGCGGCGTCTTTGGCGCGGCCGAGCATGTCATGCCACGTCTCGGCGGCCGCGCCGCATTCGAATTGTTTTGCCGCACACCCAATGCCAGATCCTTGAGCGACGGTGAGCGTCGCGCTGTCGAACGCGCCTCGGACTTCATGGCCGAGGCGCGCCACCACCGGCTGAAGACCATGACGGATTGCGTGGCGGTGCATGAATTCCGCCCGGAGCCGGTCAGGGAGTCGCGCGGAACGGTGCTCGTCATCCATGGCTGGCGTTCGCGCACCGAATATATGCGCGCCCTGATCGAAGGGTTTCGCGGGGCCGGCTACAAGGTCGTCTCGCTCGACCTGCCCGGGCATGGCCATTCGCTCGGCCGCCATCTCAACATGGTGACCGCCGTGGACGCGGCGCGGGTCGCCGGCGAATGGTTCGGCCCCTTTGCCGCCGTCGTCGGTCATTCCTTCGGCGGCGCCATTGCCGCCAATGCCGTCGCGGCATCGGTCAAGGGCATGCCGCCGCTTAAGGCGCAGAAACTGGTGCTGATTGCCGCGCCGAGCTCGCTGCCGGCAATCTTCGACGATTTCAGCGACATGATGAATGTCGGGCCACGCTCCCGCGTCGCCATGGCGGATCGGGTAAAACATCTGTCGGGCCGGCCGCTCAGCGAATTCACTGGCGACCGCCAACTTGCGGAGGCGCCGGTGCCGACGCTGATCGTCCACGCGCCGGACGACCGCGAAGTCCATGCCGACCATGCGAAGCGTTATGCGGGCGCCGGCGAGCATGTCCACTTGCATTGGGCCAATGGGCTTGGCCATCGCCGCATCCTCGCCGACAGGGATGTCGTTGCGCGCGCGGTCGGTTTCGTGACCGGGCAACGCGAAACGACCCTGCACTAGATCGTGATGGCGTTTCGTTGAATCGCCGTCACGATCTAACTCTTTGTTGGAGCATGATCTTTCTCCGAAAACCGGTTCCCACTTTTCGGGGTCATGCTCTAGGAGATTTGCGAGCCTGCGTTCGGTCCCGGGCCGCCGCCGCCAAGGCGTGGTTCCGTTCCCGCCAGCAGCCGCTGAATGTTGGCGCGGTGGCGCAGGATCACGTAGAGGCTGCCCGCGATCACCAGCAACCGATAGGGCAATGGTTGCTCCAAGCCGCAGACAAGCGCGACCGCCGTCAGCGCCGCCAGCATCGAGCTCAGGGAAACGAACCGGAAAAGAGCGAGTGTGGCCGCAAATGCCGTGGCGGCACCCAATCCTACGGGCCATGACATCACCAGCAACACGCCAAGTCCCGTCGCGGCGGATTTTCCGCCGGTGAAATTCAGCCAGATCGACCGGCCGTGCCCCAGCAGCACGGCAAGTCCGGCCAGGCAAACGAGCCAGGGCGCCAAGGTCTGCAGTTCAAGCGCCATCGGTGGCGTGGCGGACGATATCGCGTAGCACCAGGGATAAAACCAGCGAACAAAGACGATCGCCGCCACGCCTTTCAGCACGTCGACAAGCAGAACCGCCAATGCCGGCCATTTGCCCAAGGTTCTGAGCACGTTGGTCGCGCCGGTGGATCTGGAGCCGTGCTCGCGTATGTCGATGCCCTTGAGAAGTTTGCCGGCCAGATAACCGGTGGGCGTGGAGCCGAGCAGATAGGCGACCGTCAATCCAACCGCACTTGCTATCCAAAAAACCATCGGGTCGATTGATCCCAGACGTTGCGGGAAACTGTGATCAGTCGGCCTTCTTTTTCCGCCCCGGCTCGACCGGCAGGCCAGCTGCCTTCCAGGCGGTGTAGCCGCCGAGGATGTGCTTGACCGGCGTCAGTCCCATGTCCTGCGCCGTCTTGGTGGCCAAAGCCGAGCGCCAGCCGCCGGCGCAGAAGAAGACGAAGGTCTTTCCGCTGGCGAAGAACAGCTTGTGATAGGGGCTTTCGGGATCGATCCAGAATTCCAGCATGCCGCGCGTCACGTGCTTGGCACCGGGGATATTGCCATCGCGCTCGACCTCGCGCGGATCGCGCAGATCGACGAAGATGGTGTCTTCGTCCTCCAGCAATCCGGCCGCTTCCTCGGGCGACACAACCTCGATCTCGGCATTCGCCTCGTCGAGCAGCTGGCGATAACCTTTCTTCACGGCAAATCCTCCGACTGCTCAAATTGCCCGGATTTCCGGCATAACGGCCGGAGCTTATCACGTCCGGGCCAGTTTCCGCCGATGTCTGGCGCAACGCCGCAAGCATGGCGCGAACCGAGGCAGGTCACACCGTCTCACAATGATGTGAAACTGTTCTGCAACACGACTGCGAAAATTTATGAAAGCTTAACGAAATCGGTATGAATCGGTATAGTCACGTCATACATCCGCCATGCGGAGGGCGGGACCGTCCAGCGGCGCGGAACGGGAACCGGTTGCAACCGGTGCGGGTGAAGCATGAAAGTCCTCAGGAACAAGAAAACCCTCCTGCCGATCGCAATCGCAGCAACGCTCGCCTTCGGACAACAGCCGGCAAGCGCGCAAGGGCTGTTCGACATGCTGTTCGGCGGCGGTATCCGGCATAATCCGCAAGGTGAATTTCCGCCGCCGCCGAAGCCACGCAAGATACGGCCGGCAGAGCCCGACGGAGGCGGTGGTGTCAGGATCAGCAGCCCGACCTACAACACCTACAGGGCCGACAAGCTCGTTCGCGTCGATTTCAAGTCGCTGCTGCCGGCACCGCAGCCGGCGACCGCGCAGGATGCCGCCTTTGTGCCGTCCGTGACGGGCAACAGCTTCCGCGACGCCGTCGCAGGCTTGAGTGATTACGAGCTGTTTGCCGAGCCGGATATCGCCAAGGCACTGATCGCCTATTATTCGGCCAACCCGGATTTCATCTGGGTGAGCGACAACGTCCCCAACAGCCGAGCTCAGGATGCGGTGCGCGTCCTGGGCGAGGCGGCAAGCTACGGCCTGACGCCGGCCGACTATTCCGTCGACGTTCCGGCTGCCGCGACTGCCGCTACGCCCGAAGAGCGGACCAAGGAACTGGTCCGCTTCGAGATGGCGCTGTCGGCGCGCGTGCTGCGCTATGCGCAAGATGCCCAGAGTGGCCGCGTCTACCCCAACCGGATGACCGGTTACTACGATTTCCCGGCTAAGCCGTTCGATCTCGAAGGCGCGCTGAAGACGCTGGCGCATACCCAGGAGGTCCGCACCTATCTCGAATCGCGCCACCCGCAGAATGCCGAGTACCAGGCGCTGCGCGTCGAATTGGAAGCGCTCGAGGCGAGCGAGGAAAACGAGATCGTCGTCGATCCGAAGCTGTTGCTCAAGCCCGGCGAGAGCAGCCCCGAACTGCCGAAGTTGCTGACGCTTATTTCCCGCAATCTCGATGATGAGATGGGTGGCAACTATGGCGAGGTGCTCGCCAGGCTGGGCAAGAGCGAGCTCTACGATCCCGAACTGGTGCCGGTGATCAAGGCCGTGCAGCAGCGCGCCGGCATGAAGGGCGACGGCGTCATCGGCCCGCGCACCGTGGCCTCACTGGCCGGCGCCTCGAAGGCCGACAAGATCGAGAAGGTCAAGGTGGCGCTCGAGGAACTGCGCTGGATGCCGTCGGATCTCGGCAGCCCGCGTGTCTTCATCAACCAGCCGGCCTTTACCGCCAGCTATATCGACAATGGCGAGGAGAAGCTGAAGACCCGCGCGGTCATCGGCCGGGTCACCAATCAGACCGCCTTCTTCTACAACCAGATCAAGCAGGTCGACTTCCACCCCTATTGGGGTGTGCCGCAGTCGATCATCGTCAACGAGATGCTGCCGAGGCTGCGCAGCGACCCGGGCTATCTCGACCGCGCCGGCTATGAGGTGACGGATTCGCGCGGCAAGCGCATTCCGTCCTCGGCGGTCAATTGGGGTGCCTATGGCGCCAACATCCCCTTCAGCGTGCGGCAGCAGCCGAGCGAAGCGAATGCCTTGGGCGAATTGAAGATCCTGTTCCCCAACAAGCATGCCATCTACATGCACGACACGCCGCAGAAGTCGTTCTTCGCACGCGACATGCGCGCGCTCAGCCATGGCTGCGTGCGGTTGCAGGATCCGCGCGGCATGGCCGCCGCCGTGCTCGGCACCTCCGTCGACGATATCGCCGAGAAGCTGAAGCATGGGCATTCGACCGAGAATGTCACGCGTGTCATCCCGGTCTATGTCGCCTATTTCACCGCATGGCCAGACATGTCCGGCAAGGTCGAGTATTTCGACGACGTCTATGACCGCGATTCCAAGCTGATGCAGGCGCTCGACGCGACCGAAGCGGTGCGCACGCCGTCAAGCTGAGCGCTGTCTACTTTCAAGCAATTCCGGACGGAAGGCCACGGCGAAGCCACCGAACCCGACCGCTTCACACGTTTCTTGGAAGTGCCTTGATGAGCGGCCGGCGGAAGCCGGCGTCGCGCCCGGCGATAAGCCAGTAGACCAGCCCGGCCACGAGGCCGGCGGCGGCGATGATGCCCATGTCGGCCCAGCGTTCCGGATCATCGGCGGCGTCCGGCCAGATCAACATGAAACCGGCAGCCGCGGCGGCAGCGCCGAACAGCATGTGCAGCCAAAAGTTTCGCAACGAAAGGAACTCGGCGATCAGGGCGAAAACCAGCGTCTGCATTCCGGTCAGGATGATCGCCAGGAAGTAGACGAACATGCCGAGAGGCGGCACCACCAACACCGCGACGGGCGTGAACTCCATGAGCTCGAAGTAGCCCGGCGCGTTGGGCAGCGAGCTCAGTATCGCGTAGATCACCACCACTGCGATCAACCCGACAAGCACCGCGACCAGATAGCCGACAAGCACCATCAGGATGCGCTTCAGGACGTAGCCGATCATTGCCATGCACCCCCGTGCCCGCAATCATGGCGGGCAGTCAGCCACCAAAGTTGTGACGATGCAAGGGCGGTTTGTCGCGCTGGCTCCGCACGGCGCCAAGGTCTTCAGGCGCCACCACACAGATGCTGGGAATCGGGCAGGGCCCATGCGCCTTTGGCGGCGAAGTCGACGGCGCAGTAGACCATGCCGCGCAGGTCGTTTTTCGGGCAGTCGCGCGGGATAGCGATCAGGCACATGACGACCGGATCGCCAACCTTGGAACTTGCCAGTCCCGGTTCGCGGTCATAGGAGACCGCCGTGCCGCCGTTGGTAAATCTCGCCGCCCTGCCGGCTTCCGGGCTGGCGGTTTCCAGCGGGTCGTCACCCAGCCTCGTCGTCAGCGCCATGATATGGGTGAAGCCGCATTTTCCGATCGATACGGGCAAGAGCTGATCGGTTGGCTTCGGCGTCCTTGCCCCAAGGTCGAGCGCCTTCTTGCCGACGAGCGCGATGTTGTAGTCCTGCACCCATTGCGGCGCATTGCCGTAAGTCTGGAGCGCATTATTCTGCGCGCTGACGATGCAGGCTGCGTCCGTCTTGCAGGCATTCCGATCGGCGACCAGTTTCCTGGCGATCCCGCGTTTGTCGCCGCCGAAGGCGGGCTCGAAACCGGCGTAGGCCCTGGTGACCAAAGCATCGATGGCCGACATTTGCGGGTCGGCGCAGATCGCTTTCTCGGCTGGCAACTGCGCCTTTCGGCAGTCGAAAGAGGGGCCATCCGCCAGCGCCTGGCCCGATGTCCCAAGCATCGATGCGGCTACCAGCAGGGCGTGAGCGCAGATGTGAAGCCGCATGTCTGTCCCCCGGTCCGGCCTGTTTCGACGATCAAGTCTATGCCGAACGCAAGCACCGCGAAATGGCGGAGGCAGGCAACCGAACGAGGCCTATTTGGGTTCGCCGGTCACAGGATCGTAGGTGATTTGGACCTTGGCCTTGTCGGTGGTGTAGTAGGTGACGGTGTAGCCGTCGCTATCCCAATCGACCTCCTTCACATAGCGGAAGTCGGTGCGGTGCTCGACCTTGGCGACAATCTCGGACAATTTCTTTGCATTTTGCGGCGGCAGCGGCTGGTCGTCTGCTGCGAAGGCTTGTCCACTGATAAGCAGGAAAGCGATACAGGTTGCTAAAACAACAGTGCGCATGAGAGCCCTCAAATCTCGTCGGCGTAAGTGCCGTCAGAAACTCGCACGCAGGCGGGTTGGTTCCGCAGCGCCGTAATAGCGGGTTTTTGCAGCGCATGCCTCGATGCGACCGATCCTTGCCGGCGGAAACAGAGTCAGTATTGTTCGGCGGAGAAAATATAATAATTTCAAATGGTAAAGTCGCGGTTCGGATGTGTCTCCTGACGTAACGAACGACTAACCATGCGCCGGACGGTGAATTCGTCATATTAGCCGTTCGTGGTAGAGCTTTCGGCAAGACCCTGATAGAATTCCGGTCATAACAGGGTGGCAACAGTGCGCCGGGCCTGCCGAGGATTTCCGTCGGCAGACGGCGACGCGTTTTTTTTGAGCGCAGGTCACCTGTTCTGGACTGAAACGGGGACTGGGGGCTCGATCATGGCTGAACGGAATTATACCCGTCAGCTTGCGACAATCATTTCGATCGACGCCGTGGGATTCTCGAGGCTTATGGGCATCGACGACGAGTCGGCTGTCGCCGCCTTCGAGGAAAGGCGCGACATCATCGCTGGCAGTTGCGGCGCATTTGGCGGGCGCACGTTCGGCGATGCCGGCGACAGCATCATGGCCGAATTCGGCAACCCGATCGAAGCGTTGCGCGCGGCCTTCGATTTCCAGGCCCGGATCGTGGCGCTGAATACGGCAGTCGCCGAGGACATGCGCATGCCGTTTCGCGCCGGGATCAACACCGGCGACGTCATCGTCCGGGAGGGCCGTCTTTACGGCGACGACGTCAATATCGCAGCCCGCCTTCAGGAATTCGCGCCGCATGACGGCGTCGCCATCTCGGCGACGACGTGGCATCACGTGAAGGACAAGACGGCGGCGGTCTTCACCGATCTCGGCGAGTTCAGCCTGAAGAACATTGCCCTGCCGGTGCAGGTCCTGATCGCCGGTCGCGGCGGCAACGGCCCTGTCGCGACGGCGTCCTTCGCTTCCATTCCCACCACGCCCAGTCATTCCAGGCCGATCGCCAAGGGGCCCCCGGCAATCGCCGTGCTGCCGTTCCAGGGCAACGGAAGCGAACCCGATGTCGGCTATATGGCCGACGGTATCGCCGAGGACATCATCTACGGTCTTTCCAACACGCGCTGGCTCTCTGTCATCGCCAAGGGCTCGAGCTTCCAGTTTCGCGACGACAGCCTCGGCACGAGGCTCATCGGCAACGCGCTGGGCGCTCGCTACATCGTCAGCGGTACGCTGGCGCGCTCCGACAGGCAGATTCGTCTCAACGCGTCGCTCACCGACACCTCGAACGGGCGCCTGGTCTGGTCGCAACGCTTCGACCGCGACCTCGTCGATATCTTCAGCCTGCGCGACCAGATCGGCAGCGAGATCGTTTCCATCCTCGACAAGGAGGTCGACCGCGCCGAGCAGGCTCGCACGTTCCAGGTGCCGTGGGAAAGCCTCGAAACCTGGCAACTGGTCAGGCGCGGCCGTTGGCACATGAACAGGCGGACACGTCGCGATACCGAAATCGCGCTCGACTTCTTCGACAAGGCCTACCTGGAAGATCCGAACTCGAGCGCCGTGCTCAATGAGCTCGCATGGTGGTATTTCTGGCGGGCCTGGCTGCGTTTCGGCGACAGCGACGATCTGGAGAAAGTCGAGACGCTTGCGCGCAAGGCGCTTCTGATGGACAGCCTCGATGCGCGTCCGCATGCCTATCTCGGCGCGGCCGACATCATGCGCGGCCTTCCGGCGTTGGCGGCCGAGCATCTTGCCGAAGCGATCCACATCAATCCGAGCTTCGCCTTCGCCCGCTCGGCCATGGGCAGCGCGTACCTTCTGCTTGGCGATGCGACCGGCGCGATACCGTTCTTCCTCGACACCGAGCGGTTGAGCCCGTTCGACCTCTATCGCTTCCACAATCTGGGGGAACTGGCCGCGGCCTATTGCTTCGTCGAGGACTGGGAGGCCGCGATCGCCAACGCCGAGCGCTCGCTCAACCTGTCGCCAAGTTACTTCTACGCGAGGTTCCTGAAGATAGGCGCCCTGATGAGAAGCGGGCGGCGCGACGAAGCGGCGCATGAGCTTGCGATTTTCATGACCAGGCATCCCGATTTTTCCGAGCAGAGGATACGCTGGATACCGTTCGTGGATCCGGCCAAGAACAATTTCCTGATCGGCAATTTCGATCGGGCGAAGTCCGCTGCATGATCGCCGGGGCCGACAACAAATGACTGTGATCGAATTCACATACGCCGGACCGATGCAAACCTAGGCCAGACAATGCCGGCATCGCATTGACGTGGATGGCCGGGGGGCTTGAACGCGATGATCACCTTGAAGTACTTCGCCGCCGTCCGCGCCGCTCAGAAGAGCCAGCGTCCGCTCGCCGAAATGCCACCGTTCGACATCAATCGGCTGCGTTCCAAGAGCGGCTTTGCTTCCCGCATCGTCGGTTTTCTTCTTGGCGATCCGCGCTGGCTGCTGGCGCTGCTGCGCCGTTTCTGGCCGAATCTCGGCTTCGGCAATTTCCTGCTCGTTACCAAGGGCGCGGATGTTCGCGACATATTGGAGCGGGGCGACGAGTTCGAAACGCCCTACGGCCCGGAAATGGCCGAGCTCGCCCGCGGCTCGAATTTCATTCTCGGCATGCAGGACGGCGCCGCGTACCGGCAGATGAAATCGGCGGTGCTGAGCGCTTTCCCGCCGGCGGAGGTCGAAGCCGCCGTCAGGCCGATCGCCGAGCGCCATTCGCGCGACATCATGACCCGCGCCAGTCCCGGCTTCGATGCCATCGCCGGATTGATGAAGATCTTGCCGGTGCGTATCTGTCGCGATTATTTCGGCCTTGAGATCGACGACGAAACCGAGTTTGCCGACTGGTCGATCTCGCTCAGCGCGCTGTTCTTTTCGGACCCGACGGCAAATCCCGCCACGCGTCAGCTTGCCGTGGTCGGCGGCGATCGGCTGATCAAAATCATAGACCGTTCGATTGCCGCGATCAGGGAAAGAGCGGGCAAGGACGACCGGCCGCTTGCCCGCCTCGTCGCGCTGATGGACCAAGGGCGCCTGTCGTTGCCCGACATTCATTCCATCATGCTCGGCATGGTCGCAGGCTTTGTGCCGACCAATGTGCTTGCCGGCAGCAATTGCATGGATGTGATCCTGTCGCGATCCGATGCGCGGCGGGCCGTGGATGAGGCCATCGCGGCCAGCGATACCGGCAAGCTCGACCGGGCGATCATGGAAGCCATGCGGTTCAAACCGATCTGGATCGGGCCATGGCGCTATACCAGGCGTGACGCGGTCATCGGCAAGGGCACGCGCCGCGAGCGCCTGGTCAGGGCCGGAACGGTGGTCATGCCGGCGACGCTTTCAGCGATGTTCGATCCGGAGATCGTGCAGCGGCCGAACGAGTTCGATACGTCGCGCCCGCATCGCGATTACATGGTTTTCGGCTACGGCATCCATTTGTGCATCGGCGCCGAAATCGCCCGCATCCAGATCGGCGAATGCATCCGCGCCCTGTTCAGCAAACCGAAGCTCGCCCGCGCGCGCGGCAGGGCCGGCAAGATGGCCAATGTCGGCGCCTATCCGGCAAGCCTCAAGGTCGACTTCGAGCGCTCGCCGCTTTGCCGCACCGCCGACCAGTCGATGGTGACGGTTGTTTGCCCGATCACCCGCTCCATGCCGCTCGATGCGGTGCGCGACAAGGTCGCCGATCTTGGCAATCCCGCGATCGGCGAGCTGCGCGACGCGCTCGACAAGGTCGGCACCATACATTTCACCAGCCTGGCCGTCGCTCCCACCGGCAAGGATGAAAAAACGGGGATGGAGGCCGGCGCGCTGGTGTTCGAAATCTCCGGCGACGGCAGCACCGACGATGTCATAACCGCCATCGCGCAATCGATCGGGCACTGGCTGCGGCCGATCTTCAGGGATGTCTGTGGCCTGCTGGACGGCGGCTCGCTGGAGGACTTCCTGAGGAAGAACCATATAGAGATATCGCCGTCCTTCGGCAGCGCCGCGGGGCTGGTTTTCTCCGGCACGCCGGGCCATTCCGTGCGCCGCATCCTTGCCGAGGCGCGGCTCGCCGACAGCGTGCGCGAGATCGCCGAAAAGCCTCGCGCGGGCGCCGGCAATGCGATGGATGTGCTCGCCGAGGCGCGCCGGCATGTCCGCTGCCTCGGGCAATTCGGCTGGGCGTTCGAGCCCGCCGAAAGCCTGCTGGAAAGACCGCCGGGTCACTGGGCGCGCGCGCTGACGACGACGCTGCTGACGCCGGCGATGTTCGTCACTGTCGCGATCGTCGTTCTGGCCTTTTGGCGCATGACCTATGTGCTGGTGTTCGGGAACCCGCATGGCATCACCTTTGCCAACATCGCCATCGCCGGCGCCGCGCTTCTGCTTACGGTGCTCGGTCTGCTGGCTATTCTGGCTCTGTTCGTGGTCCTTTGCTTCCTGGCGTTGCGGCGGCTGGAGGACAAGGACCGGCCGGCGAACACGCCCGTCGACATCGGCGCGCTGGAAAAGATCCTCGCCAATGAGGACCACTGCGCGCAGAACAACCTGACGGCCATCTCGACGATGAAGCCGGGCATCTTGCGGCGGCTGGCGCTGCGGCTCTCCTTCTATCTAATCTCGATATCGGCGCAGAAAGTGTTCAGGCCGGGCTTCCTCGCCACCATCAACACCATTCATTTCGCCCGCTGGGTGCTGCTGCCCGGCACCGACAGGCTGATGTTCTTCTCCAATTACGGTGGCAGCTGGGAAAGTTATCTGGAGGATTTCATTGCCAAGGCCTCAGCCGGTCTGACCGGCGTTTGGAGCAACACCGAAGGCTATCCGCGCACGCGTTGGCTGTTCCTGGACGGCGCACGCGACGGCGATCGTTTCAAGCGCTGGGCGAGGCGCCAGCAGGTGCCGACGCTGTTCTGGTACAGCGCCTATCCGCACCTCAACACACCGCGCATCCGCATCAACTCCAGGATCAGGCGCGGCATCGCATCGGCCACCGGCAACGAGGCGCGCGACTGGCTGAGCCTGTTCGGTTCGCTGCCGCGCCCGCAAGCACGGCCGGCGGACGCGACCAGCCTGCCTGAACCGGCATCCGCGCCGCTCGAAGAGCTGGAATCCGGGGAAATCCAATCCATCTTCTTCGGACCCTTCGGGGCGCTCGGCCACGCGCATATGCTTGCGATCCAGGTGCCGGAAGGGTTGCCGGCACCGAAGCGCAAGGCGTGGCTCGATTCCGTCATCGACAGAACCAGTTTCGGCGACGGCGTGCCGGCCGGCCGCGCCATGACCGTGGCATTCGGCCCCAACGGGCTGCGCCGGCTCGGACTGGAAGGTGGCGTCGACGACGAGCCGCTGGACACGTTTCCTGTCGCCTTCCGGCAAGGCATGGGAACGCCCGAGCGCAGCCGCATTCTCAACGACACCGGTCCCGACGCCCCCGACAAATGGCAGTGGGGGTCGTCCGCCAAGCCCGTCGACGTCGTCATCGTCTGCTATGCCGGGACGCCGGCCGCGTTGAAGGCGGAAATCGCGGCCATGAAGCGACAGACGACAGGCGCAGGGATGTCCGTGGCCGCCGAACTGCCGCTGATGGTGCGACGCGATGGCAAGCGGGCGGTCGAACATTTCGGCTTCGTCGATGGCGTCTCGCAACCGATCGTCCGGGGCACGCAGCGCGCTGCCAAAGGAGCGGCGCCCATGCATCTGCTGGCGCCCGGCGAGTTCCTGTTCGGCTATCGCGACGAGCATGGCTTCTATCCGGCTTCGCCGTCGGTGGAGGCGGCGCTGGATCGCACCGGCATTCTGTCGCAGGTGCGGCGCAACCGTCAGATACCGGGGCAACCGCCTCCGCCGCGCGATTTCGGCCGCAACGGCACCTTCCTCGTCGTGCGCCAATTCGAGCAGCATGTCGAATTGTTTGACGATTATTGCAGGAAAGCCGCGACGCAGGCTGCCGATGAGACCGGCGACCCCGCCATCGATCAGCGCTGGGTGGCGGCAAAGATGCTCGGCCGCTGGCAGGACGGCAGCTCGCTGGTGCGCAATCCGAATGGTCGCCCGGGCCGCGGCATCGACAATGATTTCGCGCTCGGCGCCGAGGACCCGCAAGGACATGCCTGTCCGCTCGGCTCGCACATACGCCGGTCCAACCCGCGCGATTCGCTCGGCGAGGACCGCGAGACGCAGATCAGGATCGGCAAGCGCCACCGCATCCTGCGCGTCGGCCGCACCTACGAGAGGAAGGACAGGGGCGGAAAGACCGAGAAGGGTCTGCTCTTCATGTGCCTCAACGCGGATATCGAACGTCAATACGAGTTCATCCAGCAGACCTGGGTCTCGTCGAACTCGTTCCAGGGCCTTGTCGGCGAGACGGATCCGACGATCGGCGCACGGGGCGGCGGCGGCCGGTTCTCGATCCCTTCCTGGGAAAAGGTCACCGTCTTGAAGGATGTGCCACAGTTCGTCACCACCAAGGGCGGCGGCTATTTCTTCATGCCAAGCCGCTCGGCAATGCGCTATCTGATCTCGCGGCTCTGACCGGGTGCGGCGAAACGACGGGGCTGTGGCGAAGTCGCCGAGCAGGCCACAGCGAAGTGGCCGAGCCAGCTACGGCGAAACCGCCGAGCCTGATTGCTCAGTCGTCGTCCTGCGAATCGGCGATGTGGTTCAGCGCGGCGGCGTTGGTGATGCGCAAGCCACCGCGCTTGATGGCGATCATCTGCCGGCTGCGCCAGTCGTTCAGCGTCTTGTTGACGGATTCGCGCGTCGCGCCGAGGAATTCGCCGAGCTCCGACTGCGAAATCGGAATCCAGCCGGCGCTGTCCGCCATGACGCCGCTCAGGAACACCAGCCGCTTTGCCAGCCTGGCCTCGATGCCGAAAAAGGCCTGGTCGCCCAGCTCGCCGCTGACCCAGCGCAGCCGCGTGCACAGCAATTCGATCATCGCGCGGGCCAGGGGCGGATTTTTCTCAATGCGGTCAAAGAGTTGTGTCCGGCTCAGCGAAACCAGCTCGCAGGGGGTGAGGCAGATGGCGGTTGCCGTGCGCGGGCGCCCGTCCAGCGCCCCGATCTCTCCTACGAGGCTGCGCGACAGCTCGATATTGGCCACCAGCTTTTGCCCGCCGGGCGAATAGATCGAAATCTCGACGGTGCCGCTCATCACGCCATAGATGCGGTCGGACGCATCCTCCTGGACGAACAAATGCTGGCCGGCCGCATAGCGCTCCAGCTTGCAGCCGCCGAACAGCAGGTCGAACTGGCGCGGGTCGATGCGCGCCAGGCGCGGCAGGTTCCTGTCGTCCGCGCCATTTGTAGCCATGATACGATTCCGCCTCTCGTTAGACGGAAATTGTAGGATAAGTGCGTGCTCGATCAAAGCGTCGTCTCCTTCTGTGGTGGCTTGCTGAATTCTCGGGGTGACGGACGGAAGACCAAATTCACGCCTGACACGCCGAAATCGGATAAGCCGGCAAACGTAAGGAGACCGGGCGCACTGGCGGTTGCGGGCCGATCCTTGGAACGCCGTCCGCGCGCTTGGGTGGGAGGTGCCCATGCGCGCAGACAGCAAACCTGAAAATGGCTAGGTGATCGAAATTTCTCCTCGATAACCGCATCCAATCGCAGTCCGGCAGCAGCTTCGGACGCCGCAGTCAGCTAGGGCCGTCGATGCCGCCGTTGCGACATCCGAGCGCAAGCCCTGTCCGAAGTATGTGAAGATGCTCACAGATATGCGCGCCGGGCGGACCGATGGTTATTTTGGAATGCATGGTTCACGCTTGGATCAATCTTTGCCTTGCAGCCGGCATGATTGCCTAGTCGGCAAAGAGATCAGTCGAAGCGTGGTTGGAACCTTGGCTTGACTGTAGCGGGCGGTCGGCGCCATGGTTCATCTTGGGAGAGGGACGCCGTGGCAGCCGCGAAGGGACTCCTTGTAAAGGTTCGTGGCGACGGCGCGGCGCTCTCGGTGCGAGGCGGGCCGCCGCGGATTGGCGGGATCGAAGCCGAGCCGATCCTTACTCTCCCGCCTGGCGCTGTAAGCGCCGGTACGGCCGCGGCCGCGGACCGCGGCGCCACCTGGCTGCGCTTGGCCACGGATGCAGCCGAAGCAGACAATCCCTGGGACCAGGCTCACGATCTTGTCGCCCGGACTCCGGCGCTGGCCGCCGCGGGGAGCGAGGTGCTCGCGGTCGAGCCCGATATCATGCAGCAATGGGATTACAGGAACAGCGCTGGCGATCGCGGCATGGCGGCGAGCGCGGCTCCGACATGTACTTTCGACGACCAGGATCCGAGCGGTGGACAAGCGACGGTGTCAGGCCGGGTCGCATGGAATGCCGCGCCGGACTTCAGCCAGTTCAAGGCCGCGCGCGAAAGCGTCGGCGCCAAGCAGGCCAACATCACCATCGCGCATCTCGATACCGGTTTCGATCCCGGTCACGAAACCCTTCCAGTAGGACTTCTTACAGCGCAGCAGCGCAATTTCGTCGACGACGGGATCGGCCCGAACAACGCGACCGACCACGCTCCGGCCGGCACGCTGACCAGCAATCGCGGCCATGGAACCGGCACCCTCAGCCTGCTGGCCGGCAACAAGCTCGACGGCACGTCGCCGCACTGGCCGGGCTTCACCGACTTCGTCGGCGGCGCGCCACTGGCGAAGATCCTGCCGGTGCGCATCGCAGACTGGGTGGTGCGGCTGACCACCGGCACCATGGTGCAAGGCATCGACTACGCGCGCCAGCAGGGCGCGCAGGTATTGTCGATGAGCATGGGCGGCCTCGCCTCGCAGGCTCTGGTCGACGCCGTCAACCTTGCCTACGACCACGGCGTGGTCATGGTCACGGCGGCCGGCAACAATTTCACCATCACGCCGACCAGCATCGTTTATCCCGCGCGCTACAACCGGGTGCTTGCGGCCTGCGGCGTGATGAGCGACGGGCGTGCCTATGCCGGGCTCGCCTTCGGCATCATGCAAGGCAATTACGGGCCGCCTTCGAAGATGAGCACGGCGCTGGGAGCCTACACACCGAACGTGCCTTGGGCCGAAATCGACTGTCGCAAGGTGGTCGACATGGACGGCAACGGCACCTCGGCCGCTACCCCCCAGGTCGCTGCCGCGGCCGCTCTGTGGCTGGCCGAGCATTGGGACGTGGTGAAGAATTATCCCCAGCCATGGATGCGGATCGAGGCGGTCCGCAAGGCGTTGTTCGCGAAGGCCTTGAAATCGACGGCCAAGATGAATGCGGTGGAGACGAAGGAGAAGATCGGGCAGGGCGTCTTGCGGGCCTTCGATGCGCTGGGCTTCCCGCCGCCGGCGGCGAACAGCCTGACGAAGCTCGCTCGAGCCACCTACACATGGAGCTGGCTGGACCTTTTGACCGGCGGGAATTCGTTGGCGGCGCTCCCGCCTGCGACGCTTCGGCAGCGAATGATGTTTGCGCTGGAACTGACGCAGATGGCGCAAGCTGCGGCGACAATCGAACAGGCGATCGCCGACCCGGATGGCGATCCGGGCAATATTTCGGCCGCGGCACGAAACCGCTACCTCGAAGCGGCGCTCGACCAGGGCAACCCGTCGAAGCCGCTGAAGGCGTTTCTGGAAGGTTTGCTCGGACGGCCGGGCGCCAGCGTAGCGGTTCCGGCGCCGGTCATGGACCCCGCGTCGGCCATCAAGCGCAAGCCCCGGCCGCTGCCGCCGCCGCAACGGCGCCTGCGCATTTACGCGCTCGATCCGTCGGTGGCGAAACGGCTGGATTCGGTTTCGGTTTATCAGGCGATGCTTTCGGTGCCGTGGGACGACGAACCGGCGACGGACAGGCCTTTGCTGCCGGGGCCGATCGGCGAATATCTCGAGGTGGTCGATGTCGACCCCGCGTCCGACCGCGTCTACGATCCGGTAGACCTCAACGACAAGGTGCTTCTGGCGCAGGACGGCCTGCCGCCTTCGGAGGGCAATCCCAAATTCCACCAGCAGATGGTCTACGCCGTCGCCATGACCACGATCGGCCATTTCGAGCGCGCGCTTGGCCGGCGGGCGTTGTGGGCGCCGCACTACGCCGAGGCTCCCGGCCGCAGCGGCGACATGACTGTGAAGGCGCATTACGTGCCGCGCCTGCGCATCTATCCGCATGCGTTGCGCGCCGAGAATGCCTATTACAGCCCGGAAAAGAAGGCGCTGCTGTTCGGCTATTTCCCGGCGACCAGCAACGAGGGCGACGTTACCACGCCCGGAACGACGGTGTTTTCGTGTCTGTCCAGCGACATCGTCGCGCATGAGATGTCGCATGCGCTGCTCGACGGGCTGCACCGCCGCTTCCAGGAAGCGTCCAACCCGGACGTGCCGGCCTTCCACGAGGCCTTCGCCGACATCGTCGCGCTGTTCCAGCATTTCACGCTGAAGGAACTGGTCAGCTTCGAGATCGGCAAGGCGAGGGGCGAATTGTCGGCCGCCTCGCTGCTTTCCGGTATCGCCAAGCAGTTCGGCGAGGGCAGCGGCCGGGCCGGGCCGTTGCGCGAATATGGCGGCGCCGGCATGGCCGATCTCGACTACGACAAGACCTTCGAGGCGCATGACCGGGGCTCGATCCTGGTCTTCGCCGTCTACCAAGCGTTCCTGGCGATCACCGATCGGCGGACCGACGATCTAATCCAGCTTGCCACCGGCGGCTCCGGCATCCTGCCGGCGGGAACCTTGCATCCGAGCCTGGTCGAACGCCTGACCGACGAGGTCGCCAAGACCGCAAGGCAAATGCTGACCATGTGCATCCGCGCGCTCGACTATTGCCCTTCCGTCGACATCACCTTCGGCGAATATCTGCGCGCGCTGATCACCGCCGACCGCGACGCCTATCCGGACGATCCGCTGCACTACCGTCTGGCTTTCCTGGAATCGTTCCGCAAATGGAAGCTCTTGCCGCGCGACGTGCGCACCATCTCGGAGGAGACGCTCGCCTGGAGCGCGCCGGAGGATCCGTCGCCGGCCTGGCTCAAGGGGTTGCTCAGCAGGATCGACCTCGGCTGGAACCAGAAATTGAAGCGGGCTGAGATCTTCGCGCTCAACGACAAGAACCGCTACACGCTGTGGAAGGCGATGCACGAGACCTTCGCCTCCAACCCGGACCTCTACAAGCAGTTCGGCCTGCTGCCAGATCTGCCGCGCTACAATGAGGACGGGACGGTCATGCACGCGCCGAAGAAAGGCGAGACGACCTTCGACATCTACAGCGTGCGCCCGACGCGCCGCGTCGAGCCGGACGGCTCGTTCCGCGTCGAGGTCGTGGCGGTCATCCAGCAGCGGATTCCAGTCGCGCTGGACGGTGCGGCGATGCCGCAAGGCATGGCCAAGGGCGACGGCTTCTTCTGGTTCCGGGGCGGCGCCACCATCATCATAGACCCGCGCGAGGGTTTCGAGGAGATCCGCTACTCGATCATCAAGAACACCGGCAGCGCGGACCGGCAGAAGCGTCAGGCCGGGACTATGGCCGCCAATTACCTGTCGCCGCTCAGAGCGCTCTATTTCGGCGGCGAAGTGTCGGAGCCCTTTGCCCTGCTGCATGCCAGCGATGGAGACGACGACCATGTCTAGAAAGCCGGCGACGAGGACAAGGCCGGCAAAAGCGGCTGCTGCGCCGGCATCGGGCGCCACCGTCCGGCATTACTGCCAGGGCATCGGCGACTGCCATCTGCTTACCTTCAAGAAGCCGGATGGAAAGCCATTCCGCATGCTCATCGATTGCGGCATCCATGTCTCGATCGCGGGCGGTCCGGCGCTGGTCGGCGACATCGTCGCCGACATCAGGAAGGAGACCGGCGGCAAGATCGACATCCTCGTCGTCACGCACGAACACTGGGACCATGTCTCCGGGTTCCTGACGGCGAAGGATCTTTTCAAGGATTTCGTAGTCGCCGATGTCTGGATGGCGTGGACCGAAAATCCCGCCGACGCCGAGGCGGCGGAACTCGACAAGTTCGAGGGCCAGGCAATCGCCGCGCTGCAGGGCGTGGGCCAGAAGCTCGATGGGATGCAAGGGCTCAGTTCCTACATGGCCGGCGTTCGCGACGGCCTGCAGTCCGTGCTTGGCTTCCAGTTCGGCGCCGCCGGCGAGCGGGTGCGTTCGGCCCGCGACGCGGCGGCCAGGCTTTCGCAAAAACCGTCGCCGACCTATTTCGAGCCCGGCGGACCGCCGGTGACGATCGACGCATTGCCCAACCTTCGCGTCTATGTGTTGGGCCCGCCGCGCGACAAGGCGGCGCTGCGGCTGGAGGAGAAGGCGAGCGAGATGTTCCCGCTGGCCAGCGGCGGTCCGTTCGCGCGGGCGCTGACGAGCGGCCTCAAGATGAACGATGCGGCCGACGCCGGCTATGTCGACGAGCTCAGTCCGTTCGAACGCAATGTCGGCACGCCGCTTTCCGCGGCGCTGAACGGCGACAAGGGCAGCGACCCGGCCGTCGATGTCGCCACCTTCGTCCGCAAGCATTATTCCGGGCCGGTTTCGGCCGCTGCATCCATGGAAGACCGCGACCAGTCCTGGCGGCGCATCGACGCCGACTGGATGGGGATCGCCGCCGACCTTGCCCTGCAGCTCGACCGCGGCGTCAACAACACCAGCCTGGTGCTGGCCTTCGAGTTCATCGACAGCGGCCGGGTTCTCCTGTTCCCCGGCGACGCCCAGATCGGCAACTGGCTGAGCTGGAAGGATCTGAAATGGCCAGTGGGGCAGGGCACCGTCACATCAGCCGATCTTCTGGCACGCGCCGTCTATCTCAAGGTCGCGCATCACGGAAGCCAGAACGCCACGCCCCAGAAACAGGGTTTTGACCTTCTGACGAGCAGCGACCTGTCGGCTTTCATCCCCACCAACAAGAACGATGCCTTGAAAGTGCATTGGGGCGAGATGCCCTATGACGGTATCCTGACCGCGCTGGATGCAAAGACCAAGGGCCGCGTCATCCGCGCCGACGATCCATGGCTGGCCGACAAGAACGGAAAGCCGGCTTTTGCCGCGCCGTCCGGCTCGATCCAGGCGGTGCGCAGTCTGCCGCGCGATGCGGCACGCGGACCAGGCGGACTGTGGGTCGAGGTGGAACTGGTCTAGGACCACCGGAGCGCCGCCGCGCGGCAGGCGCCGATCAGTCCGGCTTCAAGGCCGATTGCGAAAAATCAAAAACCGCTCTATGGAGCGAACGGCTGAGTGAGGGCGGCCACTCGACACATTGCACAAGGTCGCCCCATGCCCGATGCATTCTCACGCGTCATCGCCTTCCTTGCCGTGGTCACGGCCCTTTTGTTTGCCGGGCTGCATTTCCACCAAGGCCACATCATCGCCACGCTCTATTTCATGACCGGCGCCATTCTGGTGACGGCTGTGACGCGCATGAATGTGCGCAGAGGGTTGATTTAGAGCCTTAACCGGTTCGGCTCGGCAGTCGTTCGAAGATCGTCGGCACATCGCCTTGACTTCGAGAGCTTGCCTACCTTATATCGCGGCTCGCTTCGGCCTTCGGGCAAAGAGCGGGCGATTAGCTCAGCGGGAGAGCACACCCTTCACACGGGTGGGGTCGCAGGTTCAATCCCTGCATCGCCCACCATCCAACAGCTTGATAATGTTGGATGAATGGCCCGGCGAATTCTTCGACAATTGCACTGGGGAAGCCGGCTCAGCGCGCCGCCGCGATCAGCCGCTCGGCCAGGTCCGGCGTCAGCGTGTCGAAATGCGAGATCACCAGCGTGGGTTCGAATTCGCGCACATGGCGGTCGGTGTAGCCGAAATCGACCGCGACCACCGGAATGCCGGCTGCCTTGGCGGTGTCGATGTCGGTTTGCGAATCGCCGATCATCAAGGCGTTCTCCGCATCGCCGCCGGCCAGCCGGATCGTCTCGGTGAGATGGCGCGGGTCAGGCTTGCGGAAGGCGAAAGTGTCCTGGCCGCAGATCGCGGCAAAGTATTTTGACAGGCCCAGCGCGCCGATCAGCGCCGCGGAATTGGCCTCGTATTTGTTGGTGCAGACCGCCATCAGGTAGCCGGCGGCCTGAAAACGATCGAGCGCGGCAACGACGCCGGGATAGGGGCGGGATTTGCCGGGAATGTTCAGCGTGTAATGGTCGAGGAACAGGTTCAGCAGCCGGTCGTGCTCTTCCGCCACCAGCGCCTTGTTCTGCGCGGCATGCGCGCGTTCGATCATGACGCGCCCGCCATGGCCGACGAAGCGCCGGAAACCGGCTTCGTCGACAGCGGCGAGGTCGCTTGCCGCCAGGCTGTGATTGAGGCTGTCGAGCAGGTCCGGCGCCGTATCGACCAGCGTTCCATCCAGGTCGAAGACGATGATCGGGCTCGGCATGGCGCGTTCCTGTAGCGATTGAATTGCCGCAGCCGATACAGGTTGGGCCCGGTTCAAGCAAGAAGCCTCGATCGGTCCACAGAGCCTTTGAGAGCGGCCCTTTGACGGGACAGGCAAAAATGCTAGGAGGCGCGCGAAACCGGCGAAATCGGGGCTCCCCATGGATGCAAGGCAGTTGAAGGTCGAAGCCGCGCGGGCCGCGCTCGCCCATGTCGGCGACGGCATGCGCCTCGGCATCGGCACCGGCACCACGGCGGAAGAATTCGTGCGGCTGCTGGCCGAGAAGGTTGCGACCGGCCTCAAGGTCATTGGCGTGCCGACTTCCGAGCGCACCGCGGCGCTCTGCCGCGAACTCGGCGTGCCGCTGTCTACACTGGAAGAAACGCCGGAACTCGACCTCACCATCGACGGCGCCGACGAGGTCGATCCGGACCTGACCCTGATCAAGGGTGGCGGCGGCGCACTACTGCGCGAGAAAATCGTCGCGGCGGCGTCCGATCGCATGATCGTCATCGCCGACAAATCCAAGATGGTCGGGACGCTCGGCCGGTTCCCGCTGCCGATCGAGGTCAACAAATTCGGCCTGCGCGCCACCGAGATCGCGGTTCGAGCCGCCGCGGCAGAGCTCGGCCTTTCCGGCCCGGTTACATTGAGGATGACGGGGGGCCAGCCATTTGTTACAGACGGCGGCCACTTTATCCTCGATGCATCTTTTGGCCGCATTCCGGATACAAGAGCGCTGTCGAATGCTCTCTTCGCCATTCCAGGCGTTGTCGAGCACGGTCTATTCATCGGGCTGGCGTCAACGGCCATCATCGCCGGCGGCGACGGTATCGAAACCGTCCATGCAGCCTGAAACCAGGGAGTTCTATCGACCATGATGTTGCCTAAACGAGTTCGCCGCTTTTCGATGCTTCTGGCGGCCTCGGCCGCCCTTGCGCTGTCTTCGCCGGTGTTCGCGCAGGATGTCAGCGAATCGCATCTGAAGGCGGCGCGCGCGGCCGTCGCGGCGATCCATGCCACGGACACGTTCGACAACATCCTGCCGCAGGCGGCCGGCGCGCTCGAGGCGCAGCTCATCCAGAAGAACCCCGACATGCAGGAGCTGATCGGCAAGACCGTGGCCGAGAAAGCGCTCAGCCTCGCCTCGCGGCGCGCCGATCTCGAAAAAGAAGCAGCACTTGCCTATGCCAAGGTGTTTTCCGAGCAGGAGCTCAACGACATTGCCACCTTCTACAGCTCGGAAGCCGGCAAGAAGCTGCTGGACAGCGGTCCCGCGGTGACGCGCGACCTCGTGAAGGCCGCCGACATCTGGCAGAACGGCGTCGCCCGCGACCTCGCCCAGCAGGTCGGCGAAACGATCGCCGCCGCCGCCAAGGCCGCGGCGCCGGCAGCACCGGCTCCGGACGCCACCGCGCCCGCCGATGGTTCCGCTCCCGCCGACAATTCGACCCCGGCGGACGACTCGCAGAACTGATCCCAGTCAATCCGCCGACGGCGGCTGGACCACAAAGCCCGGGTTTGCCCGGGCTTTTCTTTTGCCGCTTTGCAGCCTACCTGTGACCCGTCTTTCTCATCCGCAGGAGCCCACGCGATGGCCGGTTATGACTATGATTTGTTCGTCATCGGCGGCGGCTCCGGCGGGGTGAGGGCGGCCCGGGTGGCGGCGGCCCTCGGCAAGCGCGTCGCCGTCGCGGAGGAGTACCGTTTCGGCGGCACCTGCGTCATCCGCGGCTGCGTGCCGAAGAAGCTCTATGTTTATGCCTCGCAATTTCCCGAGCATTTCGCCGACGCTACCGGCTATGGGTGGACGGTGCCCGAGGCAAGCTTCGATTGGCAGACGCTGGTCGCCAACAAGGACAAGGAGATCGCGCGGCTCGAGGCGATCTACAAGAAGAATGTCGAGGGCTCCGGCGGCGAGACCTTTCATTCGCGCGCAGTGCTCGTCGACCAGCACAGCATCTATCTGGTTGCCGAGGACCGCACGGTCAGCGCCGACCAGATCCTGATCGCCACTGGCGGCCGGCCGGCGCCGCATCCGGCGCTGTCAGGCCACGAATACTGCATCTTCTCCAACGAGGCCTTCGATCTCAAGGAGCTGCCGAAGGCGATCATGATCGAGGGCGGCGGCTACATCGCTGTCGAATTCGCCAACATCTTCCACGGCCTGGGCGTCGACACCACGCTGGTCTATCGCGGCCAGGAGATCCTGAGCCGCTTCGACATGGATTTGCGCCGCTCGCTGCATGAGACAATGGAGAAAAAGGGCATCAGGATCCTCTGCCCCACCGTTTCGGAATGGGTGCGCAAGACCTCGGAGGGCCGGCTCGACGTGCTGCTGTCTTCCGGCCAAACCCTGACGGTCGACCAGGTCATGCTGGCGATCGGGCGTATTCCCAATACCGAGAATATGGGCCTGGAGGGCGTCGGTATCGAACTCAGCAAGACGGGTGCGATCGTGGTCGACCAATATTCGCGCACCAATGTCGACAACATCTGGGCGATCGGCGACGTCACTCATCGCGTGCAACTGACGCCGGTCGCCATCCACGAGGCGATGTGCTTCGTCGAGACGGCCTTCAAGGACAACCCGACCGCGCCGGATCACGACACCATTCCGACCGCGGTGTTCTCGCAGCCGGAGATCGGCACCGTCGGCCTGTCGGAGGACGATGCGATCAAGCGCTATCCCGATGTCGAGATTTATCGCGCATCGTTCCGTCCGATGCGGCACACGCTGTCCGGCCGCGACGAGAAGATGCTGATGAAGCTGGTGGTCGACGGCGCGTCAAGGAAGGTGATCGGCGCCCATATTCTAGGCCCCGATGCCGGCGAGATGGCGCAGCTTCTCGGCATTCCGCTGAAGGCAGGCCTGACCAAGGACGATTTCGACCGCACCATGGCCGTGCATCCGACGGCGGCCGAGGAATTGGTGACGATGTACAAGCCGACCTATCGCGTGAAGAACGGCGAACGCGTCTGACATTTCAGGATTTCAGGGAGCCTGCGATGTCCGCCACCGCCGCGCCGCTGGACCGCAATTTCGCCCGGCGCGTCGATCAGGTCGTGGATGGCGCGATCGAGGAGCGCCGTATCGTCGGCACGGTCGTTCTCGTCGCCCGGCGCGGCGAGATCCTTTATGGCCGCGCAGCCGGGGTCGCCGACCGCGAGGCGAACGAGCCGATGCGACAGGACGCGATCTTCCGCCTGGCCTCGGTGACCAAGCCGGCCGTCGCCACCGCGGCGCTTGCCTTGGTCGAGGCTGGCGTGATCGATCTTGCCGATCCGGTGACGAAATTCATACCCGAGTTCCGACCGAAGCTTGCCGACGGCAGCGAACCCGCCTTGACCATCCGGCATTTGCTCACCCATACAGCCGGCCTCGATTACGGCTTTCGCCAGCCCGCCGGCGGTCCTTATCAACGGGCCGGCATCTCGGATGGCCTCGACCAGCCGGGCCTTTCCATGACCGAGAACCTCCGCCGCATCGCCTCGGTGCCGCTGTCCTTCGCGCCGGGCGCGGGCTGGGGCTATTCGGTGGCGATGGACGTCCTGGGGGAGGCGATGGCGAGAGCCGCGGGCGAGACCTTGCCGGACCTTGCCGAGCGCCTGGTCGCCAGGCCTCTCGGTATGAGCGACACGGCTTTTGCCGTCCGTGACCGGGCCCGGCTGGTGACGCCTTACGCGGACGGCCCCGGCGGGGCAGTCGCCATGGGCGAGCATCATCTCGTGCCTTTCGGCGATGGCGCCATCTCGTTCACGCCCGGGCGCACTTTCGATCCCGCTTCCTTCGCATCCGGCGGCACCGGCATGAACGGAACGGCCGGCGATGTCCTGAAGCTGCTCGAAGCGCTGCGGCGCGGAGACGGGACGGTCATCCGCCCCGAGACGGCAACGGCGATGACCAGGGATGCGATCACAGGTCTGAAGACGACCATGCCGGGCTGGGGCTGGGGTCTGGGATTTGGCGTGTTGCGCGACCCGGTGGCGGCGACGACGCCGCAGGCTCCGGGCACCTGGCGATGGGGCGGCGTCTACGGCCATTCCTGGTTCGTCGATCCGACGCTCGAGCTGACGGTGGTGGCGCTTACCAACACGGCGATCGCCGGCATGATGGGCG
The DNA here is from genome assembly GCF_006440815.1 of Mesorhizobium sp. B2-8-3. Lineage (NCBI taxonomy): Bacteria > Pseudomonadati > Pseudomonadota > Alphaproteobacteria > Hyphomicrobiales > Phyllobacteriaceae > Mesorhizobium > Mesorhizobium sp. B2-8-3. Next base: position 254,644 of record NZ_VFTW01000003.1, read on the forward strand.
CCTTCCCGGACGCGCTGCGCGACGCGATCTACGGCCGCCAGGCCGGATGACGGAGACAACCCGCCGCCGTCAAATACCGGCGGCGGGTAAAGTTTTCAGGCCTACAGCAACGTGCCGCGCAGGATCACCAGCGCCACCGAGAAGTAGATGACCAGCCCGGTGACATCGACCAGCGTGGCGACGAACGGCGCCGAGGCGCTTGCCGGGTCGAAGCCGATGCGCTTCAGCGCGAAGGGCAGCATCGATCCCGACAGCGAGCCGAAGGTGACGATGCCGACCAGAGCCGCGCCCACCGTCGCCGCAATCAGCATCCAGTGCGGACCGTAGTCGTAGAAGCCGAAATACTGCCAGAGCGCGATGCGGCAGATGCCAACAATGCCGAGGATCGAGCCGAGCACCATCCCGGTCGGCAGCTCGCGCAGCGCCACCCACCACCAGTCGCGCAGCCCGATCTCGCGCAGCGCCAGCGCGCGGATGACGAGCGACGTCGCCTGCGAGCCAGAATTGCCGCCGGAGCTCATGATAAGCGGGATGAACAGCGTCAACACGATCGCCTTTTCCAGCTCGCTCTCGTAGCTCTGCATGGCGTTGGCCGTAAGCATCTCGCTGAGGAACAGCGCGCAGAGCCAGCCGGCCCGCTTCTGGATCATGGCGAGGAAGCTCATCTTCATATAGGGCTCGTCGAGCGCCTCCATGCCGCCGAAACGATGCACGTCCTCGGTCGTCTCCTCGATCATCGTGTCGATGATGTCGTCGACGGTGACGATGCCGAGGATCCTGCCATGGTCGACCACCGGCAAGGCGAGCAGGTCGTATTTCGAGATCGTCTGCGCCAGGTTCTCGCGATCGGTGAGCGGCGTCACCGTCACCGGCACGCGATCGGGCGCTACCGACAGGATCGGATCCTCCGGGTTGCCGGTGATCAGCCGGCGCAGTCCGGTAGAACGCAGCAGGAGCTGCGTCTCCGGATCGACGATGTAGATGGCGTAGATGGTTTCGCGGGTGCGCTCGACCTTGCGGATGTAGTCGAGCGTGCGCCCAACGGTCCAGTCCGAAGGCACGCTGACGAATTCCGTCGTCATGATCGAGGCAGCACTGCCTTCCGGATAGCCAAGGATGGATAGCAGCGTCGCGCGCAGCGGCGTGGCCAAGGCGCCGAGCAACTCCGAGCGGGCCGGCTCATCCAACTCGCGCAGAATGTCGGCCGCGCGGTCGACCGACATGGCGGTCAAAAGCTTGCTTGCCTTGGGGCGGGGCAGGGCTTCGGCGAGCTCGGGCGCTGCTTCGAGCTCCGGCTGGTCGAAAATCTCGACCAGCCGCTCGAACGGCACGGCGCAAAGCAGCTCGATGGCCGTCTCGCGGGGTTCGTGGTTGAGGGCTTCGACGACGTCGGCGACGTGATCGTTGGCAAGAACACGGGCGACGGCGGTTGCTTCGTCGTCCAATACGGGGGCGAATTCGTTCATGGCTCACTCCTTGCCGTCCGGCAGGACGTGAGCCATCAGGTCACGTCAGGGCGGACGGCGGTTGCGTTCGACTGTGACTGTCGCCAGGCATGGCGCGTTGACCTTTCTGCTCGCCGGGTTCGAGTTTGAATTTGGCGAGCGGGCGCAACATAGGAGCGCTTTTTGCCGAGTCAATTGTCAAAAGCTCGGAAATCGGGTGAGGGGAGGTCGGATCGCGAGACTGTGATCGGCAGCCGCAGCAGCCAAGCCATGGAAGCAGGTAAAAGCTTGGCCTGACTGCTATTTCTGCTTCAGCCGGCGGAACCGCAGCCATTTGTCCTCGGCCGGCCGCGGCGGCTGGGTGAGGATGGTGGTGAGCTCGCGCGGCAGGCTGGGAGCGAGCGGCTTCTTGGTGGCGACGCCGTCAGCGATCGCGACCACGCTGTGGTAGAAATCCTCGCCCGTAAGCGAGCGCGGTGGCACTGCCTCATGCATGACGCTGATGACGGTGACGTTCGCGCAATTGTCCTTGATCGCCTGGTGGAAGGCGATCTTGCCTTCGGGATCGAGCGCGCCGGTCGCCTCGTCGAGGAACAGAAGTCCGGGCTGCCGCAGGATGATGCGGGCGACCACCAGCTTCTGCTTCTGGCCGCCCGAAAGCACCTGGTCCCAGACCTTGCCCTCACGGCTCTCGTCGGCCAGGTGCCCGATGAAGTCGCCGAGACCGGCTTTATGCAGGGCTGCGGCGACCTGCGTGTCGCTATGGTCGTTCTCGGAACCCGGCAGGCAGACGAGCTGCTTTAGCGAGACCTGCTGCAGCTTGACCTCCTGGGCGGCGTAGAAGCTCGTCACGCCTTCCGGGAAAACGATGGTGCCGCGGCCATATGGCCACAAGCCATTGATCGCCTTGATGAGCGAAGTCTTGCCGCAGCCGGACTCACCCTTGAGGAAGGTCCATTCGCCGCGACGGAAACGCAGATTGGCGGCGCTGAGGAAGGGCGTCGCATCTTCGCCCTGATGCGCCAGCTCGAGCTTCTGAATGGTGAGGCCGAACACGGGGTTCTGGGTGGCGTAGCTGAAGTCGGAGCGGCCGGTCTGCTGATAGAATTCCTGCGGGTGCTGGACGTTCTCGATGGCGTTGGCGAGTTCGGTGACGCGCTGGCTGTTGGCCCGCAGCGTGGCAATCGCCGGCATCACATGGATGAACCACGAACACTGGCTGATCAATTGGGCGACCATTTCGGAGCCGGTGATGTAGCCCTTGTAGTCGAGGCGGTTGTGGATGAACGACACGAGGCCGGGCGAGTAGGCAACGATGCGGGCACCGACGAAATTGTAGATCAGCTCGAACGACGTGTAGCTGGTGTTGACGATGTTGAGCCGCCCCCATGTCTTGTCGATATCGACATAGAGCCGGTCATGCATCGACTTCTGCACGCCCTCGCCATGCGAGGCGGCGACGTGGAAGCTGCGGCGCAGGAATGTCGTCAGTTCGCTGCGGTAGCTGCCCTCGGCCTGCTGCATGCGCACATTGAGCCGCTCGAGCAGGCGCCCGAGCTTGACCGCGATCCAGGTGTTCAGCGGCACATAGATGGCGACGGCAAGGAATGCCAGCACCGCGGTGCCGTAGCTGCCCAGGAATTCCAGGCCCTTGACCTCGACCGAGGACCCGATCAGGTTTTCACCGATGAAATAGAGCGAAGTCGCGACACCCAGCACGCCCATGGCAAGCCCGATGGCGCCGCCGGTCATGTCCTTGATCGATTCCTGGATACGCTGGTCGATGTTGTCCGGAGCGACGATGCCGCCGGCCGCCGAACCGTGCTGGGCGTGGAAATGGGTATGGTTGCCGTCGAGCAGGGCCTGGTTGAACTGGTTGTTCAGCCAACCCCGCCATTTGCGATGCAAGGTCGTTGAAACGAGATTGCGCACGCCGGTGAAGCCGGCATCCTTCAGCACGACCAGCAGCACCAATATGCCGGCATTGGTCAGGATGGTCTGCAACGGATGGGTGTTGGCGGCGTCGTGGAGAAAGGCGATCGAATTGCCCAATTCGCCCAACGCCACGGCAAACCAGACGCCAGCCTTGCTGGACAATGCCGTCAGCAGCGCAATGACGACGGTGAGGGTCCAAGCTTCCTTCCACCGGTTGGAGAACCAGTAGGCTCGCATCAGCCCCCAGAATGTACGCATCGACGATACCGGCGTGAGGGACGAGGTCTTTGCCTCGCTGGATGTTTGCTCCGGTACTGTACGTTGCGGTCTACCGACCCAAGTCACGATCCCGCCCAAACCTTTCTAGTTTTGTTACACATGGTAACACCAATTGATCATTTTCCATTAATTTTCTGCCGGCGAATGTGAACAGGGTTACCCGCCGTGGCCCGAGGGCAACAGAAAGGCCACGCCGAGGGGGCGCCTATCGAGCTGATTTCGTCTTTTATTCCAGCGCGTTAAAGACGATTGCGCCAGTCGGCGGCACCCTTCCCTTGGGGAAGTGGAAAACACGGGTTTGTGAATGGAAAAGAGGTATCCGTGGGCCGGGATGGCTACTGGGCGGTGACCGGAATACCCGAAAACTTGCCGTCAATGAGATCTTCGGGCTTGCCCGATTCGTCTTTTCCCGACGCGCTGAAACGACCGGAAACGGTCTTTGCGGCGGGATCGTATTTGTCGACGACGATCTCGCCGCTGGCGAAGCGGACATGGCCGACCATGGCGCCGGAATCGAGAATGTTGAAGCTGGCGCTGTTCGCGGACGACCCGGTCTTGAGCGGATAGGTGCCGGCAAAGTCGTTCGGATCCTTCAAAACCAGCATCGAATTGAAGGTCATGGTCGGCGAGCCCTGTTCTGTTCCCGACAGGTTCAAAACCGGCTTGCCGCCCATCTGCATCGTCTGGGCCAGGGTAAAGGACGCCGTCCAGGGTTTGCCTTCGAAGGTCGCCGACATAACGGCTTCCTCGGCCGATACGCGCTGCAACGACAATGGGAGCCCCAGGGCAAAAGGCAAAGAGAGCAGCAACAATGCGCCACGCCTGACTGCCATTTATGTCGCCCTCAAATCAGCCAACCCCCCTCTCAATCCTAGCCCAGCGCCGTGTCCGAGGCGATTCACCAGATCGTGTTCGGCCAGGACGGGCATGATTTTGACAACACGCCGTCCGGCAACATCGGTTGCATTTATACGCCGAAGGGCGGCACCAGCACCTGCCAGCCGCAGAATGGCGGGCCGGAGCTTTCCTGCTCACGCGTCGAGCCCAGCTGCGTCACCGTAATCCTGGGGCCGAAAGGGCCGGCGACGCTGATCAAGAATCCCGGCGAGCAGGGCTGTTGCAGCGACGTGACCAAGCTTGGCTACGGCAACAGCAGGAGCAGGGGGCCGTTTTCCTGTCAGTCGTCGACGAAGGGCTTAAGCTGCACGGGCAGCAATGGCCATGGCTTCTTCCTGAGCAAGGTCAAAGCGACCGCGAAGTAGGAGCACGATTCCAGGAAAAGCGCGCGGCGTCAGGTTGGGCGGCTTCGCGGCAGCCTTCCGCCCCGATTGCGCGGAAGGAGCATTCAGTTCGCGGTTTCGAGCTCGCCGCGCGCCTTGGCCTGGGCCACCTGGCGGATCGCGTCGGCAAGCGTGTCGGCATCCTGCGCGCCCATCACCGCATATTTGCCTTCGAGCAGGAAGCACGGCACGCCGGTGATGCCCATGCGCGAAGCTGTGGCGATCTCGTTGCGGACGGCCTCGACGTCGGCATCGGTCGGCAGCAGCGTTTCGACCACCGAGGCATCCATGCCGGCCTCGCCGGCGGCCTTTATCAGCACCGCGTGGTCGCCGATGTTCACGCCTTCCTCGAAATTCAGCTGGAAGAGGCGGCGCACCAGCCGGTTCTGCACATCTTCACCGGCGGCGCCCGCCCAGCGGATGACGCGATGAGCGTCGAGCGTATTGGCCGCGACCTTGATGGCGCCAAATGCAAAATGGATGCCCTCTGCCTCGCCGAGCGGCTCGATGCGCGCGTGGATCTGTTGGATGCGTTCCTCGCTGCCAAACTTGCCGAGCATGTATTGACGGCGATCCATGCCCGCCGGCGGGATGGTCGGATCGAGCTGGAACGGTCGCCAGCTGACATGCACGTCGACATCGCTTGCAGCAGCAATGGCCTTGTCCAGCCGCTTTTGGCCGATGAAGCACCAGGGGCAGACAACATCGGACACGACATCGACGGTGATGGAGTTCTCGGCGCTCATGCTCGTTTCCTTTTTGGTCCCGATTATGGCTGGACTTTGCCTCAGTTGGGCTTTCGCCACCAGGTCGGCAGCTGATAGCCGAATATGGGGGTCTTTTGCGGATGTTCCAGATAACTCCAGTAAGCGAGCCATTGCTGCGTGTTGTATTGCATCGGCACCAGGTAATTGCCCGAGATCAGCAGCCGGTCGAGCACGCGCACCGCCGCGACATAGTCTTCCTTGGTGCGGCCGTTCAGCATGGCGTCGATCGCGGCGTCGATCGCCGGATCGGCGACGCCGGCGAGATTGAACGATCCTTCTGTCTTCGCGGCGATCGATCCCCAACGGCCGAGCTGCTCGCTGCCGGGCGACAGCGAATTGCTGAAGCCGCTCGCCCCGATCAGAACCTCGAAGTCGAAACGCTGCTTGCGCGACTGGATCTGGTCGCCGTCGAGGGTGCGGATGCCGACGTCGATACCGATCTTCTCCAGCGTGCGCTGGTAGACGGCCGCCAGCCGCTCTTCGTCCTGCGATGAGGTCAGGATCTCGAAGCCGAACGGGTTTCCTTGCGCGTCGAGCATCTTGCCGTCCTGCACGTGGAAGCCGGCGCTCTTCAACAATTCGAAGGCCGCTTTGAGCACCTTGCGATCCTGGCCCGAACCATCCGTCACCGGCGGGCGCCAGGTGCCGTCCATCACATTGGGCGGCACGCGGCCGGGATAGGGTGCAAGCAGCGCCTTTTCACGCTCGTCGGCCGGGTGGCCGAGCGCCGAAAGCTCGGAATTCTGCCAGTAGCTCATGGTGCGGTTGAACTTGCCGCCGAACAGGTTCTTGTTCGTCCATTCGAAGTCGTAGAGCATGCCGAGCGCGCGGCGGACAACGGGATTCTCGAACTTCGGTAGCCGGGTGTTGAACAGGAAGCCGGTCACCACCGGGGGAATGCCGGTGTTGAAATATTCTTCCTTCACATCGCCCTTTCGGAAGGCCGGAAAGTCGATGTCGCGCTCACGCTTGACCGGATCGGTCTCGTCATCGAGGGCGCAGATGCCTTTCTTGAACGCTTCCGTCTTGGCGTTGGCGTTGAGAAAATACTCGATGGTGATCCGGTCGAAATTGTCGAAGCCGCGTTTCGACGGAATGTCCTTGCCCCAATAGTCCGGGTTGCGCTTGAAGACGATGCGCTGCCCCGGCAGCACCTTGTCGACGGTGTAGGGCCCGCTGCCGATCAATGGCTTCAGCGTGGTTCTGTCGAACGTGTCCTTGTCGAAGGCGTGCTTAGGGACGATCGGCGTCAGCGCGACGATCATCGGGAATTCGCGGTTGGCCTTGTCGTTGAACGTGAATTTCACGCTGTGGTCGCCGGTCTTTTCCAGCTTGGCGATCATGCTCATGCGGTCGCTGTAGGGCGGGCGGCCCTTGTCGGTAAAGACGTCATAGGTGAACAGCACGTCCTCCGGAGTCACCGGCTGTCCGTCCGACCATTTTGCGTTGGGGTTGAGATGGAACTCGATCGACTTGCGCTCCGGATCCATGTCGGCGCTGTCGGCAAGCAGTCCGTAAAGACTGAAGGGCTCGTCATAGTTGCGCTGCATCAGCGGCTCGAAGACGAGATTGCCGTAAACGGTATCGATCATGCCGCGCGCCGTCGTGCGCAGGCTTTTCAGGATGAAGGGGTTGAGGTTGTCGAAGGAGCCGACGACGCAATAGGTGACGCTTCCGCCTTTCGGCGCGTCCGGATTGATGTAGTCGAAATGCTGGTAGTCGGGCGGCAGCGCCGGCTCGCCTTGCATGGCAATGCCGTGCTTCGGCTCCGACTGTGCCGGAAGGAGCGAAAGAGCCAGAAACGAGGTCGCGGCGATCAGCCGAACGAGAACGCGGTCCATGACCGTCTCCTTGCCGGGCGGCTTTGTGATTCGCCATGCACCGTAGAGCATTTCGCCACCCGATTGAATCGGTGCCCGATTGGGAATCGGGTTCGGCCGCTCCGGCACCGATCGATGCTCGCCCCCGGGAGAGGAAACCGCGAAGAAATCGCGGAAACCGGGCTGGATTCGACGCCGCTGGCAGTGTAACACGCGCTCCGAAGTCATCCTGTTGCCTCATTTGGGCAACAGGTAGCTGGACCATACGGCACGAAGAAGCCGGTCCCCGGGATCATTTGAGAGGAAAGTGCACCATATGACGATCAACGCGTACCGCCTTTCGGTGCTGGCCGCAGGCGTGGTCGGCGTTCTGGGCGCCGGGCTTTTCACCGCCTCGGCCCAACAGCAGCCGCAGATCCCGCAGGGCTGGTTCAAGGCCTGCACCAAGCAGGAAGACGTCGACATCTGCAATGTGCAGAACATCGTCACCGCCGGCAACGGCCAGCTCGTCACCGGCGTCAGCCTGATCGAGCTCAAGGGCAAGGTGAACCGCAAGGTCTTCCAGGTTACGGTTCCGACCGGCCGCCTCGTCCCTCCGGGCATTGCGCTACAGATCGATGCCGGCAAGGCGCAGAAGCTCGACTATGTGATCTGCTTCCCGGATCGCTGCGTCGCGGAAGTGCCGCTGAGCGACCAGCTCGTCGCTTCCTTCAAGAAGGGGCAGGGGATCACGCTCACGTCGATCAACTTCCAGAACCAGCCGAACCCGATCAAGATCGCGCTCACCGGCTTCAGCGGCGCCTATGACGGCCCGCCGCTGCAGCAGTCGGACATCGAGGACCGGCAGAAGAAGCTGCAGGACTTCGTCGCCAAGAACAATCAGGACTTCGCCAAGAAGCTCAAGGACGAGCAGGACAAGGCCAAGACCGCGAACTGATCGCGGAAGCGTGTTTCTCGGAAAACAAAAAAGCGGGGCAAATGCCCCGCTTCAGACTGCTGACTAACCCCGTCGATTTTCGGCGGGGTTTTGTTTTATGTAATTGAAGAGTTTTGAGAAGTTGGTGTCAGGAGATTTTGACAGGAGGCGCCGAGCCTCATGCGGGGCTTGGTTTGAGGGTTGGCCAGAGGCTGATTGCGATTTTTTTCATGTTCTGGGCGGCGGCTGCCATCAGGCACTGGCAGGCGACGCGGGTTCGCCCTCGGAAGCGGGCGTAGCGGTGGCCGAAGAGCTGCTTGGCATCGGCGAACGACCGCTCGACCGTCTCCTTGCGGCGCCGGTAGATGGCCTTGCCCCATGCGGTCGAGCGATTGGCGTCGACCCGCTCGCGGGCGTCCTGCCAGACATGGCGGGTGATGGTGCGCTCGGCCTTGGCGTTTGAAGTGCAGGAGGCCAACAGCGGACAGTCGCGGCAGATCGCCGGATCGCTCCTGTAATGCCGGTAGCCGCTGCGGTCGGTGGTGGCGTAGGTGAGCAATTGGCCTTGCGGGCAACGGTAGCCCTTCAGGTCCGGCTCATAGACGAAGTCGCTCTTCCTCATCTTGCCGGGTTTCGGCGGGGTCGGGTTGCGATAGCCGACAACGCCCCTGATCTTCCTGTCCTCCAGCCCCTTGGCGATGCCCGGCGTGGCGTAGCCGGCATCCAGCCCCGCAGCCGCCACATTGAAGCCGAAGCGTTCCACCTGGCGGTCGAGCCGGCCAAGATAGACGATCGAGTCATGCACGTTGGCCGGCGTGGCGAACGTGTCGGTGATGATGCCGCAACGGCCATCCACCGTGCGGTGATCGAGATAGAAGAAGCCCTTCGGCTTGCCCTCGCGCACCATGTAGCCGGCCTCCGGATCGGCACGCGAGACTTTGGTCTCTTTCACCGGCGGCTTGCGCTGCTTCTGCTTCAGCGGCTTCTGGCCATGCAGCGCCCGTTCGGTCTCGATCGCCCGGTCGAGATCGCCCCAGTAGTCGGCCCGCGACTTGGCGACCATGGCAAGGTCGTATTTGCCCTTGTTGGCGTTGGTCTTCAAATGCGTGCTGTCGCTATAGAGCACCGTGCCGTCCACCAGCCCGGCCAGGATCGCCTGCTCGACGATCCTGTCGAAGATGCCTTGCGCGATCGTCTCGTCCTGGTAGCGACGCCGACGGTTCTGAGACAGCGTCGAGGCGTCGAACACCTTGTCCGTCAGCTTCAGCCGCAGGAACCAGCGGTAGGCGACGTTGACCTCGATCTCGCGCACCAGCTGCCGCTCCGAGCGCACCCCGAACAGGTAGCCGATGAACAGCGCCTTGAACATCAAGGTCGGATCCAGCGGCGGACGGCCGTTGTCGGCGCAATATAACGGCGCCGTCAGATCGTGGATGAAGGAGAAGTCAATCGCGCGATCAATCTTGCGCAACAGGTGGTCAGTCGGAACCAGCTGATCCAACGTCACCATCTCGAGCGCGGTCTGTTCAGGGGCGGGTCGCTTCAACATGACCCAGTGAATCAAAAACCCCCGGCAAATGCCAGAGGTTTGTCAGCAGTCTGAACCCGGCGGTTGCCCGCCGGGTTTTCCTGTCTCCCCAGAAAGATCTGGTCCTAGAAGTCGCGCTGGAAGCGGACGATAGCGCCGACGGCATTCTTCTTCTCGGCGCCGGCCCAAACGTTGCCGCGGTCGAAAGCCTCCGAACCGACGTGCTGGTAGTCGACTTCGGGCGTGATCGTGAATCCGGGAACGACGGTGTAGGCCACGTTGGCCGCAATGCCGTAATCCTTCCACTGATCACCAGACACCTGGAGGTTGAACGAGGCCTTGTCGCTGAACTTGTAGGTGCCGCCGGCCCAGAAGCCCCAGTTGCCGCCCCACGGCTTGTAGAAGCCGCGGCCGTTCGCAAAGGCGGTGTTGGGATTGGCGTTGAAGTCGTTAAGCTTGCCCTCGCTGGCGTAGCCGAACATGCCGAAAATCGACAGCTCGTTGGTCACGTTCACATCCAGGCGAACCTTGCCGGATACATATTCGTAGTTGCTGTCATAGGCGACGACGCCGACGACATCACCCCAGCCCTGGGTATACTTCAGGCCACCGACGATGTGCGGAACATAGCTGTCGATCGTGCCGACACCATAACCATAAGTAGCGCCTGGTGCCGCCTGGTCGGCGCCGCCGGAACCTTCTTCGAGAGAGGCCATCGCCGAGAAACCGTTACCGGCGTCGAAGTAGTACTGCACGACACCGGTCTTGAACCCGCCGTAGGGCACGATGGTGTCGTTCACGACGTTGCCGGCGTAACCGACGAACGTATCGAAGGCCGATTCGTCCAGGCCGACCCGCAGGCCGCCGAGCTGAATCCAGGCAAAGTGCATATCGAAGCTGTTTCCAGCGCTATTGTCCGGACCGTTGTCGAGCGGATGATTTTGGAAATTCATGCGCGTTTCGGTATAGGTCTTCAACGTGCCGAGTTCCGTTTCCTGGCCGGTCCAGGTCTTCAGCGTGAAGCGGGCGTCCTTGTACCAGGTGCCCTGGTTCTTGCCGTTGACGACGTCGTCGGCGCGTGCGCCGGTGAACGTGCCGACATCACCAAAGCCGGCGTCATAGCGGACATAGCCGCCGATGCGCAGGCAGGTCTCGGTGCCCGGGATGTAGAAGTAGCCGGCGCCGTAGACGTCGCAGATCTTGACGTATTCGGCCGGTTCCGGCTCGGCGACGGTCACCGCGTCGGCGGCGCGAGCACCGGAAACTGCGATCAGGGCCGCAGCTGAGCCGAGAAGAAGGCTCTTGATGTTCATTTTCTGACCTCCAGTCAGAATCGGACGGAAAAACCGAGAAAGTCCGACCTGCGTCGGCGGCAACTAATTGTTACTACGATGTTTTCTGGGAAAATTGAGCTCAGTCTGTGCTCGCGCCCATCTCACCAAAGGCGTTTGTTGGCGAACGCGTGGCCGGATCCGGATTTGAGATAGCGCTCGAAAGAAGTCGCTTTGGCTTGGTCCGAGAAAGCGACGTAAGTGACGATTCGCCGGGACCGGAACTTGGAAGTATGGCTGGATTTTCCGGAGTTATGGTCGGCAAGCCGTTGCTTCAGGTCCGGCGAGATGCCGATATAACGCTCGCCCTCTGCGGCTTCGCTCTCAACCAGGTAGACGTACCACACGCCGGCCCTCCTTCGCCAAGGCTTCGGAGGGCATCCTCTCCGCCATCCTGCTTCGCGCAAGCGGTAGGGCTTGTCCTGCGAAGCTCGGAGAGCGAAGCAGGATGGCGGAGAGGATGGGATTCGAACCCACGAGAAGCTTTTGACCTCTACTCCCTTAGCAGGGGAGCGCCTTCGACCACTCGGCCACCTCTCCGTCGCGCCGCTGGATAAAGAAAAGCGCCGGCACAATCAACAAGCCGGCGCCATAATCAGCGAAAAATCGGCAGACCCGCGCACTCGCGCCGCTTCAGGTGGCGATTCTGGGGCAATCGCCTGGCGGTCGACTCAGCTGCCCGCCGCATTTCAGTCGGTCCTTTGCCGGATTCGGGGCGGATTCGGCCGGTACGCGGACCTCGATGGTTAACGAGAGCTTTCGGAGTGAGGCCAAATCGTGTCATTTGTGCAACAACCCTGGGGGATAGCGTCCGGACAGCGCTTGCGCCGATACGATCGTGGTTGAACGGCGCCGGCTCATGGGTAATGTCAACTTCGAAGGAGCGGCGCGGTGCGCATCTTTTTCGGTAGTGGGGATGGGGCAGGGAACGCTGTCCTTCAGCAAAAAATACCCAGACCCGTTTTTTAACTTTTGACTGGAGGTCAGAAAATGAACATCAAGAGCCTTCTTCTCGGCTCAGCTGCGGCCCTGATCGCAGTTTCCGGTGCTCGCGCCGCCGACGCGGTGACCGTCGCCGAGCCGGAACCGGCCGAATACGTCAAGATCTGCGACGTCTACGGCGCCGGCTACTTCTACATCCCGGGCACCGAGACCTGCCTGCGCATCGGCGGCTATATCCGCTATGACGCCGGCTTTGGTGATATCGGCTCGTTCGATGGCGCTCGTGCGACCGACGTTCAGAGCGGCAAGGATCAGGGCACCTGGAAGAAGAACGCCCGCTTCACGCTGAAGACCTGGACCGGTCAGGAAACCGAGCTCGGCACGTTGAAGACCTACACCGAAACCCGCTTCAACTTCGGCAACACTCGCAACAGCGGTCGCGCCAGCTACAATCCGTACACCGAATCGTACAACTCCGGCGCATTCAATTCGGGTGTCTCGCTGAACTTTGCCTGGATCCAGCTCGGTGGTCTCCGTGTTGGTAAGGACGAATCGGCCTTCGATACGTTCATCGGCTATGCCGGCAACGTGATCCAGGATACGCTGGTTCCTTACGGCGGTTTCGACACCAACGTCGTGCAGTACTACTTCGACGCGGGCAACGGCTTCTCGGCGGTGGTCTCGCTCGAAGAAGGCTACGGCAATGTCGGCACGATCGACAGCTACGTTCCGCATGTCGTCGGCGGCGTGAAGTGGACGCAGGGCTGGGGCTCGATCGCTGGCGTCGTTGCTTATGACAGCAACTACGAAGAAGTGGCCGGCAAGGTTCGTTTGGACGTCAACGTGTCCGACGCTCTGTCGCTCTGGGTCATGGGCGGTTATGGCACTGACGACAACCTGAACGATAACGCCGGCAATGTTGTCGACGCTTTCGGTCGCGGCATGTACAAGATCTGGGGCGGCAACTGGGCTGTGTGGGGCGGTGGCACCTACAAGTTCAACGAGAAGACCTCGTTCAACGCCCAGGTTTCGTATGACGATTGGCAGGACCTCGGCGTCGCTGCGAACATCGCTTACACGGTTGTTCCGGGCTTCACGGTCACGGCCGAAGTGGACTACCAGCGCGTTGGTGACGATGCTATCGCCAATGGCTCGGTTTGGGCCCACGCCGAGAAGAAGAGCAACTGGGGCGGCATCATCCGCTTCCAGCGCGACTTCTAAGGGCTGGAACCCTACAGGTGAAATCCGGCCCGGGCGCTTCCTCGCCCGGGCCGTTTTTGTTTCCGCGGTTGCGGCAATTCAAACGAAAGGATGGGGGTGAAACGGTAAGCTGATCGGGTCTGTCTGGCGATCTTGTGGGTTCCGCGCTGGCGGATGAGATCGTCGATAAGATTCGAAAACTCTTGAAAGGACACTCTCAAGCGGTTAGGGCTGGTCCCTTAACCACAGGGGGTGTGGCTAAAATGTCGAACGAAGCGGTTCAAGAGGGTGAGCCCTCTGGTCATTTTGCGGTATTTTCTTCTCAGAATTCGAACTTTCGATACACCTACAACAAGATCCGAGAAGTAAAGTCGTATAGGATCGGAGAGCTTTTCGCAGCTTATCGAGATATACTCTGGGATGATGGGCGGCATAAATACAATGTCAGCTCGTTCATCGGTGAAATAGACGAGATCCTTCTGGGAGAGCGTTTCAGCACCTTCGACCAGAACACCCTGGACAATCTTATCGGTACATTGCGCCAGCGCGGCAACAGCAACGCAACCATCAATCGCAAGATGGCTGCCCTCAGCAAATTGCTGCGTAAGGCGCATAAGATGGGAGATATCCACAGCCTGCCCGAGTTCCGCCGCCAGAAGGAGCGGGCGGGACGGATTCGTTTCCTCGAAAGGGACGAAGAAGCAAGGCTGTTCGCGGCGATCAGGAGCCGCAGCGAGGATGCCTACAGGCTTTCCGTCTTCCTGGTCGATACCGGCTGCCGCCTCGGCGAGGCGCTCGGCCTGATCTGGAACGACATCCAGGAACACCGGGTCTCCTTCTGGATCACCAAATCCGGCCGCAGCCGCACCATTCCGATGACCGAACGCGTCAAGGAAGTCATCAAGCTGCCGCCGAACACGGAAGGACGCCGGCCGAAAGGCCCGTTCACCAAGCTCACCCAGGCGCAGTACCGGGCCATCTGGAACGAGGCGAAGACGGAAGTCGGTCTCGGCGCCGACGAGCAGGTGGTGCCGCACATCCTGCGTCACACTTGCGCTTCACGTCTGGTCCAAGGCGGTATCGACATAAGGCGCGTCCAGATGTGGCTGGGCCACCAGACCTTGTCGATGACCATGCGTTACGCGCATCTGGCCACCAACGATCTCGATGGCTGTGTCGTCGTTCTCGAGAAACCGCGCGGCGACGAATCGTCGTCCCGCTCGGCCGAAGCCTCCGTCTTCGCTTCGCCCCTCACGACGCCGACCTCTGCCTCGCCGTCTCGGAAAGCGAAACGGCCGGAACCGGCCAAGGCGCCCCGCAAGCGCTCGAAAGGCGAATAGACCGAGCGGATCGCTCCCGCCGGCTGGCGCAAATCTATATTTCGATGGTAAGCCCGGGACTGACATAGTCTCGGGCTTTATTTCATTTCTACTCGATATTCGACCCGATCGAGGAATGCGGCAATCTCCCCAGGCAAGTCGCCGGTTTCGAGGAAGGGCGCGTGGCCCTGGCCTTCGACAGTGATCTGTTCCATGCCGGGGTGCCGCTCCTGCATCTCTTGAAGCGTCGCCGTGGAAAGCAGTTTCGAGTTTGCGCCGCGAATGGCGAGCAGTGGAATGGCGGCGAGCGCGTCGAACTGCGGCCACAGATCCGGCAGCGGCTTGCTGAAATCGATGCCGGCCAGCGTGTCGACCAGGGCCGGATCGAAATCCGGCACCCAGCCGGCATCCGTTTCGCGGCAGATCGCGCCCACCATGCGTGCCCAGTCGGCATCGGCCAGGTTGGGGAAGTCGGCGCCGTGCACGCGCCGCTGGGCCGCGACCGCCTCGGCGAAGGTCTTCGGTTTCGGCGCACGGTCGAGATAGGAGCGGATATGGGCGAGGCCTTCCGCCTCGATCACCGGGCCGATGTCGTTCAGGACGACCGCTTTCAGCACCGCCGGCTTCAGTGTGCCGAGCACATGGGTGATCAGGCCGCCGCGCGAAGTGCCGACGAAGGCGGCCTGTTCGATGCCGAGCGCAGACAGCCCGGCAAGCACGTCGCCGGCTTCGACCCCGACATTATAATGGCCGATATCGGGATCGTGATCGGATTGCCCGCGGCCGCGGTAGTCGAAGGCAATGACTTTCCGGGGGATCTCCGTTTTCTTGGAAAGATGGATCGCGAGCTCATGAAAGTCGCGCGCATTGCGGGTGAGGCCGGGCAGGCAGACTGCCGGGCAGCCCTTGGCATTCGGTTCGCCATAGATCCGCGCATGGAGTTTCAGTCCGTCGGGCGCGGGATAAAAGAAGTCGGAGAAACCTTCGTCGCTCGCCATCGCAATGCCGCTCCTCGCTGGGTGATCGACAGCTACAGGCGAGGGTAGGGATCGTCAAATAGGGAGTTCGTCCCTTCTCCCCTTGCGGGCCCCTTGCGGGAGAAGGTGGATCGGCGCGTCAGCGCCGAGACGGAGGAGGGTGTTCCAGCGGAGTGAGACGTCGGCGTTTCCTGGAACGCAACAGGCCCACAAGGGGAGAAGGGAAGACTTCAGCTGCGCCCGTTCAGGAGGTCGCCCACGATGTCGTATTTCCCTGAAATACGCATCTTATAAACCTCATAATTCTCCATCACGCGCTGCACGTAACTTCTTGTTTCCGTGTAGGGAATCCGCTCGATCCAGTCGACGACCGCATCGATGTCCTTGCCGCGCGGATCGCCGTATTTCGCCGCCCATTGGGCGGCGCGGTTCGGGCCGGCATTGTAGCCGGCGAAGGTCAGCACGTAGGAGCCGCCGAAGCGGTCGAGCTGTTCGCCGAGGAAGGCCGAGCCGAGCGTCGCGTTGTAGCCGGCATCAGTCGTCAGCCGCGCCTGCGAAAAGGTCATGCCGGCCTTCTTCGCCAATTGCTTGGCGGTGCCCGGCATCAGCTGCAGCAGGCCGCGCGCGCCGGCGCTGGAAACGGCGCCGATATTGAACTCGCTTTCCTGGCGGGCGATGGCATAGGCGAGCGCCTTGCCAGACCCCGAAATGTTGGCCGAATCGGGAATGACGCCCAGCGGATGCGACAGCGCGCCGACATCGATGCCGCGCTGCGCGGCGATCTTGCCGACCTTCAGCGCCATGAAATGGTTGCCCTGCTTTTCGGCCAGCACCGCAAGCAGCGCCAGTTCGCCCGGACTGGTCAGCTGCCCGGCAAGGTCGCGGTAGAGCGTTTCGGCGTAGCGGTCGTAGCCCGCCTCCTGCAGCCGCTTGATCGCACCGACTGCTTCTCGGTTGTCAAAGCTCTGGCGGTCGGCGGCGCTCGGCTTCGGATAAGCGATGTTGAGGGACCTCAAGCCCACGCGCTCGCCGGCGAGCTGGCCGTAGAAGGTCGTGCCGTAGCTGGCCGCGCGCGTGAAATAGTCCTTGGCGTTGCCCGGGCCGCCGACTTCCGCCGCGCGGCCGAGCCAGTAATAGGCGCGCGACAGCGACACCGGCCCCTGGGCGAATTCGGTGATGCGCGTGAAATGCCCGGCGGCGGTCGCCGGGTCGTTGAGGCCGCGCAATGCATACCAGCCGGCATGGAATTCGGCTTCGGCGGCGTTCAGCGGGCTCTCGGCGGCGTGCATGGAGACGATCTTGTAGGCGGTCTTCATGTCGCCCTGGTCGACCAGTTCACGCGACAGCACGCGGCGTTCGACCCACCAGGCATCGGGGTCGACCAGCGAATCGCGATCGGTCGGCGCCTTCATCACGACAGCAGCGGCATCGGCGAATTTCTGCTGCTTGCGCAGATATTCCGCCTCGGCGAAGAAATAGCCGGCGGAGCGCTGCGCCGCGGGCACCGCCTTCAACAGCTTGGCGGCGTTCTTGTCGCCCTTGTCGGCAGCCGCCCAGGCATCCGCCAGGGGCTGTGCGCCGGCGAGGCCGGCGACCCTCAGCGCCGAGGACGGCCGGTCGGCATAGAACATGCGCTCCATGCGGTAGCGATGGTCGGCCGCCGGGATCAGCGCGCCGAACTCCTTGATGACGGTCGCCTCGTCCTTTGCTTCCAGCTTCTCGGTGCGCCAGAACGGCACCAGCACCGCGCGCGCCGCGGCCTGGTTGCCCAGCGCCATCTGCGAGCGGGCAAGAATGATCACACCCTCGGGCGTCAGCGGCTGGCTGCGGCCGAAGGCCTGCACCACCACTTGCGGCGGCGGGTTCTCGCGATAGAGCGCGCGCTCGCTGTTCTTGCGCAACGCGATCGTGCCGGGCCATCCCGGCAGCATCTTGGCCGCGTCGGCGATCTCGCCGCTCGGCACCTGATCGCCGCCGTAAAGCGCGATCGCCCAGGCAAGGATGTGCCGGTCGAGCGAGGTGGCGGGCAGCGTGTCGCGCGCATTGCGCGCGCCGGCGATGTTGTTGGCGGCGAGCGCATCGAGCCCGCTCTTCAGTTGCGCTATGTCGGTGGCGGTCGACATCTGGCCCGGCGCCTGCGGCGCGTCGGGCGCCGGAATCGAGGCCGTCGCGCGCACATCGACGCTGCCGCCGATCGCCACGGTGGGCATCAGCGCGACGATCGCGCCCAAAAGCGCGAAAAGATGGGGCCGCCTCGTCGGCATTTTACGATCCTAGCACATCGTCAGCAGGCGCGGGCATTTGAAAACCCGATGCGAAGCCTAAACTTAGGTCGTGAAGGGCTCGTAAACAAAAGGTTATCGAGGCCGTTCGAATTGCGCTTGCTGGTGTCCCGATTCTGAAATTCGCATGACCTTGATATCGGGCGCGACGCGAATTTCAGAAACGCAGGGACAGCAGCCAACTGTCGAATCCAGTGTCGTTTTGGTTTTCGATGTTCGCCCCGAGCCTGATATCAACGTCTGGCGAACATCGAAAACCATGACACTGGCACTACGCCGATGCTTGCCGCTGAACCATGTCGAGACTATGGTGCGCGGCTTCGCTTTCGGGTAGAAGGCGCGCAACGAACCGATCTAATGAACACCGATGCATGTCGCCCAAAAGTGGGAACCGGTTTTGGGACGACGACATGCATAAACCGACAAAGTTCCAAGGAGTTTGGACGACATGCTGAGAGGCTCGCTGACTGCGCTCGTGACACCGTTCGAAAAGAGCGGGCGCTTCGACGAGAAAGCCTTTCGCTCATTTGTCGAATGGCAGATCGCCGAAGGCACCAAGGGTCTGGTTCCCGTCGGCACCACCGGCGAGTCGCCGACGCTGTCGCATGAGGAGCACCGTCAGGTCGTCAAGGTCTGCATCGAGGTGGCCAAGGGCAGGGTGCCCGTCGTGGCCGGCGCGGGCTCCAACAACACCGAGGAAGCGGTCGGGCTGGTTCAATACGCCGAAAAGGCCGGCGCCGATGCAGCGCTGGTGGTCACGCCCTATTACAACAAGCCCACGCAGCGCGGACTCTATGAGCATTTCGCCGCCGTAGCCAGGGCGACCAGGCTGCCGATCATCATCTACAACATCCCACCGCGTTCGGTGATCGACATGACGCCGGAGACGATGGGCAGGCTGCGCCACGACTTCAAGAACATCGCCGGCGTCAAGGACGCGACCGGCAAGGTCGAGCGCGTCTCCTATCAGCGCATGCACTGCGGCGAGGATTTCATCCAGCTCTCCGGCGAGGATGCATCCGCCCTCGGCTTCAACGCCCATGGCGGTGTCGGCTGCATTTCGGTCACCTCGAATGTCGCGCCACGGCTCTGTGCCGAATTCCAGGAAGCGACACTCTCCGGCGACAGCGCCAAGGCGCTCGACCTGCAGGATCGGCTACTGCCGCTCCACGAGGCGATCTTCATGGAGCCCGGCGTTTCGGGGTCGAAATACGCGCTCTCGAAGCTGGGCAGGATCGAGAACGTGGTGCGCTCGCCGCTGGTGACGGTCGAGGCTTCGACCGCGCAAAAGATCGACGCGGCGCTCAAGCACGCCGGCTTGATTAATTAGGAATGAGGCGCCACCTCTCCGCATTATGAATCAAGTCAAGAAAGCCGACCCCAACAACAGGACGGTCGCCGAAAACCGCAAGGCGCGCTTTTCCTATGAGGTGCTCGACACGATCGAGACCGGCTTGGTGCTGACCGGCACCGAGGTCAAGTCGCTGCGCCAGGGCCAGGCCAACATCCAGGAGAGCTATGCCTCGGCCGAAGGCGGCGAGATCTGGCTGATCAACTCCTATCTGCCGGAATATCTGCAGGCCAACCGCTTCAACCACGAGCCGCGCCGCCGCCGCAAACTGCTGGTCTCGAAGCGCGAGATGGCCAAGCTCTCGCAAAGCGTCGAGCGCGAAGGCATGACGCTGGTGCCGCTGAAAATCTATTTCAACGACCGCGGCCGTGCCAAGCTGCTGCTGGCGATCGCCCGGGGCAAGAAATTGCACGACAAGCGCGAGACCGAAAAGCAGCGCGACTGGTCGCGCGAAAAGGGCCGGCTGCTGAAAGAACGCGGCTAAAGCAATTCCAGGAAAAGTGCGTAGCGGTTTTCCGTTCGGAATTGCGTCAAAACAAAAGAGCTTTCGCCGCCGGCGGAAACAGGCCGCCTGAAAAAAGCCACCGGCCGGCTCTCTGGTCCGGCGCAATTCTCACCTTCCGAGGGGACGGGTCTTGGGGAAGCGGATTGTCTTCTGGGGCCTTGCCGGCGTGGTTGTCGCCTGTGCCGTCGCGGCAGGCGCCTTCTTCTGGTTCCGTGGCTTTTCGCCGGATCGCGCGGTGTTCCCGATTCGGGGCATCGACGTCTCCCACCATCAGGGCAAGATCGACTGGCAACGCGTCGCGGCAGACGATGTCGCCTTCGCGATCATCAAGGCAACCGAAGGCGGCACCCATGTCGATACCCAATTCGCAACCAACCTGCGCGAAGCCCGCGCGGCCGGCCTGGCGGTCGGCGCCTATCATTTCTTCACCTTCTGCCGCCCCGGCGCCGATCAGGCGAAGAACTTCATTGCGGTGGTGCCGCGGGGCGAGCCGCTTCTGCCGCCGGTGGTCGACATCGAGTTCGGCGGCAATTGCCCGCAGCGTCCGTCTCCGGAACAGTTGAACGCCGAACTCGCCGCTTTCCTCGGCCCGGTCGAGACGGCGTTCGGCAAGCAGGCGATTTTCTATCTGACCGACGAGGCGGCCGACGCCTATTCCGACACCATCCTCAACCGCCAGCACTGGCTGCGGTCACTGGCGATCAGGCCGCGCGGGAACGACTGGATCTACTGGCAGTATCACAATATGGGCCGCGTCGACGGCATCGAAGGCGATGTCGATCTCAACGTTTTGAAGGGTAGCCGCGGGACGCTGGCGGAGTTGTTTGCGCCGACGCCGTGAGTGCCCGGCAGCAGCCTCGAATCTGTTTCTGCGGCGTTTTGCGTATATCGCTGAAAAGTCTCACGATCCGCCTGACGCCGGTACATTCAGGCTTGCGCTGGCACTGGGTCTCCCGGTCGCCGAGAAGGCCATTCCCGCGGCCATGATCGCGATGGCCGCGAACTGGATGGTCATCGGCGTTTCGCCGAGCACTGCCATGCCGACAATCACCGTCGCGATCGGTATGCCGGGCAGGAACAGGGACGCCGCCTGCGGCCCCATTTGCCGGACGATGTAGGTGTAGAGGAACATGGCCGCCGCGCCGGCCAGAATCCCTTGGATCACGATCTGGCTGACGATCTCCGTAGCCGACGCGGCGTGGATATGGCTTGGCGCCAAGAGATAGAGAACCGGCAACGGCAGGCACGACAGGATTACCACCGTGGCCGTTGCCGTGACCGGATCGGCACGCCATAGCCTCACGAGAACGGCATAAGTCGAAAACATGAGGCCCGATCCGATGAACAGCACGTCGCCGATCAGGGCGCCGCCGGTGCCGCCACGCGCCGCGGCGATGAACAGCAACAGCCCGGCGATGATCGCGCCGACGCCGATTGTCCGTCGTTGCGAACCGCCGTCGTCGAAGAAGACGCGCGACAGCAGGGACGAAAAGAAGACGATAGAGGCGGGGCAGAGCGCGGCCGCGTGGGCGGCAGGCGCATAGGTCAGGCCCCAATTGATGATCAGCGGATAAGGCAAACCTGCCAGTGCCGCCAACGCCAGAGCCCGTCGCCAGCCCAGCGCCCTCATGGGGGCGAAGCCGCTGCGCCAGACGATCGGCAGAAAGACCACCCCCGCGCCGCCAAAGCGCAAAACGGCCAAATCTGTCGCCGTCAGGTGTTCTCGGAGGCTGAAGCGAGCGGCGACGAATTGGATGGCATAGATACCGATCATGGTGAGGCCGGCGATAATCGCCAGTCTCGTGTTCCCTGCGTCATCTGCGTCTGCCACGACTTGCCATCCATAAGGTCGTCGGAGGTGGAAGACTGTCTCCACCGCTGCGGCGAAAGCGTAGACTATTGTTCAGCTCTCTGCGTTGAAATACACTTATTTTGGAAAACGGTAGTGGAATTCACATTGGAAAGGCAGTTCTGAAGTGAATCCTGAAGCAAGCGACCTCGACGCGATCGACCGCAATCTTCTTCGGCTGCTGCAGGAGGATGGGCGTCGCACCACGCTTGATCTGGCGGCGCGTGTCGGCCTGTCGCCGACCGGCACGAGCCAGCGGGTGAAGCGGCTGTTTCGGGAAGGCTACATCATCGCGGTCAGGGCCGTGCTCGATCCCGCCAAGATCGGCCGTGGCACACTCGTCTTCATCGAGGTACGCCTCGATCACACGGCGCCTCATATCTTCGAACGCTTCGCCGAAGCGGTGATCAAGGCGCCTGAGGTGCTGGAATGCCATATGGTCGTGGGCGGCTTCGACTATCTGGTAAAGGCGCGTATCTCGGAAATGGCCGCCTATCAGGATTTTCTGACCCGGGTCATCCTACCGTTGCCCGGAGTGAAGGAGACGCACACCTACGCCTCGATCGGCGAGGTCAAGCCGGATGCGCTGCTGCCGGTATGAACGGCGCGGGATTACTCCAGGGCGCTTGAATCTAGGTCTTCAGGAACGCCGCAATCTCCTTGAACACATTGACGAACATCTCCTGTGTCAGCACGCCCGTATTGGTGTTGTAGCGCGAGCAGTGATAGCTGGAAAACAGCGCGATGCCGCCGGCCTGCTGCCGGCCACCATGGCGGAACGGAACGGCCGCCACGCGCTCGCCCAATGCCCGCACCGTCGACTGATGCGCGATCGAGCCCAGCGTCAGTATGGCGCTGAGATTGGGAAAGCGCGCGATGGTCGGCTTCAGAAAGGTCCGGCAGGTGGCGATCTCGGCGCCAACCGGCTTGTTCTCCGGCGGCACGCAGCGCACCGCATTGGTGATGGCCGTGCCGATAAGCTGGAGCCCATCATCCGGCCGCGCC
Source organism: Mesorhizobium sp. B2-8-3 (assembly GCF_006440815.1). Lineage (NCBI taxonomy): Bacteria > Pseudomonadati > Pseudomonadota > Alphaproteobacteria > Hyphomicrobiales > Phyllobacteriaceae > Mesorhizobium > Mesorhizobium sp. B2-8-3. The sequence continues at coordinate 277,375 of NZ_VFTW01000003.1, forward strand.
TTGAATTCGCCGCGCGCCAGGCCATGCGCGATCATCGTGCCGTAGAGCAGGTCGCCGGCATAGTCGCCGGTGAAGGGGCGTCCCGTGCGGTTGGCGCCGCGCAGGCCGGGCGCCAGCCCGACGATCAGCAGGCGGACTGAATCTTCGCCTTCCGGCGGTAGGAATGTCGGCACCGGCGCGTTGAACCAGCCGGGCTCGCGCTCGCGCCAAGCCGCGATGAAATCATGCAGCCGCGGGCAAAGCGGGCAGTCACGGCCGGGTTCGGGGGAGGGCGCGGCGCTCAACGCCACCGCCCGTCAATAATCGTCCTCGTCGACTTCGGCAGGTTCCGGCCGGCGCGCGGGCCGCTCGGACGGGTCGCGGCCGACTTCGCTCTTCAGCGACATCAGGTCGATGAAATGATCGGCCTGGCGGCGCAGGTCGTCGGAGATCATCGGCGGTTGCGAGGCCATGGTCGAGATGATCGACACCTTGCGGCCGCGCCGCTGCAGCGCTTCGACCAGTGTGCGGAAGTCGCCGTCGCCGGAGAAGATCACATAGTGATCGACGACATCGGCGAGCTCCAGCGCATCGACGGTCAGCTCGATGTCCATGTTGCCCTTGATCTTGCGGCGGCCGGTCGAGTCGGTGAATTCCTTGGCGGGCTTCGTCACCACCTTGAAGCCGTTATAGTCTAGCCAGTCGATCAGCGGCCGGATCGATGAATATTCCTGATCCTCGACCAACGCGGTGTAATAGTAGGCGCGCAGCAGGTAGCCGCGCTTCTGGAAGCTCGACAGCAGCTTGCGGTAGTCGATGTCGAAGCCCAGCGCCCGGGATGTGGCATAGAGATTGGCGCCGTCGATGAAAAGAGCGATCTTTTCACGGGGATCGAACATTGAAAAACATTCCTTTCGAAAATTTCTGTCGTCTAAAAGCGTTTGACGAATAGGTCCGACAAATGGGCCTCGGTGCCGTCACAACCGAGATAACGCGCAATTTGTGGATATCCAAGGGCGGGCCCCTGCATTGCAAGCAATTGTGATCGCCACTATATGGGCAGCTTCATGGCGTAGCGCGTTGATGAGCCAGGCAACGACCCGCAAAGCTGACGTCGACGCCATGAAGCTTGTATTTCGGCCGCGCCCGCGTTATGGAGCGCGCCAGCTTTCCATCAAATCCATCGCATGAAAGGGGCAGTCCATGGCCCGCGTAACCGTTGAAGATTGCATCGACAAGGTCGACAACCGTTTTGAACTCGTGCTGCTCGCCGGCCACCGCGCCCGCCAGATCAGCCAGGGCGCGCAGATCACCGTTCCGCGCGACAATGACAAGAACCCTGTCATCGCGCTGCGCGAGATCGCCGACGAGACGCTGTCGCCCGACGACCTCAAGGAAGACCTGATCCACTCGCTGCAGAAGCATGTCGAGGTCGACGAGCCGGAAGCCGAGGGCGAGGCGATCACCGACGAGACCGGCGCGACCGTCGCTGCTGCCGACACCGACGACGCCGAGGAGAACGTTACATTCGACCGCATGAGCGAGGAAGATCTGCTCGCCGGCATCGAAGGTCTGGTGCCGCCCGAAAAGAGCGACGACTACTAAGAGCTTTTGTCCGGGTTGGATCAACCATCCAGGACTTCCGTATCTTAGGTTTCGTGGCTATCTATGAGGTGCGTCGCACGCCAGTGCGGCGCATCAATCATTTCAGCACCGCGAGATCCCGCCCATGATGCGTCAGTATGAGCTTGTCGAGCGCGTCCAGCGCTACAAGCCTGACGTCAACGAGGCGCTGCTCAACAAGGCTTATGTCTATGCCATGCAGAAGCATGGCCACCAGAAGCGCGCCTCGGGCGATCCCTATTTCTCGCATCCGCTCGAAGTCGCCGCCATCCTCACCGACATGCATATGGACGAGGCGACGATCGCCGTAGCCTTGCTGCACGACACGATCGAGGACACGACGGCGACAAGAGCCGAGATCGACGAGCTGTTCGGTCCGGAAATGGGCAAGCTGGTCGAAGGCCTCACCAAGCTGAAGAAGCTCGACCTGGTCTCGAAGAAGGCCGAGCAGGCGGAGAATTTGCGCAAGCTCCTGCTCGCGATCTCCGAGGATATTCGCGTTCTTCTGGTCAAGCTCGCCGACCGCCTGCACAACATGCGCACGCTCGACCATATGCCCGAGTCCAAGCGCCTGCGCATCGCCGAGGAGACGATGGACATCTATGCGCCCTTGGCCGGGCGCATGGGCATGCAGGGCATGCGCGAGGAACTGGAAGAAATCGCCTTCCGTTACATCAATCCGGAGGCCTACCGCGCCGTCACCGCAAGGCTCGCCGAGATTTTCGAGCGCAACAAGGGCGTCCTGCAGGAGATCGAGACGGCGCTATCGGGCCTGTTCGAGAAGCACGCCATCAAGGCAAGCGTGAAGAGCCGGCAGAAGAAGCCATGGTCGGTGTTCCGCAAGATGGAGGCCAAGGCACTTTCCTTCGAGCAGCTCTCCGACATTTTCGGTTTCCGCGTCGTGGTCGATTCCGTCGATGACTGCTACCGCGCGCTTGGCGCCATCCACACCACCTGGTCGATGGTGCCCGGCCGCTTCAAGGATTACATCTCGACGCCGAAGCAGAACGACTACCGTTCCATCCACACCACCATCGTCGGCCCGTCGCGCCAGCGCGTCGAATTGCAGATCCGCACCAAGGAGATGAACAAGATCGCCGAATATGGCGTCGCCGCGCATTCGATCTACAAGGACAGCGGCGGCAAGACGAACGGCGCCGGCCACGCGATCTCCAGGGAGACCAACGCCTATGCCTGGCTGCGGCGCACCATCGAGCAATTGGCCGAAGGCGACAATCCGGAAGACTTCCTCGAAAACACCAAGCTGGAACTGTTCCAAGACCAGGTGTTCTGCTTCACGCCCAAGGGCATGCTGATCGCGCTGCCGCGCGGCGCCACCCCGATCGACTTCGCCTACGCCGTCCACACCGATGTCGGCGATACCTGCGTCGGCGCCAAGGTCAATGGCCGTATCATGCCGTTGATGACGGAGCTCAAGAACGGCGACGAGGTCGAGATCATCCGCTCCAAGGCGCAGGTGCCGCCCGCCGCCTGGGAATCGGTCGTGGTCACCGGCAAGGCGCGGGCCGCCATCCGCCGCGCCACCAAGAATGCGATACGCAAGCAATATTCCGGCCTCGGCGCCCGCATCCTCGAGCGCGCCTTCGAGCGCGCCGGCAAGACTTTCACCAAGGAGAGCCTGAAGCCGGTTCTGCACCGGCTGGCGCGCAAGGACATCGAGGACGTGCTGGCCTCGGTCGGCCGCGGCGAGCTGAGCTCCACCGATGTCATGAAAGCGGTCTTCCCCGACTATAAGGACGAGCGCGTCACCGTCGCGCCGCCCAAGCAGCGCGAGGAAGGCTGGTCGAAGATCCGCAACGCCGCCGGCATGCTGTTCCAGATGCCCGGCACCCGCGCCGCGAAGAAGGACAAGGACCAGCCGCGCGATGGCGCGGTGCCGATCCGTGGCGTGCGTGGCGACCTGCCGGTGCGCTTCGCCCCGGAAGGGGCGGTGCCCGGCGACCGCATCGTCGGCATCATCCAGCCCGGAACCGGCATTACCATCTATCCGATCCAGTCGCCGGCGCTGCAGGCCTTCGACGACCAGCCCGAGCGCTGGATCGACGTGCGCTGGGACATCGACGAACGCACTAAGGAACGTTTCCCGGCGCGCATCTCGGTCACCGCCATCAATGCGCCGGGTTCGCTGGCCGACATCGCCCAGGTGGTGGCGTCCAACGACGCCAACATCCACACGCTGTCGATGATACGCACGGCGCCCGATTTCACCGAGATGCTGATCGATCTCGAGGTCTGGGACCTCAAGCATCTCAACCGGCTGCTGTCGCAGCTGAAGGACAATTCGAGCGTCAGCGATGCGCGGCGTGTTAACGGCTAAATGACTGGACCCTGACCGCGAAAAGTGGAACGGGTCAGGGATTGAATAGGGGATAAAAATGAACACCGACGAAGTGCTGGGCATTTTCCGCGAGGCCGGCGCCGTTCTCGAAGGTCATTTCATCCTGACGTCCGGCCTGCGCAGTCCGGTCTTCCTGCAGAAGGCGCGGGTCTTCATGCATGCCGACAAGACCGAGCGCCTGTGCAAGGCGCTGGCCGAGAAAATCCGGAAAGCGGTGCCGGGCAGGATCGACTATGTCGTCGGCCCGGCGATCGGCGGCCTGATCCCGGCCTATGAGACCTCCCGTCATCTCGGCGCGCCGGCGATCTGGGTCGAGCGGGAAGGGGGCGAATTCAGGCTCCGCCGCTTCGAGATTGCCGAAGGCTCGCGCGTCGTCATCGTCGAGGACATCGTCACAACAGGCCTGTCGATCCGCGAGACCATCGATTGCCTGCGCGAGATCGGCGCGGAAGTGGTGGCGGCCGCCTGTATCATCGACCGCTCGGCCGGTAAGACCGATGTCGGCGTGCCGCTGATCGCGCTTGCCGAATATGAGGTGCCGGCCTATCCCGCCGACCGCCTGCCGCCGGAACTCGCCGCCATTCCCGCCGTTAAGCCGGGAAGCCGCAACATCTGACTCCCCAATGTATGAAACCAACCACTTGAGCGCATCGCTTGAATCGCTTTCGCAGCGACGCGCGCCGAGGCGGCAATGATAGCGGGCATCGACCATTTCGTGCTGACGGTCCGCTCGGTGAAAGCGAGCTGCGAGTTCTACGAGCGTGTGCTCGGCATGCGGCGCCTGGATGAACCGAACCGGCCGACCGCGCTTCTGTTCGGCGCGCAGAAGATCAACCTGCATGAGGTCGGCCGCACGTTCGAGCCGAAGGCCAAGACGCCGACGCCCGGTTCCGGCGATTTCTGCCTCGTGGCGGCGGTGCCGCTTGCAGAAGTCCAGGCCAGCCTCGAAGCCAATGGCGTGGCGATCGAAGTCGGCCCGGTCTTACGCACCGGCGCGCGCGGCCCGATGATGTCGGTCTATTTCCGCGATCCCGACGATAATCTGGTCGAGGTCAGCGAGTACCGGCTCGACTGAGATCGAGCCGCATGGCGCAGCGCTGGCCCAAAGCCATGCCGTGATCGGCCTCGTCGCTGAGCAGATCGGCCAGCCGTCTGTCGATCTCGGCGCCTTCCAGGATGCGAAATCCGCACCGCTGATAGAAGGGCGCATTCCAGCGGACGCCGCGAAACGTGGTCAGGGTCATCGCGGCCAGGCCGCGCTGCCTGGCGTCCCCAAGCGCCCGTTCAAGCAAAGCCCGGCCGATGCCCTGGCCCTGCCGGTCGAGGCGCACGTCCAACTCCCAGATATGCAGCGCATCGCCCTCGATCCCGGCGCTCAGGAAGCCGACCGGCCGATCCTTCTCGTCTGCGGCCACCCAGCATGCGCCACCGGCGATCAGCGCGCGGTGCCGCTCCGGGCTGACATTGTCTGCGTCGGCAAGCCACGCCAGTTCCGGAATGGCGCGGAACGCTTCCCCGGCCGATTGTTCGATAGACGGCAATGCCTCGGCGTCCTCGGCCCGCGCCGGTCGAATGGTGATCATCGGCTCCGCATCCTGGTTCTTCTCCTCAGTTTCGCCAGAATGAAGCCGTTGTTACAGCCTGCGGCAGACAATCGCGGCGGCGTTTCGTTGTTACGCGGCCTGGCCGTCGCTATATCAAAGACTTGTTGCCTTTCTGCGCCATCGAAGCGCAAGATATGTTTGGCGCGACCCGGTGGTGGCAGGGGCAGCGCATGTTGGACCGGGAACTGGAACAGAGTGCTTTTTCGACGCCGAGAGCCTGATGGCCTCCTTGAGCGGGTGCGTACTTATCTTTGGCCGCGCCGCTCGTTCTCGCGTTCCGTGCAATATTTCTCCAAACGCATCCTGCGGCTGAAGGCGACGCCGCATTCCGTCGCTGCCGGCGTTGCCGCGGGCGTTTTCGCTTCCTTCTTCCCGCTTGGCTTCCACTTCATCGTCGCTGCCGTTTTGTGCTGGATCATCGCCGGCAATCTGGTCGCGGCGGCGCTCGGCGCCGTGTTCTTCGGCAATCCGTTGACCTTCCCGCTTTTGTGGGGCGCGTCCTGGGAAACCGGCAAACTGCTCCTGCATGAGCACCTGCCGAAGCACGGCCCGCCCGAGCATCTGGGCGAAATGATGCACAAGCTCTCCTTCGCGAAGCTCTGGCACCCCGTTCTGGAGCCGATGCTCATTGGCGCGGTGCCGCTTGGCCTCGTCTTCGGACTCGTGTTCTACGCCATCACGCGCTGGGGCATGACCGTGTTTCGCGAGCAGCGCAGGAAGCGCATGGTCGAGCGCGCCGAGAAGAAAGCGCGGCAGGGCGGACGGGAAGTGCCGGCGGAATGATCATCGGCATCGGCAGCGACCTGATCGACATCAGACGCATCGAAAAATCGCTGGAGCGGCACGGCCGGCGCTTCGTCCAGCGCATCTATACCGAGGTCGAACAGGCCAAGTCGGAAAAGCGCGCCGCCCGCGCTGCCTCCTACGCCAAGCGCTTCGCCGCCAAGGAGGCCTGCGCCAAGGCGTTGGGCACCGGCATGGCCGAGGGCGTGTTCTGGCGCGACATGGGCGTGGTCAATCTGCCGAGCGGCGCGCCGACCATGGCGCTGACCGGCGGCGCCGCGGCCAGGCTGGAGAAAATCCTGCCGAAAGGCCACTGTGCGCTGATCCATCTCACCATCACCGATGATTTCCCGCTTGCTCAAGCCTTTGTGATCATCGAGGCAGTGCCCGCCGAACAAGCGCCACATTGATTCCATTTGACCACGAGCGGCATGACGTTGCTCAGCGCCCGCCGAGACTCTATACCAACATCGCACAATCGAGGACGACATGAGCGTGGCTGAAAAATCGCAGAAGAAATCCGGCGGGCTTGGTGAAACCTTCTCCGTCATCATCCAGGCTCTGCTGCTCGCGCTCGTCATCCGGACGCTGCTCTTCCAGCCTTTCTCCATTCCGTCGGGCTCGATGCGGCCGACGCTCCTCGAAGGCGACTATCTCTTCGTCACCAAATGGGCCTATGGCTATTCGCGTTACTCGTTGCCCTTCGGCCCCGATCTCTTCTCGGGCCGCATCTGGGGCTCCGAGCCCAAGCGCGGCGACGTGGTGGTGTTCAAGTTCCCGCCGGATCCGTCGGTCGACTACATCAAGCGCGTCGTCGGCCTGCCCGGCGACAAGATCCAGGTGAAGGATGGCCAGCTTTTCATCAATGATGTCGGCGTGCCGCGCGTAAAGACCGGCCAGATCGACAATCCCGATGTCACCGAGGAAAACCGGCCAATCGACGTCTACCGTGAAACGCTGCCGAACGGCGTCAGCTACGACACGCTCGACATCAATTCCGATTCGATCGGCGACAACACGCGCGAATTCGTCGTGCCGGCCGGGCACTATTTCATGATGGGCGACAATCGCGACAATTCTTCCGACAGCCGCTTTGCCGTCGGCTATGTGCCGGCCGAGAACCTTGTCGGCCGCGCCAACGTCATCTTCTTCTCGATCGCCGGCAAGGCGAGCCCGCTCGAGATCTGGAAGTGGCCGTCGCTGATGCGCGCCGGGCGCCTGTTCCATTTCGTCCACTAGAGCGATGGCGGCCAGCAAGCGTTTGACCGCCGATGCCCTCGCCGAAGCGCTTGTCGAGCGCACCGGCCATGTCTTCGCCGACCCTCAGCGCCTGCAGCGGGCGCTGACCCATGCCAGCGCCCGTTCGACCCATGCCGGCGTCGACTACGAGCGTTTCGAATTCCTGGGTGACCGCGTTCTCGGCCTTGTCGTGGCCGACATGCTGCTCGCGGCCTTTCCCGATGCCGCCGAGGGCGAGCTTTCGCTGCGTCTCAACGCGCTGGTCAATGCCGAGGCGCTCTCGGAAATCTCCGAACAGATCGGCCTGCCGGAACTCGTGCGCGCCGGTTCCGATGTGCGCAATCTCGAGGGACGCAAGCGCACCAATCTGCGCGCCGATGCGCTGGAATCGCTGATAGCCGTGCTCTACCTCGACGGCGGGCTGGACGCGGCGCGTGCGTTCATCCACCGCTACTGGCGGCCGCGCTCGCAAGCGACAGGGGCTGCGCGGCGCGACGCCAAGACCGAATTGCAGGAGTGGGCGCACCAGGCGGCCGCCGGCGCCGTGCCGGCCTACCGCATCGACGGCCGCGAGGGACCGGACCACGATCCGCTGTTCACGGTCAGCGTCGAGGTCGGCTCTTTTGCTCCCGCGACCGGCAGCGGCCGGTCCAAGCGCGAGGCCGAGCAGGCGGCGGCGGCTACTCTTTTGCTGCGCGAGGGCGTATGGAGCGCGGCATGACCCCCAACACCCGCTCCGGCTTCGTCGCGCTGATCGGCGCGCCCAATGCCGGCAAGTCGACGCTGGTCAACCAGCTTGTCGGCGCCAAGGTGTCGATCGTCACCCACAAGGTGCAGACCACCCGCGCCATCGTGCGCGGCATCGCCACGCATGACAACGCGCAGATAGTCTTTGTCGACACGCCCGGCATCTTCAAGCCGAAGCGGCGGCTGGACACCGCGATGGTGACCACCGCCTGGGGCGGCGCCAAGGATGCCGATGTCGTAGTGCTGTTGATCGACGCCGAGCGAGGCATCAAGGGCGATGCCGATGCCATCCTCGACCGGCTGAAGGACGTCCGGCAGCCGATGCTTCTGGTCCTCAACAAGATCGACCGCGTCAAGCCGGAAACGCTTCTTGCGCTGGCCGCGACAGCGAACGAACGCGTTCCGTTCAAGCGCACCTTCATGGTCTCCGCGCTCACCGGCTCCGGCTGCAAGGACCTGCTCGACTATCTCGCCGAGACGCTTCCAGCCGGCCCCTGGTATTATCCAGAGGACCAGATATCCGACCTGCCGATGCGCCAGCTCGCGGCCGAAATCACGCGCGAGAAGCTTTATCTGCGGCTCCATCAGGAGCTTCCCTATTCCTCGCATATCGAAACCGAGAAATGGGAAGAGAAGAAGGACGGCTCGGTGCGCATCGAGCAGGTCATCTATGTCGAGCGCGACAGCCAGAAGAAGATCGTGCTCGGCCACAAGGGCGAGACGATCCGCGCCATCGGGCAGGCCGCGCGGATGGAGATTGCCGGCATCCTCGAGCAGAAGGTGCATCTCTTCCTGTTCGTGAAGGTGCGCGAGAACTGGGGCGACGACCCCGAGCGCTACCGCGAGATGGGGCTGGAGTTTCCGGGTTAAGCCGGTTTGCGTCGCTCCAACTTGATTTCGCCGCCCAACAGGTGAAAAGCTCTGGCCATGGAATGGCGCGACGAGGGAATCGTTCTCGGCACTCGCAAGCATGGCGAAACCAGCGCCATCCTCGAGGTGATGACGCGCGCGCATGGCCGCCATCTCGGCCTGGTGCGGGGAGGGCGCTCGCGCAAGCAGCAGCCGGTGCTGCAGCCCGGCAACCGCGTCGACCTTCTGTGGCGGGCTCGGCTCGACGAGCATCTGGGTATCTTCCAGGCCGAGGCGATCGAGATGAACGCCGCGCGGCTGATGGACAGTGCGGTCGCCGTCTACGGCCTGTTGACCATGGCCGCGCATCTCAGGCTCCTGCCCGAGCGCGATGCCCATGGCGGCCTTTACGAGGCGCTTGCCGTGATGATCTCCCATCTGGGCGATGCCGACGCGGCGGGCGAGCTGGTGGCGCGCTTCGAGTTGCTCATCCTCGATGAATTGGGCTTCGGCCTCGACCTCAGCCAGTGCGCGGCGACCGGCTCCAGGCAGGATCTCGCCTATGTCTCGCCGAGATCCGGACGCGCCGTGTCGCGCGAAGCCGGTGCGGCCTGGCATGACAAGATGCTGGCGCTGCCCGCCTTCCTGCAGCGCGGTTCCGGCCTGCGCGCCGATGCTGCAGCACTGGAAGATGCCTTCCGGCTGACCGGCTTCTTCTTCACCCGCCATGTCTACGAGCCGCGGGGCCTCGAGCCGCCCGACTCCCGCGCCGGCTTCCTGGCCGCGCTGCGCCGGCATCATACGGCGGTGAAGGCGATTGCGGGCGAAGCAGGATAGCAAGGCACTTAGTCCGCGCCGCGTTTCTCCAGGAAATCGTCGAGCATGGCGCGCTGGCCCTTCAGGATCTTGAGCCCGGCTTCGGGCAATGGAAACCAGCCGGCTCGATCCACTTCCGGGAATTCCTTTATGCGTCCCGATTTTGGCGGCCATTCCAGGGTGAACATGTTGCTCCTGATGGCATCAGTATCGATGTCGGCCTCGACGCTCCACGCGATGACGATCTTGCCGCCCGGCTGCTTGTAGCCGCCGAGCGGCCGGAAATCGCCGTCGACGGCGACGCCGAGCTCCTCTTCGGCCTCGCGTTTGGCGGCCTCCAGCTCATCCTCATTGCCGCCGATCAGTCCTTTCGGGATGGACCACGCGCCTTCATCCTTTCTTGCCCAGAACGGCCCGCCCGGGTGGACGAGCAGGAATTCGAACACACCGGCAATGCGCCTGTGGATCAGCAGGCCCGCGCTTATCTGCGGCATTGGTCACCTCGCAGCATCTTCTTCGTCCGCGCGAGAATAGCATGGGTATTTCGCGGCTGAGGTCACCCAATCTCGCCGGCAATGCCGGCAACTCGGCCCTTGGATAACCAGGCAAGTTGCTGGCAATCGGCGACGAAACATGCTCGATCTTGTCAGTCGGCCGATCTTATTAGTCGGCAAGACGCTGATTTGAGCCAGCCGTCCCATTGCCGCATTTGTTGGCCACGTCTGGTCTGGTTTTGAGGGAAACCGCCATGTTTTTCAGTCTGATCGCCATTGCCGCCGTCATAGCTCTTTTCGTCATCGTTTCACGCCAGCAGAACCGCATCGCGCTGGTCGAGCGCGAGCTCGGCGTCCTGCGCGGCCTGGTGCAGTCGGGCGCTTCGCTGTCCGCGCCCAAGGCGGCGGACGCCACGCAGGAGTGTCTTCCCGAGGAGGCCAAGGCAGCCGGGCCGGCTGCCGCGCGGTCGGCGGACGGCGCGGCCGAAGAGATCGCCGCGAAGCCCGAGGCGGCCGAAGAGGCGGCAGCGGCAGGTCCTTGGACGAAGGCCCAGGCGGCCGCGGCGCAATCCGCCGGGCCGTCCGAACCGGCGCAACCTGTCTCCTCCACCGAGACGCCCGGAGCAGAACCGCCCGCGGCCGCGAAGGCGGCGCGCCAGAGCGATGTCCGCCAGAGCGATGTCGAGACGGCGCTGGGCACGCGCTGGGCGGTCTGGGTTGGCGGCATCGCACTGGCGCTTGGCGGCCTGTTCCTGATCCGCTACACCATCGAAGCCGGCATTTTCGGCCCCGGCGTGCGCCTGACGATGGCCGGCGTCCTGGGCCTGGTGCTGATTGGCGGCGCCGAATTCATCCGTCGCACCGGCTTCAAGGTGCCGGTGCAAGGCGCCGCCGGCGCCTACATCCCCGCGATCCTGACCGGGGCGGGCGCCTTCATCCTGTTCGGCACGGTCTACGCCGCGCACGGCATCTACGGCTTCATCGGCCCGGCGACGGCCTTCGTGCTGCTTGGCGCCATCGGCGTCGCGACCATTGGCGCATCGCTCCTGCATGGCATGGCGCTGGCCGGCATCGGCCTCGTCGGCGCCATGGTCACGCCGGCGCTGGTCGCCTCGCAGGCGCCCAATCCCTGGGCGCTGTTCGTCTATCTGGCGATCGTGCTCGCCGCCACGGCGGCAATCGCCCGCATCCGCGACTGGAGGGCATTGGTTGCCGCCGCTTTCGCCGGCACCGGCATCTGGACCATTCTTTACATGGTCGACGCGCCAGACGTGAATCTTGCCGCCGTCCTGTTCATCAGCCTGGCGACGCTCGCCGTGCTGGCTTTCGTCTGGCTCGGCCTTTTCTTGGTTACTGGCCGCGACCATGCGGCGCGCGGCTTCGACTGGCCGTCGATCGCGCCCGGCTTCTTCATCGCCTTGAGCGCGCTTGGGCTGTCCGTCGATCCGGCCTTTGCCAGCGCCGGCGATGCCTTGCACGGCGCGGTCCTTTTGGCCGCGCTGGTCGCGGTGGCGCTCTACCGGCCGCGCGCGCTGCCGCTGGTCTTCGCCGCCGGCATCGCGACAGTGCTGATCTATCTCGGCATCATCCCGCCCGCCACGATCGGCGCCAATGCGCTCGATGTCGGGCTGGACGCTCAGCCCCTGGCGTCGTCCGACACGCTTACTTTCCGCATCGGCATCGCGCTTGGCCTGATCTTCCTCGCGGCCGGTTTCTGGGCGGCGCGCCGCTTTGCCGCCACCGCTTCGCTGCGCGCGGCCTGCTGGGCCGCCTGGGGCGTCATTGCTCCGCTGACGGTGCTCACCGCGCTGTGGCTTACCTTCGGCGATATCGACCGCGACCTCGGCTACGCGTTGCCGGCGTTGTTGCTGGTGCTCGCATTTGCCACCGGCGGTGAATGGATCGCGCGCGCCGAGGAGCCGCCGTTGACCGGCGGCCCGGCTGTGTCCTTCGCGCTTGGCGGCGCCGGCTTCGCCGGCCTGTTGATGCTGCACATGGCCTTCGGCTCGGGCTGGACGACCGTGCTTCTTGGAGCCGCCGCGATCGTCCCGGCGCTGGCGACGCGCTGGCGGTCCTACCCCGTGCTGGGCTGGGTCGCGGTGGGCGCGGCGGTCGCCGTGCTCGCCCGTATCGCCTTCGATCCGACCATCGTCGGCGCGGCGTTTCTGTCCAGGACGCCGGTCTTCAACTGGCTGCTGCCTGGCTACGGCGTGCCGGCGCTCGCCTTCGGCTTCGCCGCCTGGCAACTCGCCCGCACCACCAATGGCCGGCCGCGCCTTGCGATGGAGGCAGCCTCGGCGCTGTTCGCGCTGCTCACCATCGCCATGCTGGTGCGCCACGCCATGCATGGTGGCGTCATCGACACCGGCACCGTGACTCTTGCCGAACAGGCGATCTACACGCTGATCGCGCTCGGCGCCGGCGCCATGCTGGTCGCCATCGACATGCGCTCGCCAAGCTCGGTGCTGCGCTATGGCTCGATGGCCGCCGGCGTGATCTCGGCGGGCCTGATCGCCGTGCAGCATTTCGTGGTGCTGAACCCGCTGCTGACGGACGAGTCGACCGGCACGGTTCCTGTCTTCAACCTTTTGTTCCTCGCCTATCTGCTGCCGGCGATCGCGGCGGGCGCGCTGGCGCTCTACGTCCGCGACAAGCGTCCGAGATGGTATGCGGCGATGCTGGCGCTGATCGCCTCGCTGCTTGCCTTCGCCTATGCCACGCTTTCGGTGCGCCGCCTGTTCAAAGGCGAGTTCATCGCCTTGTGGAGCGGGCTTGGCCAGCTCGAGACCTACACCTACTCGGCGCTCTGGCTGGTCATAGGCGTTGCGTTGCTCACCGCCGGCGTCTGGCTGAAGTCGCAAGTGCTGCGCATCGCTTCCGCGGTGCTGATCGCGGTCGCGGTGCTGAAAGTCTTCCTGTTCGATATGTCGGAGCTGGAAGGCGTGCTGCGCGCGCTCTCCTTCATCGGCCTCGGCGCGGTGCTGATCGGCATCGGCCTGTTCTACCAGCGGCTGCTGACGCGGGCGGCGAGGGAGAGCAGGGAGGTTTCTTGAATGGATATTCGATACCGTATATATAGAATATCCATAAGAGGATATTCAAATGCCGCTCTACATACGTGACGATAAAGTTGATGCGCTGGCCGCAAAATTGCAGCGCGAGACGAATGCGCAGAGCAAGACGGAAGCGGTGCGGACAGCCCTTCTGCACGAGCTGGAACGCCATCGCGCCAAGGTGCCGCTGCGCGACCGGATCGTCAGGCTGCAAGAGGAGGCGAAGAAGATCGGTCTGCCCAATCCCGATTTCGACATGAAGAAGTTCACCGATGAGATGTGGGAAGATTGATGTTTGTCGACGCTTCGGCGATCGTCGCCATCCTCAACCAGGAACCCGGCTGGGAGGAATTGTCCAAACAGCTCTCCGGACCTGTCGAGTTCTACGTCTCCGCGATGGTTCGTTTTGAAGCGACCCAGGCTCTGGCACGAGCCGGCGCGGGTTCCCGCAAACCGACGGCCGAAGCTCTCCTCAAGGCTCGCGATCTGGTGGATCAGCTGATCGCGGAAATCGGCGCAGAAAGTCTGCCGATCGGCGACGAGATCGGTTCGCGTGCCATCGACGCCAGCGCTCGTTACGGCAAGGCCGTCGGTCACCAGGCTGATCTGAACCTCGGCGACTGCTTTGCCTATGCTTGCGCCAAGGCGCTCGGTGTTCCCCTGCTCTATAAGGGTAACGATTTCCTGCTGACTGATTTGAAATAATTGGCTTTCTCGTTGATTGGCGGGAATAAATCCCCGGCCCCGGCGTTATTCTCTTGCTTGGGTAATCGCAGCGGTTCGGCCGCTTCGCGCTGACTGCTTGCACCGCGCCTGGAAGGCGCGTTCTATCGGGATGGAAAGCGACCTCGAAACAGCGGTCATGGACGACAAGAAGGCAGCGATCCTGAGCGAAATACCGCGGTTGCGGCGCTATGCGCGCTCGCTGCTGCGCGACCGCGATTCCGCCGACGATCTCGTCCAGGATTGCCTGGAGCGGGCGCTTGTGCGGCTCGACAACTGGCAGACTGGAGAGAGCCCCCGGAGGTGGCTGTTTACGATCATGCATCACTTGTTCATCGACCAGATGCGCAAGGTCAACCGGCGCGGCGAGGCGGCGATATTGCCTCTCGAAGCCGGTGAGGCCCAGTCCGCGCCCGCCGATCAGGTCGAGACCATCGCTTCGCGCGAGATCATGGATGCCTTGCAGGCGATCAGCCCCGATCGCCGCGCGGCCTTGGTGATGGTAGCCATCGAGGGCTTTTCCTATGCCGAGGCAGCCAACATCCTTGGCGTGCCGGCCGGCACGCTGATGTCGCGCATCGCGCGCGGCCGCGAGGAATTGCGAGGCCTGCTCGAGGACTCATCGCGCCGCCGCTCGCTGAGGATCGTCGAGAAATGACCCGCCGCGATTTTTCCGAACGCGATATCCACATGGCCCTCGACGGCGAGCTGCCGGGCGACGAACGCATGGCCTATGACGCCTGGCTCGAGGCCAATCCCGAGATGAAGGCGAAGTCCGCGCGCTACATCGCCGATCGCGCCGCCATGCGCGCTGCTTTCGCTGGCGTGATGGACGAGCCGGTGCCGGCGAGGCTGCGGCAGGCATTGCTCGGCCAGGTCCCTGCAAAGGCATCGGCCTGGCGCTCGCGCTGGTGGCTCTCGGCCGCGGCTGCCGTGGTGCTCGCCGTCGGCGGCTTTGGCGGCTATATCGCCGGCATCGACGGCATCGCCCGTGGCGGCGACGGCGACGACCAGCTCGCCGAGCAGGCGATCGCGGCCCATGTCGTCTACGCGGCCGAGAAGCGTCATGCCGTCGAGGTTCCGGCGAGCGACAAGGATCATCTCCAGACCTGGCTGTCGAACCGCGTCGGGCTGAAGCTGGTTGCGCCCGACCTGACGGCCGAGGGCTTCGAATTGATCGGCGGCCGGCTGCTGCCGGCCGGTGAGCAAGGCAAGGCGGCAATGCTGCTCTACGAGGACGCCAAGGGCGAGCGCATCTCGCTCTTCGTCACCGCCGAATCGGCTCAAACATCGAAGGGCACCTATACGGCCGAGGCAGGCGGTCCGGAGGCGGTCTACTGGCTGGACAAGGGCTATGCCTGCGCCGTCGTCGGCTCGTTGCCGCCGGAGCGATTGTCGGATGTCGCAAAGAGCGCCTATGGCCAGCTCCTGGCCGGCATATCGAGCTGAACCGGCTGCGTTTTTCGGCGGCCGGCAGCCCATCGAACGGCAATTCCGTTCAAGCGCCTGGCCCTTTCCTGCCGTGGCGGAAACTGTCACAATTCGGCCCTAATCAAGGAGCGATAGCGCTTGATGAATGCGGGCGCTTCGGCCAGTGTTCGCGACGCATCCACCGGGGCCGTTTTCTTAAACCCAATCGAGGTTCTCCCAAGCCCGCATGCCTGCCGAGATCCGCAAGGCCCGCGCGTCAGACGTCGATGACCTCGCCGCCATCGAGAAGGCCGTTTTTCCGGGCGACAGGCTCTCGCGCCGCTCTTTCCGCCAGTTCATCGAACGTGAAACCGCCGAGATGCTGGTGGCCGAGAACGAGGGCCGAGTCGCCGGCTATGCCGTGGTGCTGTTTCGCAAGGGCAGCGGAGTCGCGCGGCTCTATTCCATCGCCGTCGGCCCCTTCTTCGGCCGGCTCGGCATCGGTCGCCTTCTGTTGGCGGCCGCCGAGGAAGCGGCCTTCGAGCACGATCGGCTGCTGCTTCGTCTCGAAGTGCGCGAGGACAACGACCGCGCCATCCGTATCTACGAGCAGGCCGGCTATCGAAGACTGGGCCGCGAGCCCGACTATTACGAGGATGGCGCGACGGCGCTGCGCTATGAAAAGGCGCTGCGCGGCGACACCCCGACCGCGACCAGGGTGCCGTTCTACCAACAGACCTGCGAGTTCAGCTGCGGCCCGTGCTGCCTGATGATGGCGATGGCCAATTTCGACCGTGGCTTCGTGCCCGACCCGGTCATGGAAATCCGCCTGTGGCGCGAGGCGACCACGGTCTTCATGATGTCCGGCCCTGGCGGCTGCGAGCCTTTCGGCCTGGCGGTCGCCGGCTACGAGAGTGGGCTCGCGGCCGAGATATTCGTCTCCTTCTACGGCGCGTTGTTCCTGCAGTCGGTGAGGAGCGAGGACAAGCGCCGGGTGATGGAGCTCGCCCAGGTCGATTTCCGCCGGCGCGCCGAACTCTACGGCATTCCCGTCAATTACCGTCCGTTCGGCATCGGCGACATCCGCGACGCCCTGGCCGATGGCAAGCTGGTGGTCGTGCTGGTCAGCGGCTTCCTGATGTTCGGCAAGAAGGTGCCGCATTGGGTGCTGGCCATCGGCGACGACGGCGATCATATCTTGATCCACGACCCATGGGTGGAGGATGAAAGGCAGGAAACGATCCTCGACGCCGCGAACATTCCGGTGCCCTACGACATTTTCATGAACATGGCGCAGTTCGGCCGCGACGGTTTGCGGGCCGCCATCACTCTGGGAAAACGCTGAGACAATGACCTGGGTTATCCTCACAGGCAGGCAGAACGACATCGATCAGGTGGCCACACCCCACAAGATCATCACCAACCGCGACTATCTCGCGCATCCGGCGCTGTTCCGCGGCCAACGGCCGAAGGTGATCAACCTGTCGAACAACTACGGCTACCAGAGCCGCGGCTACTACGCCTCGCTGCTGGCCGGCTCGCGCGGCCACCGGGTGATCCCGACCGTCGAGACCATGATCGACCTGTCGGAGCGCAAGCTTTACGAGCACGCGTTGCCGGAACTAGAGCTTGCCTTGAACAAATGCAGGAAGGATCTCGGCGGGAGTTTCCCGGCCAAGGTCGCGATCTTCTTCGGCATCGGTCCGTCGAAAGTGTGGGACCGTTTCGCCAAGCTTTTGTTCGACTGGTTCCGCGCGCCGGCGCTCGAGGTCCACATCAAGGACAGCGCCGAATGGGCCTCGATCCGCAAGATAGGCTTCCTGCCGCTCGCCCGCATGACCGAGGATGAGGAAGAATTCTTCCTGCAATGCCTGGACACCTACACCAACCGCGAGTGGCGCGACACCAAGGGCCGCACGCCGGCGCGCTATACTTTCGCCACGCTGGTCGATCCGCATGAGGAACTGCCGCCGTCGGAAATCTCCTCGCTGCGCTATTGGGCGAGGATTGCCGAGAAGATGGGCGTCGAAGTCGAGCCGATCACCAGGAAGGACTTGGCCAAGCTCGCCAACTACGACGCGCTGTTCATCCGCGAGACCACCTCGATCTCCAACCACACCTACCGCTTCGCGCGCCGCGCCCAGCAGGAAGGCATGCCGGTGATCGACGATCCGCTGTCGATGATCCGCTGCACCAACAAGGTCTATCTCAACGAACTGATGACCTACAACAAGGTGCCGGTGCCGCCGACGGTGATGATCGCCGGCACGTCCGACTTCGACGTGGCGGCGCAGACGCTCGGCTTCCCTCTGGTGCTGAAGATCCCGGATTCGTCTTTCTCGCGCGGCGTCAAGAAATGCGAGAACATGGCCGAGTTGACCAAGCTCGCGACCGAATGGCTGGACGATTCCGATCTCTTGATCGCGCAGAAATTCATTCCGACCGAATATGACTGGCGCGTCGGCGTGCTCGGCGGCCAGCCGCTCTTTGCCGTGCACTATCTGATGGCAAAGAAGCACTGGCAGATCGTGAACCACAAGGCCAGCGGCAAGCCCGACCAGGGCGGGATCAAGACGTTCACGCTGAAGCAGACGCCGCCTCATGTCGTCGAGACGGCGGTCAAGGCCGCAAAATGCATCGGCGACGGGCTCTACGGCGTCGACCTCAAGGAGACCAAGGACGGCGTCTTCGTCATAGAGGTCAACGACAATCCCAATCTCGACCATGGCTGGGAGGATTCGGGCGAGAAGGACGAGCTGTGGGTGCGGCTGACGCAATGGTTCCTGGAGCGCCTGGAGAGGCCGGATAAGTAGCGGCCGGACAAATAGCGGCCGGAGAACCAACCGCCTGATTTGAGGGAACAAAATGCTGTTTTTCGTGATCGAGGATTTCCACGGCTCGGACCGCAAGGGGATCTACCGCCGCTTCCGCGACAAAGGCCGGCTGAAGCCCGACGAGCTCGTCGTGCATCACAGCTGGATCGCGGGCGACATGAGCCGCTGCTTCATGCTGGTGGAAGCCGACGATGCGACGGTGCTGCAGCGCTGGGTCATCGAATGGGCGGATTTGGTCGAATTCGAGATCGTTCCGGTGGCCAACAGCAAGGACATGGTAGCGGCATTGGCCGGGCATCTGTGAACGCATGTTCGCGGGCCGTCAGATTGACGGCGTGACCAGCGCCGGGGAGCCGACCGCGCGCACGCATTCCCCGACCAGCCATTCCCGGAACGCCGCCACGGCATCGCGCCTCGCGCTGCGTTCGGGGATCGTCAGGCAATAGGGCTGGCGCAGTTCCAGGGATTGTGCGGCGGCCCGCACCAGCTTGCCATCCTCCAGCGCCTGGGCGCAATAGACGCCTTGCGCCAGCGCCACGCCCAGTCCTGAAATGGCGAGATCGAGCGCTGCCCGCGACGAGTTCGCGGAGAGACCGCGCTGTGCCGCGCCGCCGGGCTCGCTTCCCGCCGCGTCGAACCAGTTGCGCCAGGATGGAAAGGATGCCCCCGTCGGTCCCCAGTCGGTGTGAATGAGCGGCAGGCCGGCAAGGCCGTCGGATCCGGTCGCGCCGGCCAGCGTCGGCGCGCAGACAGGATAGACGGCATCCCTGACGATCTCCTCGGTCGGATGCTCGCGATAGTGCGGACCGTAGGAGAGACGGATGTCGATCAGTTCATGATCGAACGGCACCGGATCGTCGTCGCCTCTCAGCGATATGTCGGCGGCGCCATGCGATGCGACAAAGCCGGCGATGCGCTCGGAAAGCCAGCCCATCGCCATGGAGGGCGGCACCGAAACGACGAGCCTCGGCCGGAACGCATCGCCGCCGACGTCGCGTGCGACGCTGCCGATTTCGCGGAAAGCCATGCT
Organism: Mesorhizobium sp. B2-8-3; assembly: GCF_006440815.1. Classification (NCBI taxonomy): domain Bacteria; kingdom Pseudomonadati; phylum Pseudomonadota; class Alphaproteobacteria; order Hyphomicrobiales; family Phyllobacteriaceae; genus Mesorhizobium; species Mesorhizobium sp. B2-8-3. The sequence goes on from NZ_VFTW01000003.1 coordinate 296,918, forward strand.
GAGCCGCGGCAGCATCTCCACCCCGGCCTCGGTCAGCACCGCCCGCCGGTTGACCCGATGGAACAGCTTTCGTCCCATCTGCTCCTCGACGGTGCGGATAAGCTGGCTGACGGCCGCCGCCGAAATCGACAGTTCCTCCGCCGCGGCCGCGAAGCTGCCCGTGCGCGCCGCCGCTTCGAAGGCCTGAAGTCCGCGCAAGGAGGGAAGAGCGACCATGGGCAATCCGAAAGATAAGTCTACCTTATCTATTTCGCAGAAATCCTCGTTTTTCGAAAGGTTTATTTCTGGGTATCGTGGCCTCATGAACGCAATCGACCACGACGCAGCCATCGACCACCGCTCCGTGATAGCCTCGCTGACGAATGAGGAGCGCAGCCGGCTGACCGGAAAATCGGATGGGCCGGGTCTTGTCCAGTTCGCGCTCCATCTCGGCGCGATCATCCTCCTCGGCGCGCTGATCGCGGCCAAGGTGCCGTTCTGGCCGGTCCTGATGCTGCCGCAGGGCGCCCTGATCGTGTTCCTGTTCACGCTGCTGCATGAAACGGTCCACAGGACGGCGTTCGAAACACAGTGGCTGAACGATATGGTCGCGCGCTTCTGCAGCCTGGCGATCGCGCTGCCGGCCGACTGGTTCCGCTATTTCCACTTCGCCCATCACCGCTTCACCCAGGACCCCGAGAACGATCCGGAACTGGCCTTTCCGAAGCCCGAGACGATGCGGCAATACATCGTTCACGTCTCCGGTCTTCCGGTATGGTGGGGCCATTTCAAGACGCTCTACACCAATGCAATGGGGCGCTGCCGCGACAGCTACGTGCCGCCAAAGGGCTTGCCGAAGGTGAAGGCCGAGGCGCGGGCGATGATCGCCTTCTATGTCGTCCTGCTGGCGCTTGCGGTCTGGTTCAAGGCATCGGTGCTGCTTTATGTCTGGATCGTGCCGGCGCTGCTCGGCCAGCCGTTCCTCAGGCTCTATCTGCTGGCCGAGCATGGCCGCTGTCCCTTCGTCGCCAACATGCTGGAAAACACCCGTACGACGCTGACCAACTGGTTCGTGCGCAAGCTCGCCTGGAACATGCCTTACCATGCCGAGCACCACGCCTATCCCGGCGTGCCGTTCCACCAGTTGCCGCAATTCCACCGGCTGATCGAGCGGCACCTCAAGGTGGTCGAGCCCGGCTATGTGAGCTTCCATGAGAAATATATCGAGACGCTGCGCTAGCGCGTATTGATATTCAGGTGATGCCGGCCTGCAAATGCCGGCTTCCTGCGCTTCCGGTGCTCACGTACTTCAAGTACGCTCCGCTCCGGTTCTCGGAATCCGCCATTTTCGGCGCGGCCTAACCCGAATCTCAACACGTGCTTGGGAAATCAGCCCGATTGGCGCAGCAGCGCCTGCGCACGCAGCAGCCGGCTCACCTCGGCGGCCTTCGCCGGCACGCCGATCAGATAGCCTTGCGCCTCGCCGCAGCCGGCCTTGCGAAGCATGTCCAGCTGCGCCTCGGTCTCCACACCTTCGGCGGTGACGGTGATGCCGAGCTCGGCGCCGAGCCCGATCACCGTGCGCACGATAGCCGCCGTGTCGCGCTTGTCGAGATCGCTGGTGAAGGAGCGGTCGATCTTGATCTTGTCGACGGGGAAACGCCGGAGGTAGCCGAGCGAGGAATAGCCGGTGCCGAAATCGTCGAGCGCGATGCGCACGCCGAGACCGCGCAACTGGCTTAGCGTCTTCAGCACGGCGTCGCTCTCGTCCATCATCACCGTTTCGGTGATTTCGAGCTCCAGTCGGTTGGCCGGCAGACCGGAGAAGGCAAGTGCCGCGATCACGCTGCGGGCGAAGCCGCCGCTCTTGATCTGCGCGGCCGAGACGTTGACGGCCATGCGCATGTCCGGCGGCCAGTTCGCCGCCACGTTGCACGCCTTGCGCAGCGCCCAGTCGCCGAGTTGCACGATCAATCCAGTTTCCTCGGCGACGGGGATGAAGTTCTCCGGCGACACCAGGCCGCGCGACGGCGAGCGCCAGCGCATCAGGGCTTCCGCGCCGACAATCCTGCCGGAGCCGATGTCGAGGATCGGCTGGAAATCGAGTTCGAATTCGCGCCTGGAGAGCGCCGCCTCGAGATCGGCCTCGAGCGCCCGGCGCTCGCGCATCAGCGCATCCATGCCCGGCTCGAAGAAGCGATAGACATTGCGTCCTTCGCTCTTGCCCCGGTAGAGCGCCATGTCGGCGTTGGTGAGCAGTGTGTCGGCGTCGTGCCCGTCGCCGGGATAGAGCGCGATGCCGAGGCTCACGCCCACATGCATTTCGCGCCCCTTGTCGCGATAAGGCTTGCCGACGATCTCGACGATGCGCTTGGCGAGCTTTTCGGCGTCGGCGACGCTCCTGATGCCGAACTGGATGATGGCGAACTCGTCGCCGCCGAAGCGCGCCACCACGTCCTTGCTGCTGCGCACCGAATGCTGCAGCCGCTTGGCGACGCATTGCAGCAGCCAGTCCCCGGCCGGGTGGCCGAACGTGTCGTTGACGGCCTTGAAGCGATCGAGGTCGAGCGAGAAGATCGCCAGCGGCTTGGCCTCGCCAAGCGCCTGGTCCAGCCGATCGCGAAACATCGAGCGGTTGGGCAGGTTGGTCAGCGTGTCGTGATGCGCAAGATGCGTCATGCGCTCTTCGGTGCGTCGGCGCTCGGTGACGTCCTCGAAAGTCGCCACCCAGCCGCCGCCGGCCAGCGGCCGCCGCAAGACGAAGAGCGTTCGGCCGTCGACCAGTTCGCGATAGCTGGAGCGCGACTGGCCGGCATCCAGGCTGGCCCTCGTCTTCCCGACCTCGACGTCGATTTCCAGCGGCGCGAAGATGCCGAGGCGAATGAGTTTGTCCAGCATCTGGCGATGCGTCATGCCCAGCGCGAAATCCGACGCCTTGGCGTTGCACAGGTCCAGAAAGCGCTGGTTGCGCACGATGAGCCGGCCCTTGGCGCTGTACATCAGCAGGCCTTGCGACATGTTGGCCAACGCGGCGTCGAAGCGGCGGTGCTGCTCCTTCAACTCCGCCTCGGCGCGCCGTTCCTCGGTCACATCCTCGTAGATCGACACCCAGCCGCCGACGGCGATCGGCCGGTGCGAAATGACGACGATGCGCCCGTCCGACAGGACTTCCTCATAGGTCGAGGCCTTGGCGCCGTCGATGTAAGGCTTGCGGATGGCATAAAGCTCGCTCGCGCTCTGCGAGGCGATGCCGATGTCGACGCTGTGCTGCAGGATGTCGAAGAAAGGAATGCCGGGCTTCACCACCTTGGCGTCCAGGCTGAAGATCTCGAGGTAGTTGTGGTTGCAGATGATCATCCGCTCATCGGCATCGAACATGCACAGGCCATGCGACATGTTCTCGACAGCCGCCGCGAAGCGCTCGTTCTGGGCCCGCAATTCTTCCGCGATCCGCCGTGCCGGACCAATGGCGGCCGTTCTTCGCTTGCCGGCGGTGGAAGCAGTCTTGACATGTGCGCCGGGCATGAGCACGCCTTCGGACCGTGACCGAACGCAATACTTTCGCGGTCGCGGGTTAATTTAGCGTTCTTTTATGGGGTTGTATTCACGGCAAGCGAAGACTGGCGCTTGGCTTCCAGCGTCTTGAAACGCTTGAGAAAAGCCGTTTGCGCCCAGGTCACGGATTTTGGCGTGAAGTCGAAGCGGTCGGCGGAGAAGCCGCGCGGCCGCCCGAAATACTCGGTCGCCTCAGCGGTCGAAAAACCGGCCAGCAGCGTCGCTTCGTAATAGGCGGCGATCTGGTCGGCGCGTTTGATGTCGTTGCGCAAGGAGGCGGCGAGCTCCGCCGGCAGCGAGAAACGCAGATGGATGGCGCGCTGCAGGCGCAGCTCGCAATCCTTGTAGGAACCGCCCATCACCGATTTGAACGGTGAGATCATGTCGCCGATGACGTATTCGGGCGCGTCATGAAGCAGCGCCGCAAGCCGTGCTTCGGCCGTCGCCTCCGGCGCCAACTCGCCATACAGCGCCTCGACCAGCAGCGAATGCTGCGCCACCGAGAAGGCATGGTCGCCGCTGGTCTGCCCGTTCCAGCGGGCGACCCGGGCAAGGCCGTGCGCGATGTCGGCGATCTCGATGTCGAGCGGCGAGGGATCGAGCAGGTCGAGCCGCCGGCCGGACAGCATGCGTTGCCAGGCGCGCGGCGGCGCGCCGGCCCGGTCGGCCGCCATCAGGCCTCCTCCGCGCTGACCGCACCTTCAGGGAAGGTGAACTTCGCCCAGGCGGGAATGGCGAGCGCTACCGGAACCTCATCCGCCATGATCGCCTCGCCGGCGTCGACCGCCGCCTTGACACGGTCGATGCGGGCAACGGCAACACCGGTCCGGCCGTCGACAGACCCGAGCGTGCCCACCGGCCGCCCGGCGACCGTGAGTTCGGTCCCGGCAGCGGGCAGGGGACCATCGGCCGACGCGATCAGCACACGGCGCCGCGCGGTGCCGCGATGCTGCATGCGCGAGACCACTTCCTGGCCGATATAGCAGCCCTTCTTGAAGCCCACGCCTCCAGTTTCGTCGAGCAGCACGTCATGCGGAAAGGCATCGCCGAGCTGGTAGTCGGAACCGCTCTCCGCGATGCCGTTGCCGATGCGCAGCACCAGCCAGGCATTTGAGTCGCCGCCGTCCTTTGCCTCGCCTCCGTAAGCGCGCCTCACCGACACATCGCGGAAGCGCGTGTCGGCAAGCGCCATTGAATCGGAAGGTGAGGCGGTTGAATCATCGCCCCATTCGACCGTGACAAGCGCCTGATCCTGTTTGGCAATATCGGCCTTCGCCCTTAGCCGGTAAAGCATCAGCCGGCGCACGAAATCGTCCGCGATATCGGTGCGGCATTCGAGGCGAAAACCATTCTCGCCGGCGCGCGAGATCAGAAAATCGAACAGGATCTTGCCCTGCGGCGAAAGCAACGCGCCGGGCTTGGCTTCCCCGGGCCGAAGCGCGTCGAGGTCGGTGGTGAGGATGTTCTGCAGGAAATGCTCGGCATCGGGGCCTGACACGGAAATGAGCGCGCGGTCTTTGAGTTGGGCAAAGGGCATGGGCGTAAAATCGGCCTAATCTTGCAAAACGTTCGGCCATTACGTAAGCCGGCCACACTCCCCCCGCAAGAGATTGGACCTGCCATGGCAACCACCTTCGACCTCATCCTGTCAGGCGGCACGGTGGTCAATCATGACGGCGAGGGCCGGCGCGACATCGGCGTGAAGGCCGGACGCATCGCGCGGATCGGCGATCTCGGCCAGGCTTCGGCCGGCGAAACCATCGACTGCACGGGCCTGCACATCCTGCCGGGCGTCGTCGACAGCCAGGTGCATTTCCGCGAACCGGGGCTGGAGCACAAGGAGGATCTGGAGACCGGCTCCCGCGCCGCGGTGCTGGGCGGCGTCACCGCCGTCTTCGAAATGCCCAACACCAATCCGCTGACCACCAGCGAGGCCGCACTTGCCGACAAGGTGCGCCGCGCCACCGGGCGCATGCATTGCGACTTCGCCTTCTGGGTCGGCGGCACGCGCGACAATGCCGGTGATGTCGGCGAACTGGAACGGCTGCCGGGAGCGGCCGGCATAAAAGTGTTCATGGGTTCGTCCACCGGCGACCTGCTGGTCGAGGACGATGAAGGCGTCGCCTCGATCCTGCGCAACACTCGCCGCCGCTCCGCCTTCCATTCCGAGGACGAATTCCGCCTGCGCGAGCGGCTCGGCGAACGCATCGAGGGCGATCCGTCGTCGCATCCGGTCTGGCGCGACGAGATCGCGGCGCTGCGCTGCACCGAGCGGCTGGTGCGCATCGCCAGGCAGACGCGCGCGCGCATCCATGTGCTGCACATCTCGACAGCCGAGGAGATCGTCTTCCTCGAACAGCACAAGGATGTCGCGACCTGCGAGGCGACGCCCCACCATCTGACGCTGAGCGCCGATGACTATGCGCGGCTGGGTACGCTGATCCAGATGAACCCGCCGGTGCGCGCCGCTCGCCACCGCGACGGCGTCTGGCATGGCATTTCGCAAGGCATCGTCGATGTGCTGGGCTCCGACCACGCGCCGCACACGCTAGCAGAAAAGGCAAAGCCCTATCCGGCCTCGCCGTCGGGCATGACCGGCGTGCAGACCCTGGTGCCGATCATGCTCGATCATGTGAACGCAGGCCGGCTCACTTTGCAGCGCTTCGTCGACCTTTCCAGCCATGGTCCGCAGCGCATATTCGGCATGGCCAGGAAAGGCCGCATCGCCGCCGGCTACGATGCCGATTTTACGGTCGTCGACCTGAAGCGCAGCGAGACCATCACCAACGCCCAGGCCGGCTCCAAGGCCGGCTGGACGCCCTATGACGGCAGGGAGGTCACCGGCTGGCCGGTCGGCACGGTCGTGCGCGGCAGGCGCGTCATGTGGGAAGGCGAGATCGTCACGCCCGGCCAGGGCAGGGCGGTGGAGTTTTCCGAGGCGCTGCCGGCCTAGGCCCTTGCCAAGAATTGGATTTATTAAGCGCTCTGCATTATCTTGGATGCACCATGACCGCGAATATTGCGCCGATCATTCCTGCGGAGTTTTCTGAACTCCAGGCGCTCGCCTGGAACCGCGATGTCACGTGTCCTATCCCCGCTAAAGAGGCCTTTGCGCCTTACGAACGCAACTGGCGCTTTGTCGACCAAAAGCGCCTTACGGCGCGTGAGAAGCTGCTTATCATGAAATTGGCCGACGAATTTGGCCACGGTATCCTTCTGACCACGGCCTGAGCCGTAGCGACAATCCCAGCCGCTGTCGTTGCGCTGTCCCGCCAACATTGCCGTACCTGTTGCGTCTCAATCCCCGGCGACGAAGAACAGCCACTGTCCGGTCGGCGTGATGCCGACGCGGTAGAAGATGTAGGCGCCGAACTGCTTCATGTCGTCATAATCGCTGGCCGTGACCAGCTTGAACAACTCGACACGCTGCCTGGGATCGAGCTTGTCGAGCGGCAGCGCGAAGAAATACGGCCAGACATAGAGTTCCTGCGGCGTGCCGGTGTCGACATGGACATAGCCGGCCGAAAGCACCTCTTCCAGGATGGCGAGGATTTCCTGGCCGTCGCCGTCGCCCGAGAGGCTCTTCAGGAAGGTGATCGGGTCGCCGTCGATGTCGCCAAGCGACAATTGCGTCATGGAATCGCCCTTGCCGATCAGCGATCTCAGCTTCTCGATGTCACCGGTCCGGCAGGCTTCGATGATCAGCCCATGCATGCGCTTGACCGGTTCGGGAAGCGTGTTGAGGTCGTAGACGACCGCAGGCGGCGGAGCGTCCGGATCGGTGCGCGGGCTGGTGATGCCGCCATTGGCGGGCGGCGTCTCCGGCTCCGACTTGTCCGTATCGTCGGCAGGTTGGTCCGAGGGCTTGGTAGCGGGCGCCTCCGGCATCGGCACGGTGGCGCCGGGCGCGGCGCTGTCGCCAGTTGCGGGCGGGGTGCCCGGCGAAGGCAGGTCCTCGCGCTGGATTTCGCTCAGCGCGTAGGAAGGCGTGCTCGTGAGGCACAGGGGCAGCGTCAGGCAGGAAGCGGCGATCAGGATGCTGAGGGCCAGCCCGCGCGGCCGGCCAGACATCGAAAATCTCACCGCTTGCCTCTCCATGGTTCCCGGGTTCGGCCCCGGCCGGCGCTCCGAGCGTCCAGGCGCATGGCATGATGCCCAAATGGCGTGTCGCCGTCAAAAACTCGTGGTCAAAAAGTCGCTGTCAAAACAGGTGGCTAATGCTTCAGCCGTTCGGGCTCGAACGCGCCGGCGATCACCTTTTCCCGCATGCGGTCGAGGAGCGCGAGCGCAGAGGTCTCACCATTGGCGCGCAACATCTCGCCGAAAGCGGTCTCCAGCGCTGCCTCGGCGATGATTTCCGGCTCGATGCCGGCCGATAGGCCTTCGGCCCACGCTTCGCTGTGGCTCTCCACGGCGGTCAGCCGCTTTTCTTCCCTGACCAATGCGTCGATGTCGCTGACGCCATGTTCCATTGCGATGTCCACCTTCTGCAAGCATCGATCCGACGAGGGATCTGGCTTGGTCTGTCAGTTCGTCCGCAGCCTCATTTAAGTCTTTGTAAATACGACATTTTTACGGTCGAAATCTACATTGCGATCGGGACTGCGCTCAATCGATGCCGAGCTTAGCCGATTAGGCCGGCTTGGGGCATCAAAACCTTCAGTTTGAGTTAATTCCACAATCGCGCGCTAACGTTTCATTAACGCTGTTGCGCAAGTGCAACACATGATTGCACCAGAGCGGGACAGGACACAATAAGGCGCGTCACATTGGCGCCGATAGCCCGCAAAAAATCTGCGCAAAACGCGCAGCGGCCGAGCCGGCCTCAATTCCCGTAGCGGGAAGCGATGTCGCGCGACAACGTCTCGCCTTCCTTCATGTAGCGGGCGATGGCCTCGGTCGCCGACGGCGTGCATTGGGTGTAGGTGCCGCTGAAGGAGCGGTAGCCGCGGTTGAACGATGCGATGAAGCGGGCGCGCCGGTCGGGATCGGGATTTTCCGATTCGAGCAGCTTTTCCATCTCGGCCCGCCACTGGTCGCCCTTCTCGCCGCATAGGTTGCGCAGGAAATGCAGCGATCCGAGCACTTCCGCCAGCCGCATCAGGCCGGGCTCGAACGGCGCTTCGGCGGCGGGGGCCGGGGATGCCGCGACGGTCATGCTGACAGCGAGGCACGCGGCGAGAAGAGCAGAAGCGCGGGTCATCAAAGCCTTGGCGTGAGGGAGCTAGAGCTTTGTGGCGAAACATTTTGTCGCCCGCAAGGCGATTTTTATGGGTGTCTAATCGCCCGCAGCGGCCCCTAGCAATTCCTCGGCGACTGAGAACACGTCGCCCGCCAGCGGCATCGCGGCCATTTGCGCCAGCGTGTAGAACGCCGCCGTCTCGGCATCGTCGCCGGCCACGGGCTCGCCGCCGGCATAGGCCGCGCCGAACACCGTCAGCAGATAGTCGACCGCGTGGTTTTCACTGCTGCCGTCGATATGGATGTCGCGCAGCGGCCGGTAACCTGTCGCTTCGAGCGCGGTCTCTTCCTGCAACTCGCGCGCCGCGGCTTGGGCCAGCGTCTCGCCCGGCTCGACCTTGCCGCCGGGATAGGCGTAGAGCCCCTGCGATGGCGCCCGCGCGCGCTTGACCAGAAGCACCGTCTCGCCGCGCACGACGGCGACGGAAACGGCCGGTAAGAGCTTGCGCTGTTCCATGCGTGTCGATCTCTCCGCAGCCTTTTGTGGACCGATTGGGTGAAACAAGCTTTAGCCGTTGCGGCGTGGCGGTTCCATCGCCACTTTCATTGCACGTCAATCGAAGAGCCAGATCCATGTGCGGACGCTTTGCCCTGACCGCCACGCCGGACCAGACCGCCGCCTTCCTCGGCCTGGCCGAGCTGGAGGAATTTCCGGCGCGCTACAACATCGCGCCGACGCAGCCGGTGCTGATGGCGCTTGCCGGGCCGCAGCGGGAGCCGGGCTCGAATCTGCCGGACCGCCAGGCGATGCTGGTGCGGTGGGGCCTGATTCCGGCCTGGGTCGAGGACACCAAGGCGTTTCCGCTGCTCATCAACGCCCGCTCCGAGGGTGTGCTGCAAAAGGCTTCTTTCAAGACCGCGATGCGTCACCGCCGCGCTCTTGTGCCGGCATCGGGTTTCTACGAGTGGCAGCAGTCGGGCAGCGGCAAGGGCCAACCTTACTGGATCCGCCCGCGACGCGGCGGCATGGTCGCCTTCGCCGGCCTGATCGAAACTTTTTCCGAGCCCGGCGGCTCGGAGATGGATACCGGAGCGATCGTCACGATCGAGGCCAATGCCGGCATCGCCCATATCCACGACCGCATGCCGGTGGTGATCGAGGAACGCGACTTCGCCCGCTGGCTGGATTGCCGCACGCAGGAGCCGCGCGACGTGCTTGATCTGCTGAAGCCCGCCGAACCCGATTTCTTCGAGGCGATTCCGGTTTCCGGCCTGGTCAACAAGGTCGCCAACACCGGGCCGGAGATTCAGGAGCGCGGCATCGTTTCGCCGCAGGCCGAAAAACCCGGGCGCCAGAAGCCTGGCCCGGACGAAAACCAGATGAGCTTGTTCTAGCGAAGGTTATCAGCCTTGCGAGGCTGCTTCCGGAGGCCTTCATCTCCAGGGCGCTCTCTGGCGCCCTCATCGCCGGCGTCCCCATTGTCGGGGACCGTGCCGGTCGTGCCCTTTCAGGCAACGCGCGGCGAAACGATCTTCTGCGCGGGCTTCTTCTTCTTTGCGGTGTGGAGGAGGGCCGCGACGATTGCCGCCGGGCCGATCGCGCGGTAGTGGCTGGCCAGTGCGGGCTGCGTTTGTCGGTTCTGTTCCTGCTTGGTGCGAGCCATGATTCTCTTCCCTGGTAACGGTTTCGTGTCCAGCGTTTGGCGGCCGATTCCGACCAAATCGTGACATCTGACGGTCTAGCCGGCGAATGTTTCATCACTGTGCCGACATGTTTAATAAAATGTTTCGTCCTGTCTTTACCTGTGATTCAGCCACATCTTTCCTGAGCGGAGCGACTTGACGGCAACACCTGCCAGCGCGATAAAGCCGCCCATGAAAACGTCTTTCGCCATTTGTGGCATTTGCATTATTGGCTAGCCTCGCGCTGGTCCGGACGTTTTCGCCTCATCTTTCCCCAGATCGGAAAAACGCCCCGGCCAGCAGGCTGGAGCCTGATTTGTGCCTTCGGCGCGAAGTTGGTTCCGGCAAACACAAACTAAGGACCGGGACCGCATGTCTGACGCATCGAAGGGCCTCAACCTCTACAACACGCTAACGCGGACGAAGGAGCGATTCATCCCGATCGATCCGTTGAACGTGCGCATGTATGTCTGCGGCCCGACCGTCTACGACTTTGCCCATATCGGCAATGCGCGTCCGGCGATCGTCTTCGACGTGCTTTTCCGTCTGTTGCGCCAAGTCTATGGCGAAACGCATGTCACGTATGTGCGCAACATCACGGATGTCGATGACAAGATAAATGCCAGGGCGCTGCGCGACTTCGGCGAGGCGATCGCGGCCGGCAAGCTCTCGCTCAACGATGCGATCCGCAAGGTCACCGAAAAGACCGCCGATCAGTATCACAAGGATGTCGCCGCACTTGGCTGCCTGCAGCCGACCTACGAGCCGCGAGCGACCGAATTCGTCGCGCCCCGGGCCGACGGCAAGGCCGACATGCTGTCGCTGATCCGGCAGCTGATCGAGCGCGGCCACGCCTATGTCGCCGGCGGCGAGGTGCTGTTCGACACCGCTTCGATGCCCGACTATGGCGAATTGTCGAAGCGCAATCTCGACGAGCAGCAGGCCGGCGCGCGCATCGCCGTCGACGCGCACAAGAAGAACCCCGGCGATTTCGTGCTGTGGAAGCTGTCTTCGCCTGAGGAGCCCGGCTGGGAGAGCCCGTGGGGCAGGGGCCGGCCCGGCTGGCACATCGAATGCTCGGCGATGTCCGCCGCCTATCTCGGCGAGGTCTTCGACATTCATGGCGGCGGGCTGGACCTGATCTTCCCGCACCACGAGAACGAGATCGCCCAGTCGCGCTGCGCCCACGGAACCAAGGTCATGGCCAATGTCTGGATGCATAACGGCTTCCTGCAGGTCGAAGGCCAGAAGATGTCGAAGAGCCTCGGCAATTTTTTCTCCATCCACGAATTGCTGGAGACCAGCACCTTCGGCGGCCGCACCTGGCCGGGCGAGGTGCTCAGGCTGGCGATGCTGATGACGCATTATCGCGAGCCGATCGATTTCTCCGTGCGCAAGCTTGAGGAGGCGGAAAACACGCTGCGCAAGTGGAAGCGCGCCGCAGACCTTGCACCAGTGGCCGCGAAGGACCTGCCGGCCGAGGTGGTGGAAGCGCTGTGCGACGACCTCGCCACCTACACAGCCTTCCAGCGGCTCACGCAGCTTGCCGGCGAGGCGGGCGATACAGGCGGCGAGAAAGCCGCCGGGTCCTTGAAGGCGGCGCTGGCTTTCCTGGGCTTCGACGTCGGCGCGGCCAAAGTGGACGAGGAAGCGATCGCCAAGGCGATAGCCGATCGGCTCGCGCTGATCGCCGCCAAGAACTGGGCCGAGGCCGACCGCCTGCGTGATGAGTTGCTGGCGCAAGGCGTGCAGTTGAAGGACGGCAAGGACCCCGCCACCGGCGAGCGCGTGACGACGTGGGAGATCAAGCGGTGAGACAACTTCGGCGATTGGCGAAACCATCGGCGACGGCCAATCTCCCCCCTTGCGGGGGAGATGTCCGGCAGGACAGAGGGGGGTATGAAGGAACGCCAGCGTTCAAACTTCCCCATTCTCATGCCAGCCATTTCCTGAGAGTGCAGCGCTCCCTAGTTGCTACGCTGGCGGGACAGCACCCCCCTCTGTCCTGCCGGACATCTCCCCCGCAAGGGGGGAGATCAGATGTCGCGTGCGGTTTCGCTAATCTCCAGCGTAGGGCGGCCTGAGCATGGGTCACGACCGCGTTCCCTCTCATCAGCGCAAAAACGCCAAATCGATGCGGCGCGCGATGACCGATGCCGAGCTGAAGCTCTGGAACGAATTGCGTGCGCACAGGCTCATGGGCATGAGCTTTCGGCGGCAGGTGCCGATTGGACCTTACATTGTTGACTTCGCTTGTTCTGCGCATCGCCTCATAGTTGAGGTCGATGGCAGCCAGCATGGCGATGGGGAACACTCCCGCCGCGACGAGGAGAGAACTGCCTATCTAGCCGCCACTGGCTGGACCATCCTGCGCTTCTGGAACGACGACGTGATCCGCGATATCGACAATGTCTGCCAGCACATCGTCATCGTGGCCGGCCTGGCCGTCGCGCCCGCGCCACCAACGGAGGAGCTCGTCCCGTGATCGACCATCTTGGCATCAACGTATCCGATTTCGACGCATCCAAGACCTTCTACGACAAGGCGATGGCGCCGCTCGGCGCTTCGCTGCTCTACATGGTGCCTCAGGAATATACCGGCGGCGCCAAGGTTGGCGGCTATGGCCGCGACCGGCCGGTGTTCTGGTTGAGCGACAGCACGGACAAGCCGAGATCCACCCAGCATGTCGCCTTCACCGCGCGCAGCCGCGCCGAGGTCGACGCTTTCCACGCGGCAGCACTTGCCGCGGGCGGCAAGGACAATGGCGGGCCGGGTCTGCGCCCGCATTACCACCCCAACTATTACGGCGCCTTCGTCTTCGACCCCGACGGCAACAATGTCGAGGCGGTCTGCCATGATCCGGAGTGAGTCCCAAAAGCAGCCCATGAGCGGGAGTGTGTCATGAGCCTCGACAACCGGCCTGTCTACACCGGCGGCTGCCAGTGCGGCGCCGTGCGTTTCCGCGTCGAAGGCGCGCTAGGCGAAGCCTCTGTGTGCCATTGCCGCATGTGCCAGAAGGCGAGCGGGAATTTCTATCTGCCGCTGGTCTCGGTGCGCGGCGCCATGCTCGACTGGACGCGCGGCGAGCCCAAACGCTTCCGCTCGTCCAATGCCGCCTGGCGCGGCTTCTGCGCCGAATGCGGCACGCCGCTGACCTTCGAGGCCCCCGACGGCGTGGCGCTTGCGATCGCCGCCTTCGATGACCCGACCGGCATCGCGCCCACCATCCAGTGGGGGACGGAGGCAAAACTTCCCTATGTCGACGGCATCCCCAAGCTGCCGTCCGAGGACACGATGGCCGATATCGCCTCGGCGCCTTACCTCGCCGAGCTCGTCTCCTACCAGCATCCCGATCACGACACCGACCAATGGCCACCGGAGGAAAGATGATGACCGAAAACGTTCGAACCGGCGGCTGCCAGTGCGGCGCCGTGCGCTTCCGCATCAAGGGCAAGCTCGGGCGCCCCTCCATCTGCCATTGCCGCATGTGCCAGAAACAGTTCGGCAATTTCTTCGGCGCGCTGGTGACGGTGCCGAAGGACGGCGTCGAATGGACCCATGAGGAGCCGAGCTATTTCCAGTCCTCGGTCAACATCGATCGCGGTTTCTGCGCCCGCTGCGGCACGCCGCTGACCTATCGCCAGCCCGGCGCGCTGGAGATCGCGATCGGCGCCTTCGACGACCGCTCCGACCTCGCGCCGCAGATCCAGGTCAACTACGCGGTTCGGCTGCCCTGGGTGGAGAAGATCTTCGAGGCGCCGATCCTCGACGATCCCGACTTCTATCGACGGCAGGAGCAGATCATTTCCTTCCAGCATCCCGACCACGAGACGGCCAACTGGCCGCAGCAGGGCTTGAAACTATGACGATCCACGGCAGTTCGTTGCGTATGCTCTATCCGGAGATCGAGCCGTTCGAGTCAGGCATGCTCGATGTCGGCGACGGCCACACCATCTATTGGGAACGCTGCGGCACCAAGGGCGCCAAGCCCGCCGTGTTCCTGCATGGCGGCCCGGGCGGCACCATCTCGCCGAAACACCGGCGTCTGTTCGACCCGAAGCTCTACGACGTTATCCTGTTCGACCAGCGCGGTTGCGGCAAGTCGACGCCCAACGCTTCGCTCGAGGCCAACACCACCTGGCATCTCGTCGCCGATATCGAGCGCCTGCGCGAAATGGCGGGCTTCGACAAATGGCTTGTCTTCGGCGGCTCCTGGGGCTCGACGCTGGCGCTCGCCTACGCCGAGACGCATCCGGACCGCGTCAGCGAATTGGTCGTGCGCGGCATCTATACGCTGACCCGCGCCGAGCTCGAATGGTATTATCAGTTCGGCGTATCGGAGATGTTTCCCGACAAATGGGAGCGTTTTCTGGCGCCGATCCCCGAGGCCGAGCGCGGCGACATGATGGCCGCCTATCGCAAGCGGCTGGTCGGGTCCGACCGCAACGCTCAAGTTCAGGCAGCGCTTGCCTGGAGCCTCTGGGAAGGCGAGACGATCACGCTGCTGCCAGAGCCGGAAACCAGCACGCCGTTCGGCCAGGACGACTACGCGGTGGCCTTTGCCCGCATCGAGAACCATTACTTCGTCCATGCCGGCTGGCTGGAGGAAGGGCAGTTGCTGCGCGATGCCTGGAAGCTGAAGGACATTCCGGGCACCATCGTCCACGGCCGCTACGACATGCCGTGTCCGGCAAAATATGCATGGGCGCTGCACAAGGCCTGGCCGAAGGCGGACTTCCACCTGGTCGAAGGCGCCGGCCATGCCTATTCGGAGCCCGGGATTTTGGACCGCCTGATCCGGGCGACGGATGGGTTCGCCGGCAAGAAATGACATTACCGGCCGCAAGGCCAGAGGAGGGTGCTGAAGCACCCACGCAGCCATGACAAAGCAACGCCTTTATCTCTTCGACACGACACTTCGCGACGGCCAGCAGACGCCGGGCATCGACTTTTCCGTCGAGGACAAGATCGCCATCGCCAAAATGCTGGACGACTTCGGCATCGACTATGTCGAGGGCGGTTATCCGGGCGCCAATCCGACCGACACAGCTTTCTTTCAGAAGAAGCGGACTGAGCGCGCGAAATTCGTCGCCTTCGGCATGACCAAGCGGGCAGGGATCTCGGCTTCCAACGACCCGGGGTTGGCGGCGCTGGTGCAGTCGAGGTCCGACGCCATCTGCTTCGTCGCCAAGAGCTGGGACTATCACGTGCGCGTCGCGCTCGGCTGCACCAACGAGGAGAACCTGGAGTCGACCAAGACCTCGGTGGAAACCGCTGTCGCGGCCGGCAAGGAGACGATGGTCGACTGCGAGCATTTCTTCGACGGCTTCAAGGCCAATCCGGACTATGCGCTGGCCTGCGCCAGGAGGGCCTATGAAGCCGGCGCGCGCTGGGTGGTGCTGTGCGACACCAATGGCGGCACGCAGCCTTCGGAAGTGCGCGAAATCGTCGGCAAGGTCATCGCGCACGGCATCCCCGGCGATCATCTCGGCATCCATGCCCATGACGACACCGGACAGGCGGTGGCGAATTCCCTTGCCGCGGTCGAGGCCGGCGTGCGTCAGATCCAGGGCACGCTGAACGGCATCGGCGAGCGCTGCGGCAACGCCAACCTCATCTCCATCATCCCGACACTGGCGCTGAAGCCCGCCTTCGCCGATCGTTTTGAGACCGGCATTTCGGCCGAGGCGCTGACCGGAATATCGAGGCTTTCCCGTGCGTTCGACGAACTGCTCAACCGCGCGCCGGAAGCGCAGGCGCCCTATGTCGGCTCATCGGCATTTGCCACCAAGGCCGGCATCCATGCCTCGGCTTTGGCCAAGGAGCCGGCGACCTATGAGCATGTCCCGCCGGAAGCCGTGGGCAACCGCCGCCGCGTCATGGTCTCCGACCAGGGCGGCAAGGCCAATTTCCTCGCCGAGCTGAAGCGGCGCGGCATCGACGTGCCGAAGGACGATCACCGGCTCGACGCGCTGATCGCCGTGGTCAAGGAGCGCGAGGCCGAAGGCTATGCCTATGAAGGCGCCGACGCCTCGTTCGAATTGTTGGCCCGCAAGATGCTGCACGGCCTACCGGAGTTCTTCAACGTCACCTCGTTCCGCTGCATGGTCGAGCGCCGCTTCGACGCCAACGGCAATCTGAAGACCGTCTCCGAGGCGATCGTGAAGGTCGAGGTCGACGGCGAGGAGAAGATGTCGGTCGCCGAAGGCCACGGCCCGGTCAACGCGCTCGACATCGCGCTGCGCAAGGACCTCGGCAAATATCAGAGCGAGATCGCCGATCTCGAGCTCGCGGACTTCAAGGTGCGTATCCTCAACGGCGGCACCGAGGCGATCACCCGCGTTCTGATCGAATCGCACGATTCCACCGGTGCCCGCTGGTGGACCGTCGGCGTGTCGGAAAACATCATCGACGCCTCCTTCCAGGCGTTGATGGATTCGATCGTCTACAAGCTGATGAAGAACCGCGACATGGCGGGGCTGGTGGCGGCGGAGTAGGGCTCCTTTCCTCGCCCCCGCAAAGCGGGGGAGAGGTGGCCCGGCGCAGCCGGGACGGAGCGGGGGAGCGACTTGCGCGAAGCCAGAGTCCAAGAAGGAAAGGGCGCAGCAAGGTCGCTAATTCCCCATTTTCTACACTTTGCGAAAACCCCTCTCCGTCCCGGCTTCGCCGGGCCACCCCTCCCCACTGCGTGGGGCGAGGAACTTGCGCAAGCCTTGAACCATCACGAAAAGTCCGTTGATCCATCATAATTTTGTGATGGTCTTGGGCGATCCGCTGGGCCATAGCGTCAGGCCATGGTCACCGCTACAGCCGATCTCGATCAGGATGCCAAGGCCCGCCGCGGTTTCCTCCTGGCGCTCGGCGCCTATTTCCTCTGGGGACTGCTGCCCTTCTACATGAAGGCGGTGGCGCATCTGCCGCTTGCCGAGGTGATCGCCAACCGCGTCGTCTGGTCGGTGCCGATCGCGGCGGCGGTGCTCATCTGGGCCGGCCGCACCGCCGACTTCAAGGCGGCGATCCGCTCGCCGAAGAGCCTTGCCATGGCGGCGCTGACGGCGGTGCTGATCTCGATCAACTGGGGCATCTATGTCTGGGCGATCGCGGTCGACCGCACCGTCGAGACCGCGCTCGGCTATTACATCAACCCGCTGGTGGTCGTCGTTGTCGGTGCGGTGCTGCTCGGCGAGCGGCTCGACCGGTTGCAGATCGCCGCGGTGGCGCTGGCCGCGGTCGCGGTGATCGTGCTCACAATCGAGGCCGGCAAATTGCCCTGGGTGTCGCTGGCGCTCGCCTTCTCCTTCGCCGCCTACGGCTTCTTCCGCAAGACGCTGCCGATCGGCCCGAGCCAGGGGTTCCTGCTCGAAGTGCTTTTGCTGTCGGTGCCGGCGCTCTGCTACATCGTCTACCTGATCGCCACCGGCCAGGATCATCTGATTTCCGGCACAGGCGCCGACACCGCATTGCTGATCGGCTGCGGCCCGGTCACCGCGGTGCCGCTGCTGCTCTTTGCCTTCGGCGCCAGGCTGCTGCGCCTGTCCACCATCGGCATCATGCAATATATCGCGCCGACCATGGTGTTCCTGATCGCCGTGCTGATCTTCGACGAGCCGTTCGGCGGCACCCAGGCTGTCGCCTTTGCGCTGATCTGGGCAGCTCTAGCCATGTATAGCTGGTCGATGTTCAGGCGGCGCGAGGTCCGCCCGCCGGCTTCCGCGACGAGATAAGCAAAAGTGCGAGACGGTTCTCCGTCTGGAATTGCATAAACAAGAAGCAGAGGGCGCCCGATGTACGTTCTGCATATCGGCAACAAGAACTATTCGTCCTGGTCGCTGCGCCCGTGGCTGCTGATGCGTGTCCTCGGTATTTCCTTCGAGGAGCGGCTGACGCCGTTCCCGACCGGATCGAGTTTCGGCCTCTACCGGCAGTTCTCGCCAAATGGACGCGTGCCCTGTCTTGTCGATGATGGCTGGGCCGTCTGGGATTCGTTCTCGATCGTCGAATACCTTGCCGAACGCCACCCGGGCGTCTGGCCGGAGGACGCCAAAGCGCGCGCCTGGGCGCGCTCGGCCGCCGCCGAGATGCATTCGAGCTTCACCGCGCTGCGCAATGACTGCCCGATGAGCTGCGGCGTGCGGGTAAAGCTTTCGCCCATGTCCGGCGCGCTGAAGCACGACATCTTCCGCATGGGAGACTTGTGGAACGATGGCCTAGCGCGTTTCGGCGGACGTTTCCTGGCCGGCGACCGTTTTGGTGCCGTCGATGCCTTCTTCGCCCCCATCGCATTCAGGGCGCAGTCCTATGGCCTGGCATTCGAAGGCGCAGCCGCTGCCTATCCGTCGCGGCTGCTCGACCTGCCGGCCATGCGCGAATGGTACGCGGCCGGACTTGCCGAGACGTGGCGCGAACCCGACCACGAAGCCGAAGTCGCCGCCGCCGGCGCCATCGTCGAGGATCTGCGGGCAACCGCGTAGTCCCGATTGCTTCAGACCCGCCCCAGCCGCCGCACGATCATATAGACGATGCCGGCGATGACGACCGAGATCGCCGTGACCACCCAGAATCCCAGCGGCGTGTCGACCAGCGGCAGTCCGCCGACATTCATGCCGAACAGGCCGGAGATGATGGTCATCGGCAACAGCACCGCCGTCATGACGGAGAGGACATAGAGCAGCTGGTTCGACTGCTCTGTCAACTTGGCCATCAGCTCGTCCTGCAACAGGCGGGTGCGCGCCTGCAACTGCTCGCCGTCGTGATGCAGCGTGTGCGCCCGGTGCGATAGCCGCGTCGCCATGTCGTTGATCGGGTCCGGCAGCTCGTTGCGATGCGAATGGTCGAGGTGGCGGAAGAGGTTGGTGAGCGTCGCCATCTGCCGGTGGATCAGAACCAGCTGCCGGCGCGCATCGACCAGCGCCTGGCGCTCGCTGTGCCATGCATCGACGACGATCCGGTCCTCGATGCCGTCCAGCGTATCGCCCATCTTGTCGAGTTCGGCCGCCATGCCGTCGAGCGACTGGCCCATCACCGCCTCGATCAGCTCGGCCGGCGTGCGGAATTTTCGCGTGCCGCCCTCCACCAGCTTGCGGATCTTGTCGACCGATTCCAGCGGCTGCTTGCGGGCGCCGACCAGCATCTTGTCGTTGAAGGCGAAACGGAAATGCGTGAGCCCGCGCGCCTCGGCGAAGTCATGCCTGAGGTCGGGCAGGTCGCCATAGAGGAAGTCGTCCTCGAAATCGATCTGGCAGCCATGACTGGGCGACAGGAAGGCATCGCGCACCGGCTGCGGCAGGGCCTGCTCGGCGCCGATCTCCTGGCGGGCGCGCATGTCGGTGATCTGGTAGCTGCGCCAGCTCCAATGCGCCTCGGCGGGGTCCTTGGTGCGGGAGCCGTCGGCCTTGAAATGATAGATGAAGAACAGCCCGTGCTCGTCCGGCAGATAGGGCGAAAGGTCGGTGCCTTCGGCGGGGAGGGCGATGTTCATGGCGGCTTCGCCGGCTCTTGGTGCGGTCAGGGGTCGCGGGGGGCGGCCAAGGCAAACGTACCATGGCGATTGCCGCGCAGTGTGACAGTTTGGTGACCGTCTTTACGGCTGCAGTAACTCTCGACAGAGCCGTCCTATCCGTTGGCCGAACTGGCTGCGCAGCCGTAGCGTTGCGATCAAACGGCAGCTCGCTTCGCCTGCCTATCCAGTCGCTAGCCATTTGCGCGACATCGCGAAGGTCCTGAAGGATTTTGGGTCCATCGGACGCCCGAATGCGTAGCCTTGCAGGATGTCGCAGCCAAGCTCTTTCAGGATGCGCGCGTGTTCCATCGTCTCGACGCCTTCCGCCACGACTCCGATGCCGAGCGATTTGCCGATCTCGATGATTGACGACACCAGCCGCCGCTGCGCCGCCGAGCCCGTTATCGGCGTGACGAGCTGCCGGTCGATTTTGAGACGGCGCGGTTGCAGTTTGAGCAGGCTGACGACGGATGCATGGCCTGTGCCGAAATCGTCGATCTCGATGTCGATCCCGAACTCCTTGATGTGCTCGATGTTCCAGGCGACAAGCTCGTCATTTTCGTCCAGGAAAATGGATTCCACGAGCTCGAACGAGACGGTTCCCTCCTTGATCGCCAGCATGCGCAGGCCGTTGATCAGGTCTTTGTCCTCCAGCCTTCGTGCTGAGACGTTGACGGAAAAGCGCGGGATGTTGAGGCCGTCGCGCGACCAGCGCTGGAAATTCTCCAGCGTTTGTTCGAGGATCGTGCGGTCGATCAGCGAGACCACATTCAATTCCTCGGCCACTTTGAGGAAGATGTCGGGGGCGAGGATGCCGCGCCGTGGATGGCGCCAGCGCGACAGCGCCTCGACGCCGACGATCTCGAGCGTCTTGGCATCGAACTGTGGTTGATAGTAGGCGATAAACTCGTTGCGCTCCAGCCCGCTGAGGATCTCGTCAGCGGTCTGCTTGGTCCTGACGATCTCGCTCTGCAGCTCTTCGTTGAAGAACTCATAGCGGTTGCGACCGCGGCTCTTGGCTCGATAGAGCGCGAGATCGGCGTTGACCAGCAACTGCTTCGCATCGACGCCGCTAAGCGCCGCAATCCCGATGCTGACCCCAAACCGGCATTGGTGGCCTTTATAGTCGACGGGCTGGCGCATTTCTTCGATGATACGATCCGCTAGCGCGGCGAGCTCATTGTCATCGCGCCCCTGGCAAACCACAACGAACTCGTCCCCGCCGATGCGCGCCACGAAGTCGCCTGCCCGGGCGTTGGCTTTGATGACCTTCGAGGCATGCATGAGCATGGCGTCGCCCGCCGCATGGCCGAGCGTGTCGTTGATGTGCTTGAAGCGGTCGAGGTCGAGATGCAGCAGCGCAGTGCGATCCTCGGGCGAGTTGGCCAGCATCTCATCGAGGTAACGGCGATTGGGCAGGCCGGTAAGTGAATCGTGCAGCGCGACATGCTCGATGCGCGCCTTGGCGGTCTTGAGCTCGGCATTCTTCGATTCCGACAATTGCCGTTCACGCACCAGATTCTCGTTGAGCAGAACGTCGCTGGTCACGTCCCATTCGGCCCCGACCATCTTCGGCGTGCCGTCGCTGTCCTGGAAGTAGCTTGCGCGCGCGCGCACATGGCGGACGGTGCCGTCTGGGCGAAGCAGTCGATACTGCGACGAGTAGGGACCTTTTGCACCCACGGCAAGGTCGAACTCGCGCCGTGCCCGCGCGACATCCTCGGGGTGGATCGCCAGTGCCCAGTCGTCATAGCCGCGCGGCTTCCCGTCGGCGGGCTTGTTGTAGATCTCATTGACGCGATCGTCCCACAGCAGCTCGTCGGTGAAGAGATCTTGCTCCCACACGCCGATGCCTGAAGCCTCCAGCGCCAGTTCCAGCCTCCCGGACAGGCGCCTCAATTCGGCATAGTTTTTCTGCCTTTCGCCGAACAGCCGTCCGGCCACCAGGATGGGCAGCACCACCAGCACAGCGGCGAGCGCCATGAGCGCCTGCAAGCCCCGCTCGTTCTTCGGCACGGTCGGCCAACCGCCCTTGGGGATTGCCGATATGTGCCAGGAACCGAACGGCAGCTGCACGTCTGCCGTCACCGGATTGTTCTTGACGATGTCGGCGCTACCGAAGAAGCGCTGGCCGCCACCGCCAAGCGCATCCTTTCCGATAAGCGCCACATCTATGTCGAGATCAGGGTCGGTGAGGCCGCTTGCGGCGTAGAGCCGATCGATATCGATAGCCGCCGAGACAAGGCCCCAGAAGCGATCGCCGCCCCCCGCTGTCGGCACGAAGACAGGGATCCGGCCGATGAAGGCGCGCCCGCCCTGCCTGAGGTCGACGGGACCGGCAAGGACCGATATGCGCTGGTCGCGGGCCCTGAGCGCCGCCAAGCGTTGCGCCTCGTTCTTGCGGTAGTCGAGCCCGATCGCCTTCTCGTTGCCCTCCATCGGATACATCAGCGAAATGACGAGATCCGGCGCGCCGCCAACGTTGCGCAACTGCGATTTCTGCTTGAAGAGATTGGCAGCGAGGGAGGCAAATCTCTGCTGCCCCATATAGGGCTCGGTGACGATGGCCGAGACGAGGCCTTGAACCAACTGGAGATTGCCGTTGATGTTTCCTTCCAGCTTGGCGCGGATGATATTGACCTTGTAGAGGACGTCCGCGCGCGTGAGTTGATCGGAAACCGTTTTGTTCTGCTGGTCGACGAAGATCGCGCAGATCAAGAGCACGACGAAAGCAATCGCCGCCGGCACGTTGGCGGAAGAGAAAACGGCCTGCCTGATACGGCCGATGTTGAAATTTGTCGCTGTCAATTCAACCCGAATAGCTTTCCTGGACGACGCTCCATCGATCGGAGGACGACGCCCCATCGATCGGAGTTAAAGGAAAGTGCTTAAATTAGAACTTCCATGCCCGCTTCAAGTTGCGCCGTTCGCGGCCTGGAGGCTTGCCTTGAGCCAACAAATTCGAGCCATGATTAACGCCGGCTAACTGGGCCGTTCATCTCGCAAAAATCGCGATTTTCCGTTGCTCCCAAAAAATCTTCCGCGTCCCGGGAATAAAGCCCGGGCCTTCCGGGTCTTGGCTGTAGCGAGGCCGTCCTCCCAAGGCACGCATCAACCAATTCGGAAGGACTACGCGTATGAACAGAACCGTCTTCATCGCTCTCGCCATCCTCGTTGCCACCGGCAGCGCCTTTGCCGGCAGCGACCGCTTCCCCTGGACGAATGGCGGCCAGCAGGCCGCGGCCGTCGACACCACCACCACCGCCTCCATCGCGAAGCCCGATATGAAGCCGGCGGCCAGGATTGCTGCGGAAGAGCCCGGCCAGGGCACCTGGGGTCGCTGAGCTAGGAGTCAGGACCGAAAGGTCCTCGCCCAGGAGTCAGGACCAAAAGGTCCTGATCCCCGGCGGGACCGAAAGGTCCTCGCCCAGGAGGCGGGATCGAAGGTCCTGATGCCGGTGTGAGGAAGGCACACCTCGCCCAGGGTCAACGACCAGACGTCCCGATCTCCCCGCGCCGGCCGGTCTTCAGTCGGACCGGCCGGTTCCGGTTCCGCAGCCGGCGGAGGGTCGCACCGGGCCCTCCGCCATTCTCTCATACCGCCTGAAACCTGAAGCAAACGCCCAAGCCACAAGAGGAGATTTCCGATGTTCAACATGACACGCCGCATGGTGCTCGGTTCCGCCGCCGCCGCTGCCGCCTTCGGCATTGCCGGCAAGCTGGAATTCGCGCCCGCGGCTTACGCCGAAACCCCGGTCGAGCCGCTGGTCGGCTTCTACAAATACAAGGTGGGCTCGCTCGAGGTCACCGCCGTCTATGACGGCGTCTGGCGCAAGCCGCACGACCCGGCCTTCATCAAGGATGTGTCGGTCGACGACACCAAGGCGGCCCTCGCCAAGGCCGGACTGATCACCGAATTCATGCCGATCCCGCTCACCGTCGTGGTGCTCCAGATGAACGGCCGCACCATCATGATGGACGCCGGCTCCGGCGTCGGCCAGTGGCAGGCCAACGCCACGCATCTGCCGGCCAACATGAAGGCCGCCGGCATCGACTACAAGGCGATCGACACCATCATGATCTCGCATTTTCATCCCGACCATGTCTGGGGCCTGATGGAAAAAGGCACCAACAATCCGGTGTTCCCGAATGCCGAGCTGATCGTCAACGCCACCGAATACAATTGGTGGACGGATCCAAGCCGCCTCGCCAAGCTGCCCGAGGGCCGCAAGCCGGCGGGCAAGCGCATCGCCGAGAACTTCCCGAAATGGAAGAACTGGAAGCTGGTCGACGATGGCGCGGAAGTGGTGCCCGGCATCCGCCTCATGGTGGCGCCCGGCCACACGCCCGGCCATTCCGTCTACCATGTCGATGCCGGCTCCGAGCAGTTCCTCGTCTCGGCCGACACCATGTACGTGCCGGCGCTGCTTGCCCCGCATCCCGAATGGCAGGGCGCTTATGACCAGGATGGGCCGATGGCGATCACCACGCGCCACCGGATCATCGACCAGGTGATCGCCGACAATGTCCGCATCTGCGGTTCGCACTTCCCGTTCCCCGGCACAGGCAGCTTCGTCAGGGACGGCAACGCCTACGCCTTCACCCCAACCCAGATCTGATCTGAATCGGATCCTGAACAGAAAGCGACAACTCCAATGAAACACGCACTTTTCGCGGTGCTCGGCGCCATTGCGGTGCTGACCGCGGCCCCCATCGCCATCGCCGTTCCGGCCTATGCGGTGGACGACATCGAAGGCGCCGACGCGCCGGACCTGGCGGCCGTCAAGGCCAAGATCGAGGCCAAGGACTATAAGGGCGCGCTGGCCGACCTGCGCGACCTCGCGCAGGACACCCAGCAGGCCGACGTCTACAACCTGCTCGGCTTCACGCTGCGCAAGACCGGCGACTACCAGACCTCGCTCACTTACTACACCAAGGCGCTGGAACTTCAGCCCGACCACAAGGCCGCGCATGAATATCTGGGCGAGCTCTATGTCGAGACCGGCGACATGGCCAAGGCGAACGAGCAGCTCGCCTCGCTGCAAAAACTCTGCCCGGCCGGCTGCGAGGAGCTTTCGGACCTCAAGCAGGCCATCGACACCAAGGTGACAAAGTAGGCGGCCCATAAGGCCTCGCCATCCTTTTGGGCGCCACGGCGGTAGCGCCCGAAAACCGGAGCCGGCGTTCCTCTCCCTCGCGCCGGCTCCGACCTTTCAACGCGCGCGTCGATATGGACGCGCGGCGCCCCCCCCGTCTTCCAAAGATTGGAGCCGACCATGACACCGATCGAACTTGCCGAAAAACTTCACGCCAGGGACGCGGTCCTGCTGGTCGGCCGGCTGCTCCTGTCCTTGATCTTCGTGCATGAGGGACTGGAACTGGCGACCCATTTCGAAGGCGCTCAGAAGGCGATGGCCGCGCTCGGCGTCGGCACGCCGCTGCTTTTGGCCACCATCGCGCTGCAGCTCGGCGCCGGCCTCTCCGTGGCGCTCGGCATCCTGGCGCGGCTCGGCGCGATCGGCCTCGGCCTGTTCTGCCTGATGACGGCCGGCCTCTTCCACACCAATTTCGCCAGCCAGAACGAACTGCTGCATTTCGAGAAGGATCTCGCCATCGCCGGCGGCATGTTCATCCTGGCGCTCTCCGGTTCCGGCAGGCTGTCGGTGGACAGGGTGCTGGCCAGGCTCGCGAAGGACACCAAGATTGATCCGTCCGTCGAGCAGCATCCGTCGGTGGGGGAGACGAGCCTGCCGGTTTGAGGCGGCACGGAAACCTCTTTGGATTGCTGGCGCCGGATGCTATTTGCTCGGGTCCCAAACTGAAGACGTCGCCTTGAATACGACAAGCCTACTGCGCCATATCAACGCCAGGCGTTGCCTGAGACTGCTGCAAAACGGCCGGCAGCTCTCGCGCGCCGACATGGCCCGCCAGCTCGGCCTGACAAGGGCCACGATCGGCAACGCCATGCGCGTCCTGCTCGATGCCGGCCTTGTCGTCGAGAGCGCCGAAATGTCCCCCGAAACGCGCAAGGGTCGTCCGGGCGTGGGCGTGTCGCTCAACCCTTCGGGGGCGTATTTTGTCGGCGCCGATGTCGGCACGCGTTCCTTGACCGGGGTGCTGCTCGACCTGCAGATGAATGTCGTCAGCCGCATCGTCGAGCCGACCGGTCCGCGCTACCGCGACGCCGGGCATATATCGGCAAGGCTGCTCTCCCTGATCGAGAGGCTGCTCAACGAAAATCCCGCTCTGCAGGACAAGGTGGAGGGCATCGGCATTTCGGTGCCGGGCCTCGTCGGCCGCGACGGCAGCGTGGTGCATGCGCCGTTCCTGGAATGGCGCAACTATCCCCTGCAGGCGGAACTGACGGCCAAGTCGCCGGCCGACTGGTCGGTCATGGTCTGCAACGACGCCTTCGCCTTCGCCAATGCCGAGCTTGCCGCCTCCGCCACGGCCAAGGCCGGCAGCATGCTGGTCGTTCTCCTGGCCGAGGGCATCGGCGGCGCCATCATCGATGACGGCCGTGTCGTGATGGGCGGGCACGGTTACTCCGGCGAAATCGGCCACACCATCGTTTCGGCCGGCGGCCGCGTCGATACGTTCGAGATGCTGGCCGGCGCCAAGCATTTCACGCGGCTTTTCGAAGAGGGCCAGCCGGTGGCCGACGGCGTCCAGATGCTGCTTGCCAATGTCGGCAGCAAGGACGTGGACGCCGCGCTCGACGCCTGGGTCAGTGGCCTTTCCGCCGGCCTCGTCAACGCCATCCATCTGCTCGACCCGGGGCGCATCGTGCTCGGCGGCCCGCTGGCCGGCCTCTATCCCAAGCTCGGCCGGCGCATCCAGGCCGATATCAAGAGGCGGCTTCTGGCGGGCTTCGCGATGCCCGAGATCAGGGTGGCGCAGTTCGGCGCCGATGGCGCCGCGATCGGCGCGGCGGCGACCATCCGCGACACGCTTTTCGCTCTCCCGGACCTCGAGGCCAGCACGCGGTAGTTTCCCAGTCGGCTATGTCTGCGTTGGCAGGTGGTATGCCTTGGAGATTGGCCGAACCGGTCCGGCCTCGTCATCCACGGGCGGAGCAAGGAGCGTAGCGACGCGCGCAGACCCGAGGATCCATTCCGTGACTCATGAGCGCTGCTGCGGTCCAGAATTCTGCTCCGCTACGTTCTTCGATCAAAGTAACCGAATGGATCCCAGGGTCCCCACGACGCCGCTTCGCGGCTGCTCCGCCCAGGGATGACGACGTTGGGGAGGCTTCCGCCAATCTCCGGCGTTTGCGCTGATTCCACGGAAATCGACGGTGAAAATCCAGTCCCTGTGCTGAGGAACTGGCTGTCATTTCCAAGGTTTTTTCTTGCACGCACTGGCGAACAGCGGGGCGCTGCGACAGTCCATTTTGGGGAGCCAACTCAAAGCACTAGCGCCGACCGCGACCATGCGAAGTCGATCCATCGTCGCATCCTGCAAACCAGCCATCGCAGAAATCCCAATCAAGCGCCTTGACGCGGGGCGGTTTGTGATATTTGTTTTTGTATAAGACAAAAACAAATATCAGGGAGCGAGCCTGTGCCCGTCAAGAAAGACGCCTGTTGTCTGCGCATCGGTATCCTCGGTTGCGGCCCGATCTCGCAATTCGCGCATCTGGAATCGGCGCAGAAGGGCAGGAACGTCGTCCTCCAGGCCGTCTGCGACGCCGATGTCGATCTGGCGCGGCGGTTCGGCTCCTTCTACGACGCGACAAGCATCTACAACGACTATGACCGCATGCTCGCCGATCCCGAGGTCGAGGCGATCGTCATCGGCATTTCAGATGCCTTCCATGTTCCGGCGGCGATCAAGGCTCTCTCGGCCGGCAAGCACGTTCTTTGCGAAAAGCCGATCGCCATGTCGGTCGAGGAGGCGGAGGAGCTGAGAGGTCATGTCGAGCGCACCGGCCTGGTGCTGCAGATCGGCCATATGCTGCGTTTCGATCCTGGCATCCAGGCAGCGCACGAATTCGCCACCAAGGAGATGGGCTCGCTGCTGGCGTTGAAGGCCTGGTACTGCGATTCCACCCATCGCTACACCATGACCGATGCGGTGCAGCCGGTGCCAAGGACCGGCGCCAAGGCGCTGAAGCCGGCCGGCGACCAGAAGGCCGACCGCCAGCGCTATTTCATGCTGGCGCATGGCAGCCATCTGGTCGATCTCGCGCGCTATCTGGCGGGGCCGATCAAGTCGGTGCAGGCACGCCTGCTCGAACGCTTCGGCGCCCATTGCTGGTTCGTGGACACGGAATTCGAAAATGGCGCGCTCGGCCATCTCGATCTGACGCTGCCGGTCCGGATGGATTGGCACGAAGGCTTCCAGCTCTATGGCGAGAACGGCAGCGCCATCGGCAAGATCTTCAATCCCTGGTACTACAAGTCGAGCGAGGTCGACATCTTCCGCGAGAGCAGCGCTTCCTCCGAGCGCGTACTGGGCGCCGACGGGCATTTCTATCGCCGCCAGCTCGAAGGCTTCGCCGACGTCGTGCTCACCGGCGTGCCGATGAACGGTGCCTCGATCGAGGACGGCGTCGCTTCCATCCGCGCCATGGTGGCGATCGGCCAGTCAGTCCGCAGCGGCAAGCACGTCGATCTGGCGGACGCCTCGGGGCCGGTCTGATGTATCCCGCAATCTTTGCCCGGACCTATCCGCTCGGCCCCGTCGACCAGCTGCTCTGGGCGATCGGGCAAGACGGCTATGAGGGCATGCAGTTCAACCTGTCATGCCTGGGATTGGCCAGCCTTCCGGACACCGTTCCGGCCGCCGAGCTCACGGCCTTCGCCGAAGCCGCCCGCGCGCAGGACCTGGCGATTGCCGGCCTCTCCGGCACCTACAACATGGCTCACCCCGATGCGGCTGTGCGCCGTGCCGCCCGCGCCCGCTTCGCCAATGTCGTCGCCGCCGCGCCGCTGCTTGGCGCGCCGATCGTGACGCTGTGCACCGGCTCGCGCAACGCCGACGACATGTGGGCAGCCCACCCCGACAACGCCTCGCCGGCCGCCTGGGCCGATCTGCGCGCCGAGCTCGATGTGGCGCTCGAGCTTGCCGAGAAGCACGACGTCAGGCTCGGTATCGAGCCCGAGCCCGGCAATGTCGTCGCCGACGCCGTTCTCGCGCGGCGGATCCTCGACGAGGTCAGGAGCCCGCGCCTCGGCATCATCCTCGACGCCGCCAATCTCGTCGGCGACAGACTGAACGATCAGGCCCGCGTCATGGAAGAGGCGGTGGACCTGCTCGGCGAGCACATCATCCTGGCGCATGCCAAGGACATCGACCGGGCCGGTATGGTTGTCGCCGCCGGCGCCGGCGCCGTCGACCTCCACTGGTTCCTGCGGCTGCTGCGCTCCTGCGGCTACGGCCAGGCGGTCGTCGCGCATGGCTTCGAGCATAAGGATGCGGCCGCGTCGGGCGCGGCTCTGCGCACGCTTCTTGAGGACGTGTCATGACCGCCGGCACCTTCACCACCGCTGACGGCTGTGCGCTTGCCTTCGATGTCGCGGGCAAAGGATACCCGGTGCTTTGGCAGCACGGGCTCGGCGCGCCTCTCGACCAGCCGGTCGAGGTGTTTCCCGAAGACACCGGTCTGCAACGCGTCACGCTGATGTGCCGGGGCCACGGCGCCTCCGCGCTTGGCGATCCGTCGCGCCTGTCGATCGCGCAGTTCGCCGAGGATGCCCTGGCGCTGCTCGACCATCTCGGCATCGAGCAGGCTGCGGTCGGCGGCATCTCGCTGGGCGCGGCGATTGCGCTGCGGCTGGCAGGCTTTCCTGCTCCGCGCGTGGCGAAGCTGGTGCTGGCGCGGCCGGCCTGGGTGGACGCGCCTTCCATCGAGCGCCAGCACGGCTATCACGTCGCGGCGCAATATCTCGAAAAATACGGCGCCGAAGAAGGCGCGGAGCGTTTTCGCGTATCGCCGGAGTTCCTTGAGGTCCTTGCGGCCTCGGCGGACAACGCGGCCTCGCTCATCGGTTTCTTCAAGCGGCCGCGGCCCGATACCACGATCGCGCTTCTGACGCGCATTCCGCTCGATTGGCCGGGCGTGAGCCGCGCCCGGATAGAGGCCATCCGGCAGCCGGTGCTGATCATCGGCAACGACCAGGATTACGTCCACCCGCTTTCCTATGCGCGCGAGCTGGCCGGTCTCATCCCGGGCGCCCAGCTGGCCGAGATCACGTCGAAGACGGTCGATCGCGCGGCCTATGTCGCCGAGTTCCGGAACGCCTTGGCAGACTTCCTTTCGGACAGGGGAGGCGACCGATGACACGCGCCTCGATCCGCTCGATCCTGGTCGTCGATGTCGGCGGCACCTCGGTCAAATGCGGCATGGTCGTCGACCGTGTCCCGCAGGCCGGCGAGCGGCTCTTCCCGTCCGCCTTGATGCGCAACGCCGATCCCGTCGGCAGCTTCGCCAGGCTCGTCAGGGAGTTCTGCGCCGAGGCGGGCCTCACCCCCGACCTGATGGTCTCGACCGTTCCCGGCTTCATCGATACCGACGGCGACCGCGTTCTGTTCGCCGGCAATGTCCCCGAGCTCAACGGCCATCATCTGGCGAGCGAGCTTGGCGCGCTGCTTGGCTTCCCCGTCATGATCGAACGCGACTCCGTGCTGGTGCTGGCGGGCGAGGTGATCGCGGGTGCTGCGAAAGGCGCCGACAGCGTGCTTGGCCTGTTCTTCGGCACCGGTGTCGGCGGCGCTTTCCTGCAGGGCGGCGAGGCTTTTCGCGGCGGCGGCTGGGCGCTGGAGATCGGCCATATGCCTTTCGGCAATGAGGGCAGGACCCTGGAAGGACTGCGCACGGACTGCCTGGAGACCTACGTCTCCGGCCGCGCTCTGGAAGTGATCGCCGCCAGGCACGGCGTTCCCGTCATCGAGGTTTTTGTCCAGTCCCGGCGCATCCCCGGGCTTGGTGCGGACATCGACCGGTTCGTGCGCGATCAGGCGCTCGCCATCGGCACGGCGGTGGCGCTGTTTTCCCCGGCCACGGTCGTGCTCGGAGGAGGGGTCTGCGCGATCGAGGAATTTCCGCGCCGGCAATTGGAGGAACTGGTGGCGCTCCGGGCGCCCTTCGCCGAGACGGGCCGCCCGATGGACCTACGCTGGGCCGGGCTCGGCTGGCGGGCCGTCCTCTATGGCGGCCTCAAGGCCGCCGACGACTATGCCGCGGCTCGATCGATGCCTGCATCCGAAGCGGAGCAAGAACGGGAGTCCCTGCCATGAGCCTGTTGGAGCTGAAGAGCATCTCGCGCCAGTTCGGCGCTATCCACGCCGTCGAGGACGTGTCGTTCAAGATCGAGCCCGGCGAGATCGTCGGCCTGATGGGCGACAACGGCGCCGGCAAGTCGACGCTGGTCAAGATGATCGCCGGCAACTTTCCGGCCTCGTCCGGCAAGATGGTGTTCGACGGCAAGGAGGTGCAATTCAACCAGCCGTCCGACGCCCGCCGCGCCGGCATCGAGATCGTCTACCAGGACCTGGCGCTTTGCGACAATCTGAGCGCCGCCGCCAACGTCTTCCTCGGCCGCGAGATCATGCGCTCGGTCGGCCCGTTCAAATTCCTCGAGCATCGCAAGATGCGCGAGCGCGCCGCCGAGCTGTTCCGCGAGCTGCAGTCGGAGACGCGGCCGCGCGACGTGGTCAAGCGCATGTCGGGCGGCCAGCGCCAGGCGGTCGCGATCGCCCGCACCCGCCTGGCCGACGCCAAGCTGGTGCTGATGGACGAGCCGACCGCCGCGATCTCGGTGCGCCAGGTCGCCGAGGTGCTGGCGCTGATCAAGCGCCTCAAGGAGCGCGGCGTCGCCGTCATCCTGATCTCGCACCGCATGCCCGACGTGTTCGGCGTGTGCGAGCGCATCATGGTGCTGCGGCGCGGCCATCTGGTCGCCAACAAGCTCGCTTCGACCAGCTCGCCCGAGGAAATCACCGCCTTAATCGTCGGCGCCAAGGCCGCGGCCTAAGGGCAACAGGGGAGGATGGAATGAACAAGTCTCCGGACGCCAGCAACCTGGATTCGGTCTTCAACCTGTCGGAACGCAGCAAGCTCGGCGAGATGCTGCGCAGCCAGGAATTCTGGATCGTCATCGCGGTGCTGATCATCGGCGCCGTGGTGGGCATGATCGCGCCGCGCTTCCTCACCGGCGCCAACATGGCCAACATACTGCAGAATTTCTGCTTCACCGCGCTTATGGCGATCGGCATGACGCCGGTGATCATGACCGGCGGCATCGACATCTCCGTCGGCTCCACGCTGGGCCTGACCGGCGTCCTGCTCGGCCTGTTCTGCGCCAGCGGCTACCCTTTCGCCGTAGTCGTGTTGTTCGTGCTTCTCGTCGGCGCCTTCGTGGGCATCGTCAATGGGGCGCTGGTTTCGTACCTGAAGCTGCCGCCCTTCATCGTCACGCTCGGCATGATGAGCCTCGTGCGTTCGCAGACGCTGGTCGTCACCAACAACCAGGTCGTCTACGATTTCGGCCGCGCCGGCGACACGCTGCTGGCGCTTGGCAGCGGCTCCTTCCTCGGCGTGCCGAACGTGCTGTGGGCGGTGATCGTTTCGGCCGTCGTCATGCAGTGGCTGCTGTCGATGACCAAATGGGGTCGCTACGTGCGCGCCATCGGCGGCAATGAAAATGCCGCGCGTCTTTCCGGCATCCCGGTCGATCGCGTCAAGGTTTCGACCTACGCGCTGCTCGGCGCCATGACCGGCATGACGGCGATCTTCCTCGTCGGCTGGATGGGGGCCGCCACCAACGCGCTCGGCCAGGGCCAGGAGCTGCAGGTCATCGCCGCGACCGTCATCGGCGGCGCCAATCTGCTCGGCGGCTTCGGCACGTCCTTCGGCGCCGTCATCGGCTCGGTGCTGATCGAGGTGATCCGCAACGCCCTGCTGCTCGCCGGCGTGAACCCGTTCTGGCAGGGCACCTTCGTCGGCCTCTTCATCCTGTTCGCGGTACTGCTTGAACGGTTCCGCTCCAGCCGCGCCTAGGACCGGTCCGGTCAGCCAGATGGCCTGTCCGGAAGGTTCGCGCACTTTCGTGCACATAACATCAGAGAGGAGAAAACCATGAGAAGCATCGACAGACTGACCGCCCAAATGGGCGCGACGGTGATCGCGGCGGCATTCGCCGCGGGCATCAACGCGGCGCCGGCTTTGGCCGAGACCTATGCGGTGATCGTCAAGACGGTGAACGACGTCTTCAGCGCCCCGGTCAAGGAGGGCTGCGAGAAGGCCGCCAAGGACCTCGGCGTCGAGTGCTACTATATCGGTCCGTCGGAGGTGAACGAGGCTCAGCAGCTTCAGGTCATCAACGACGTGCTGACCAAGGGCGTCGACGGCATCGCGGTGTCCGCCACCAATCCGAAATCCGTGGCCAGGCTGCTGGAAAAAGCAAAGGCGGCCGGCATCCCGATCGTGACCTTCGATGGTGATCTGCTGCAGGAAGACGCCGGCCTGCGCTCGACCTTCATCGGCACCGACAACTACAATTTCGGCGTCGAGCTGGCCAAGAAGGTCGTCGAATACAAGCCGAAGGGCGGCACGGTCTGCATCCAGACCGGCACGGCCGGCTCGCTCAATCTCGACCTGCGCGTCCAGGGCATTCGCGACACGCTGGCCAACGTTTCCAAGGACAAGCCGGTGAAGCGCCTTGCCGGCGAGAACGGCTGGACCGAGGTCGACGGCTGCCCGATCTACAACAATGACAACATCAGCCTCGCCGCCCAGCAGATGAACGACGTGCTGGTCGCCAATCCCAAGCTCGACGCTTTCGTCGCCGTCGGCGGCTGGGCGCAATATGCGCCGTCGGCCTACCGGCAGGCGGTCGGGCGGGTGAAGGACCGCGTCGATTCCAAGGACCTCGTCATCTCCTTCGGCGACGCCTTCGCACCCCAACTGCCGCTGCTCAAGGATGGGCTTGCCCACTACCTTGTCGGCCAGAGCCCGTACAATATGGGCTACAAGTCGATCGAGGCCCTGCATGACCTGAAGCAGGGCAAGACGTGCCGCCCTATATCGACACCGGCTTCGTAAAGTGCACGCCCGACATGGCCGATACCTGCGGCAAGAACTGATCTTTAGACGGGCCGGCGGGAATCCCGCCGGCCCTTTCCAAGATGGCGCGGTGAAGAAGCTCAGGCTTGCCGTCCTCGGCACCGGAATGATCGTGCGGCGGCCCACCTTCCCGCATTGCTCGGCGATGCCAGGGTCGACGTGGCGGCGATCTATGGCCGCAACAAAGAGACACCCGGCGAGCTCGCCGCCGAATTCGGGATTCCGGCGATTGCCGAGACCATCGAGGACGCGGTGAACATCGACGCCTCGATGCCGTGGCCGTCGCCTTGCCGAATTTCCTGCATCGCCATGCGGCGGAAGCGGCCATCAAAGCACGCTCGTGATCCCGCCATCCACCAGCAGCGTCTGTCCAGTGACAAAACTCGCGGCGTCCGACGCCAGGAACACCGCGGCGCCCGCCAGTTCC
Organism: Mesorhizobium sp. B2-8-3; assembly: GCF_006440815.1. Lineage (NCBI taxonomy): Bacteria > Pseudomonadati > Pseudomonadota > Alphaproteobacteria > Hyphomicrobiales > Phyllobacteriaceae > Mesorhizobium > Mesorhizobium sp. B2-8-3. Next base: position 331,310 of record NZ_VFTW01000003.1, read on the forward strand.
TCGACATCGCCCCAGCGCCGCATCGGCGTGCGGCCGGTGAGCCAGGTGGAGAATTTCTCGTCGGCGACCAGTGCGGCATTCAGCTCGGTCTTGAAATAGCCCGGCGCGATGGCGTTGACGCGCACGCCGTGCTCGCCCCATTCGCCGGCCATCGACTTGGTCAGCATGGTGATCGCCCCCTTGCTGGCCGCGTAAGGCGCGATCGAGGGCCGAGCGAGCGCGCTCTGCACCGACGACACGTTGATGATGACGCCCTTGCGGCGTTGGATCATACCTTTCACCGCGGCGCGGCTCACCTTGAAGACGCCGTCGAGATTGGTCGCCATCAGCGCGTCCCAGTCGGCATCGGAAAAAGTCTCGAGCGGCGCGCGGCGCTGGATGCCGGCATTGTTGACCAGGATGTCGATCGGCCCGGTGCCGGCTTCGCTCGCCGCAATCGCCGCATCGACCGACTGCGTGTCGGTGACGTCGATCAATGACTCCGCGACCGTGTAGCCGTTGCCGCGTAGCCTGTCGCCGGCAGCTTTGAGCTCGTCGGCCTTGCGGCCGCCTATGGTGACGCGCGCGCCGGCGGCGGCCAGCGCCTCCGCGAAGGCGAGGCCCAGCCCACGGCTGGCGCCGGTGATGAAGGCATGCCTGCCTTCGAGGCCGAAGAGACGGCCGAGATAATCAGTCGAACGCAATTTGCACCTTCATCGATGTGTCGACGGGCATTGTCACCCTGCCCAACAGCTCAAGCAAGCGCAAGGCGTCGGCCAGCATGGTCACGCCTTTGCGGCCTGCCTCAAGCGGCGAGCCACACGTCGGTGAAGTCCAATTCGTATGTCGGATGTGCGTGGCGGTTCATCACCTGCTTGGCCGAGTGGCAATAAAGCTTCATCCAATAGGGCTGGATGATCACGCCGGACCGTTGCAGGATCGTCTCGACGTCCTTCATCACCACCTTGCGCTTCTCGACATCGGCGGTCTTCAGCGCCTCGTCGAGCTTGGCGTCGAATTCCTTCGAGGCGAAGCCGCTCTCGTTCCACGCCTCGCCCGTGCGGTAGGCGAGGGCCAGCACCTGCACGCCCAGCGGGCGCATCGCCCAGTTGGTGGTCGAATAGGCGAATTTCGCCCAGCCGTTCCAGTAGGTCGAGGCCGGCAGCACAGTGCGCTTCACCTTGAAGCCGGCTTCGCGCAACTGCGAAGCGATCGCGTCGGCGGTGTTCTTGCGGTAGTCGTCGTCGATCGAGAACAACTCGTGCTCGTAGCCCATCTGGCCGGCCTCGGTCATCAGGCGCTTGGCCTCGTCGAGATCGCGCTTGATCGGCGGCAGCTCCGCATATTCGGGATGGATGCGGCAGACATGGTGGTTCTCGCCCACTTCGCCGGCGCCGGCGAGGCCGAGCTTCAGCACCACCGAATTGTCGACCGCAAGCTGCAGCGCGCGCCGCACGCGTTCATCGCTATAGGGCGCGGTCGCCGCATTGGCGCGGGCGACCACGGTCGAGGCCGACAGGATCTCGCTCTTGGTCAGCCCCATGCCGTCGAACACCGCGATGAAGTCGCCATTGCTGTCGAGATTGGTATGCACCTCGCCGGCCTCGAAGGCGCTGACCAGCGCGTTGGGATCGACGCCGTAATCGATCATCTCGATGCCGTCGAGCAGCGCTTCGCCGCCCCACCATTTGCCGGTGGCGCGGCGCTTGAACACCGCGCGCTGGCCGACATCGAGCGAGACCAATTCGAAGGCGCCGGTGCCGATCGGATGCTTGGCGAGATCGCCGCCGCTGGCGTCGAAATCGCGATGAACGAGCAGCGCCGGATAATCGGCGAGATTGGGGATCACTGTCACGTCCGGCGCCGAGAGGTTGAGCACGACCGTGTGGTCGTCGACCTTCTCGATGGCGCCGGCGCGCAGCCTGCCGCTGTCGCCCTCGGTGAGGCCGGCAAAGCGCCGCGCCATCGAATTGCCGGCGGCCGCGGTATCGCACCAGCGATTGAAGTTGAAGATCACGTCGTCGGCGCCGAAGGCATCGCCATTGTTCCAGGTCGCGTCCTTGCGCAGATAGAGCGTGTAGCGGGTGGCGTCGTCATTCACCTCCCAGCGCTCGGCAAGCATCGGCTTGAAGGTGAAGGTTTCCGTGTAGCGCACCAGTGGCTCGAGGAACTGCCGGCCGATATTGCCGAGATCGGAGGAATCGAACGTGCGCGGATCCTTCAGCCCCGGCACCAGCATCGCAACTTTCAGCACGCCGCCGCGCTTCGGCTCGTCGGCTCGTGCTTCGGTCGGAGCGGCAAGGCATGCCATCGCATAGGCCGCCGAGGTGGAGGCGCCGAGCGCGCTGGCCACCGCCAGGAACTCGCGACGATCGACCCTGCCTTGTCTCACCGCGGCCTCCCATCCGCCGAGGATGGACGGCAATTTGCGCGTTTCGGTACTCATTGTTTGGTCCCCTGTTGGTTGGTGCGCTCAGGCGGCGGCCACCCGCCTTGGCTTCCGCAAAGTCTTGACGCCGGCCATCTCGACGAAGTTGGTCGCCGACTCCCACAGATAGTCGCCATAGAGGAATGGCGCGAAATCGCTGGCGCCCGTGATCGGCAGCGGCGCGATCTCGGCGTCGACGCGTGGCTCGTAGAAGAAGGGGATGGAGTAGCGCGCCGTCTTCGGCGCGATCACCCGGTGGCGCGTCGCCTGCACCACACCGCCCGTCCAGCGCTCCAGCAACTGCCCGAAATTCACTGCCAGCGTGCCGTCTGCGGGCGGCACGTCGATCCACTCGCCGGCATGGTTCCTGGCCTGCAGGCCTTCGACGCCGTCCTGCGCCAGCAGCGTCACGAAGCCGGAATCGGCATGCTCGCGGCCGATGACCAGCCGCCGCTCGCCCTTGTGCATGACTGAATATTCAGGCTTCGACAGGTCGACCGCGCCGTCCTCGGTGCGCAGCGGATAGCGGATCAGCCTGAGCGTCGAGATGCCGCCCTGGAAATGGCCGTCGAAAATGTCGTCCTCGAGCCCGAGGCTGCGCGCGATCGAGGCCATCAGCGCCGCGCCGACCTTTTCCATCGAGCGGTAGTAATGCGCTGCCGCCGCCTTCCATCCTGGAACATCGTTCTCGGCCGGCAGCGGCGTGCGTTCGAGCAGCGGATCGTCGGCCGCGAATTCGGCGTCGGCATGCGCGATGTCCGGCCCCATGTCGATGCCTTCCTTGCAGGACACCGCGGTCGGCTGCAGCGGGAACCAGCCGCGATAATAGTTCGATTTCGACGGATCGAAATTCCAGCGCAGCAGCTTCTGCTTTTCCGCGTCCGGCAAGTCGAAGATCTTCAGCAACTCGCCGCGCCGCTCGCGCGTCAAAAGCTCCGCGCCGAGAAAGCCGCGTGCGGTCATGAAGCCGATGCCGGAGGCGGCGGCGAATATCTGGCGGTCTGCCTCGTCGCGGGCAGGCGACGGCGGGCCGAACAGCGGCGCGATGTCGATGGCGGGGATGCCCCCGGTGGTGTCGTCGCTCATCTCATGATCCTTGCGATGCTTGGGACCGGGCGTGCCGCAGTCGAATCCGCCGACAGGCGCGAGCACGCCATGAGGCGCGGCCCTTGCTCATTGTCTGGAAGGATTTCTGGATTGCCTGGCATCGCGATCCGTTTCGTTCCGACGCCTTGCCGGTCGGAGAAAAGCGGCTCGAACCCGGTGCCATGGTGGGAAGAAACGTCCAACAGGCAGGCAGCTTTGTCAAGCGTGGGCTGGCGGTTGACAGACCGTCCGGCCTGAACGACAGTCGCGCCACCCCATGGCACAGGGCTTTCAAGGGAACGAGCCGCAATTCGACAGGTCGCAGCGCGACCGGCGGAGAAGCGAGATGCTCGACGAAAGCCGTATCGATCCAACCAACTGTGATTTTCGCGGACGCCCATTGGCACGTGTTCGCTTCGCTGCGAACCAACGTTAGGCGAGGGCGTTCATGTCCATCTCAGGCAAGAACGACATCGACTGGCAGGCCTTTGCCCGGGCGCTGGGCGGCATCGAGACGTTCGACACGCCCTCGATCGTGAAGAAGCGCTCGCGCGATTTCTTCTGGTACAGCCCGATCCTCAGCCGTGAATTGTCGTCCTGTTTCGGCGATCTCGTCGCCGCGCCGATTACGCTGGACGAACTGGCGCGCTGCCTGGCTGTGGCCGCCGAATGGCGGGTGCCTATCGTCATCCGGGGCGGAGGCACCGGCAATTACGGCCAGGCGGTGCCGGTGGATGGCGGGCTGATCGTCGACATGACTGGCATCTCGCGCGTGCTGGAAATCGGTGCCGACACGGTGCGCGCCGAGGCCGGCGCCCGCATCGGCGATATCAACGCCGCACTCGGGCGCCACGGCCGCGAGCTGCCGATCGTGCCCTCGACCGAAGCCATTGCCACCATTGGCGGTTTCATCGCCGGCGGCTCCGGCGGCATCGGCTCGATCCGTCACGGCATGCTGCGCGATGGCAGGAACATCCAGGCGATCACGGTGCTGTCGATGGAGAGGCAACCGGAACGCCACGTCTTCACCGGCCCCGCAATCCTCGCCATCCATCATGCCTGGGGGCTGAACGGCGTCATCACCGAGGTGACGCTCGGCACCATCGCGTCGCCGCGCTGGCGCAACATCATCGCCTCGTTCGACACCTATCGGCAGGCCTTCGAGGCCGGCATCGCGCTCGGCAACGCGCGCTCGCTGAACCTCAAGCTGCTGACAACGATAGACGGCCGCATCGCGGCTTCGATAACCAAGCTCGGGGAACTCGCAAGGCGCCGGCGCGATCTCGCCATCGTCATCGTCGCCGAGCCGGATGCGGCGGCGGTTCGCGATGCGCTGCGCGACCATGGCGGCACGGTCGAGATCGACCTCGACGCGGACGGCATCGCTGCCTCCGGCCTGCCGGCGCTCTCCGAATTTTCCTACAACCACACCACGCTGCAGGTGCTGAAGCAGGACCGCACTGTCACCAACCTGCAGGTGACTTGTCCTGCGCCGCTCGATAGCGGCCTGATAGAGCCGTTGCAGGAAATCTTCGGCGACGAGGTGCTGATGCATCACGAATTCGCGCTGCTCGACGACCGGCTGGTCGCCTTCGACTTGCCGATCCTGCGCTACACCGACGACGCGCGCCTGACGGAAATCACAGCCATCTATGAAGCGCATGGACTGGGCACTTCAAACCCGCATGTTCCCTATGTCGAAGGCGGCAGCATGAAGCCGGATTTCAAACATCTGGCGTGGAAGAAGCGGCTCGACCCGGACGGCCTGCTCAACTCGGCGAAATCGCGTTTCTGGAACGAGGTGAAGCATTTGTCGGCCGAAGAGATCGAGGCCTTGCCTCGCCAGCGGATGAACGATCGCAGATAGACTGGTTTTGGCGCCTGCGCGACTTGTGCCGCGCAGGCAGGTTACGCTGCTAGTGCAAGTAACCGAGCAGCCAAAGAATAAGGATGACGGGCAAAGGTATCCCGATAAGCCAAAGCAATCCGCCTCGCAGCATGACGATCTCCAAAATGTTGCTATGTGAGGCAACGCTAATGCGCGATCTTGGTTCCTCGCCCGCGTTTCGTACGCTCGCGGCTGGCAGATATTCACACCTTCGCGAGAATCGTCTCGGCGATCCGGAGTTGGTCGTGAAGCCGCTACGCCGCAGCAGCGCGCCGCCGTCAGCCGTTTGTGCTGACCTCCTAAGACCTTGTGGCCATTTGTCTAAAGGCGATGAGAAGCCCCCAATTTCGTCCTTGAAAATTGCCGCTTTTTCTCGCGGAGACGAAGCTGATTTATGGCTCTAACCCATTCAATTTCTTACAGGAATTTAATGTCTGCCGGAATTGCACGATAAAATCCGCGCGCCTATGCTTCGAATAGGATCGCGCTATTGTACCTGCCTTGGGCATGTCTGACGGCGCGATCGGCGACGGTTCGACGAGCGGCTCTGCGCGGCGGACCTTCCTGGATGCGGCTCGAAGGACAGGTGAGAGAAGTGGACGACGAAGTCGTCAGCAGGCGCAAGCGCCGCAATGTGCCCGCGCCCCCGAGCGAGCCGCTGGCCGAGGTCCGGCCGCCGGTCGCGCGCCGCTCGCGGCGCGGCTGGATCGTCGCGCTGCTCTTGGTCGTTGCGGCGGCCGGGGTCGCGTTCTGGCTGCATCCTGTTCAGGTTCAGCAGCAAGGCGGCCACCGTGGCGGCCGTTTCCGCGGCGGCGATCTTGCCCAGCCGGTTGCCGTTGCGCCCGTGGCGCAGGCCGATATTCCGATCGTGCTCGAGGCGCTGGGCACCGTCACCCCGCTCTCGACCGTGACGGTTCGCGCGCAGGTCAGCGGCCAGATCACCCAGATCGGCTTCACCGAGGGCCAGAATGTGAAGAGGGGTGATTTCCTCGCCCAGATCGACGACCGCACGCTGAACGCCTCGCTGCATCAATGGCAGGGCCAGCTGGAGCATGACCAGGCGCTGCTTGCCGATGCCAAGCTCGACCTCGACCGCGACCTGAAGCTCACCTCCAACGCCATCACCCAGCAGGCGGTCGACCTGCAGCACGCGACGGTGCAGTCCGACGAGGGGACGGTGATGTCCGACCAGGCGCAGATCGAGGCCGTCCAGGTCAACATCGCCAACAGCCATATCACCGCGCCCGCCGACGGCCGCATCGGCCTGCGCCTCATCGACCAGGGCAACTACGTCACGCCGGGCGACGCCACCGGCATCGCGGTGATCGCTCAGATGCAGCCGATCTCGGTGCTGTTCTCGCTGCCCGAGGACAGCCTGGCGCAAGTGCTGGAGCAGACGCATGGCAATGCCGGGCTCAAAGCCACCTTGTTCGACCGCAACGACACCAAAGAGATCGCCGAAGGCACGCTGCAGACGATCGACAACCAGATCGATCCGACCACCGGCACGGTGAAGCTGCGCGCCGTCTTCCCCAACACCGATGGCGTGCTCTATCCCAACCAGTTCGTCAACGTGCATCTGCTGGTGCGCACGCTGACCGGCGTCAGCGTGCTGCCCAACGCGGCCATCCAGCACGGCGCGCCAGGCACCTTCGTCTACCAGCTCAACGACGACAGCACGGTTTCGGTGAAGACCGTTACGCTCGGCCCGGGCAACGCCACCGTCACGCAGCTGCTCTCCGGTTTGGCGCCGGGCTCCAAGGTCGTGGTTGACGGCGTCGACCGGCTGAAGGACGGGGCCAAGGTCACCGTGCCCGACGATGTCGCGCCAGCCTCGGGAACAGCGCCGGCCGCCGGCGCCGCGCCCGCGCAGCCGCAAGCAGCTGGGGCGAGCAGCCCGGCTGCCGGCACGCCGCCGGCCAGCTCCGGCAACACGCCCGCCAATTCCGGCAACGCCCCCGCGGCCACCAATGGCCAGGGCGGCCGGGCAGGCGAGGGCGCGGACGCATCGGGCGATGCTTCCGGCCGTAAGCATCACCGCCACCATCGCCGCGACGGCGGCGCCAATGCCGGCAGCGGCGGCAATGGCGGCGACAGCGGCCAGGGCCAATGAGCACGCCGAGCGGCCTCGTCTCCGGCTGGTTGAACCCGTCGCGGCCGTTCATCCTGCGGCCGGTGGCCACCACGCTTATCATGGCGACCATCCTGATCGTCGGCATGATCGCATACATGTTCCTGCCGCTCTCGGCTTTGCCCGAGGTCGACTATCCGACGATCCAGGTTCAGACCTTCTATCCCGGCGCCAGCCCCGAGGTGATGACGACCTCGGTCACGGCACCGCTGGAGCGCCAGTTCGGCCAGATGCCTGGGCTGGAGCAGATGTCGTCGGGCTCTTCCGCCGGCGCCTCGGTCATCACGCTGCGCTTCAGCCTCGACCTCAGCCTCGACATCGCCGAGCAGGAGGTGCAGGCGGCGATCAACGCGTCGGGCAATCTTCTGCCCGCCGACCTGCCGGCGCCGCCGATCTACGCCAAGGTCAACCCGGCCGACGCGCCGATCCTGACGCTGGCGATCACCTCGAAGACGCTGCCGCTGACGCAAGTCGAGAACTATGCCGAGACCCGGCTGGCGCAGAAGATATCGCAGCTTCCCGGCGTCGGTCTGGTCAGCATCTCCGGCGGCGAGCGGCCGGCCGTGCGCGTGCAGGTGAAGCTCAAGGCGCTGGCCGCCATGGGCCTCAATATCGACGATCTGCGCACCACCATCGGCACGCTCAACGTCAACACGCCGAAGGGCAGCTTCGACGGGCCGGCGCGCTCCTACACCATCAACGCCAACGACCAGGTCGCCGATCCCAAGACCTATGCCGACATGGTGATCGCCTATCGCAACGGCGCGCCGGTGCGGCTGGGCGAGGTGGCCGACATCATCGAAGGCCCCGAGAATTCCAGGCTGGGCGCCTGGGAAAACCGCACGCCGGCAATCATCCTCAACATCCAGCGCCAGCCGGGCGCCAATGTCATCCGCGTCGTCGACGGCGTGAAGGCGCTGCTGCCGCAATTGCGCGCCGGCCTGCCGGCGGCGCTCAGCGTCGAGCCGCTGACCGACCGCACCACCACCATCCGCGCCTCGGTCGACGACGTCCAGTTCGAGCTGGCGATGGCGGCGCTGCTGGTCGTCCTCGTCACCTTCCTGTTCCTGCGCAACATCCCGGCGACGATCATCCCCAGCCTGTCGGTGCCGCTCTCCTTGGTCGGCACTTTCGCGGTGATGTATCTGTGGGGCTTCAGCCTCGACAATCTGTCCCTGATGGCGCTCACCATCGCGTCCGGGTTCGTCATCGACGACGCCATCGTCATGATCGAGAACATCTCGCGCTTCATCGAGCATGGCGACGATCCGGTGACCGCCGCGCTCGAAGGCTCGGCTCAGATCGGCTTCACCATCATCTCGCTCACCGTTTCGCTGATCGCGGTGCTGATCCCGCTTCTGTTCATGGGCGACGTCGTCGGCCGCCTGTTCCACGAATTCGCCATCACTCTAGCCATCGCCATCGTCATTTCGGCCATCGTCTCGCTGACCTTGGTGCCGATGCTCTGCGCCAGGCTCCTGAAGCCGCCGGCCGAGCGCAGGCCGGGCGCGCTGTCGCGCTGGAGCGAGGGCGCCTTCCACGCGGTCGCCAATGGCTATGGCGCTGCGCTGCGCTGGGTGCTCGACCGCCAGGCGCTGACATTGCTGGTGGCGGTCGCAACGCTGGCGCTCACCGTCTATCTCTACATCGCCATCCCGAAGGGCTTCTTCCCCGTGCAGGACACCGGCGCCATCTCGGCCATCACCGAAGCGGCGGGCTCGGCTTCCTATGCCGACATGGCGGCGCACCAGCAGGCGCTGGCCGATGCCATCCTGAAGGATCCCGATGTCGCCAGCCTGTCGTCCTTCATCGGCGTCGACGGCCAGAACATGACCGCCAACAGCGGCCACATGCTGATCAATCTGAAACCGCGCGACGAGCGCACTGACGACGCCAGCGCCATCATCCGCCGGCTGACGCAGGAGACGGCCCAAGTCACCGGGATCGCGCTGCACATGCAGCCGGTGCAGGACCTGACGGTCGATTCCACGATCAGCGCTTCGCAATACCAGTATGTGCTGCAGGATTCAGATCCGGTCGAGCTGGCGGCATGGACGACCAAGCTGACCGACAGGCTCACGGCGCTTCCCGAACTCGCCGATGTCGCCAGCGACAGCCAGCAGAGCGGGCTTGCCGTCGACGTCACCATCGACCGCGCCACGGCGGCGCGCTTCGGCATCACGCCGGCAACGGTCGACAATGCGCTTTACGACGCCTTCGGCCAGCGCATCATCTCCACCATCTTCACCCAGTCGAACGAATACCGCGTCATCCTCGAAGCCGATCCGTCGGTCGGTCAGACGCCGGCCTCGCTGGGCTCGATCTATTTGCCGTCCTCGGGCGCCGGCCAGGTGCCGCTGTCGGCGATCGCCAGCATCAATGTCCGGCGGGCGCCGCTGCTGGTGAACCACCTGGCGCAATTCCCGGCCGCGACCATTTCGTTCAACCTTGCCCCCGGCGTCTCGCTCGGTGATGCCACCGCGGCGATCACCGTCGCCGAGAAGGACATGCGGCCGCCCGCCGGCCTGACGACCGGCTTCCAGGGCGCCGCCCTTGCGCTGCAGAGCTCGCTGTCCAACGAGTTGCTTCTGGTGCTGGCGGCGGTCGCCACTGTCTATGTCGTGCTCGGCGTGCTCTACGAAAGCTTCATCCATCCGCTGACCATTCTGTCCACGCTGCCCTCGGCAACCGTCGGCGCGCTGGTCGCGCTGATGCTCGCCGGCCATGACCTCGATGTCATCGGCATCATCGGCATCGTGCTGCTCGTCGGCATCGTCAAGAAGAACGCCATCATGATGATCGACTTCGCGCTGCAGGCAGAGCGGCTGCAGGGGCTCGATCCGCGCGAGGCGATCTACGAGGCGTGCCTGCTCAGGCTCCGCCCGATCCTGATGACGACGTTCGCCGCGCTCTTCGGCGCGCTGCCGCTTCTGGTTGGCGGCCTGGCCGGCTCGGAATTGCACCAGCCGCTCGGCATCACCATCGTCGGCGGCCTGATCGTCAGCCAGGTGCTGACGCTGTTCACCACGCCGGTCATCTATCTTGCCTTCGACCGGCTGACGCGGCGCGGCGCCGGCGTCGTCGAAGCCTCCGCCGGCGGGTCCGCGCCGTGAACCTCTCGGCCCCGTTCATCGCGCGGCCGGTCGCCACGACGCTGCTCGCGATCGGCCTCGCCGCCGCCGGCCTGATCGCCTATTTCAATTTGCCCGTGGCGCCTTTGCCCAAGGTCGATTTCCCCACCATCTCGGTGCAGGCCTCGATGGCGGGCGCGAGCCCCGACACGATGGCGACCGATGTCGCGGCGCCGCTGGAGCGCCATCTCGGCCAGATCGCCGGCGTCTCCGAGATGACCTCGCGCTCCGGCACCGGCTCGACCAATGTCGTGCTGCAATTCGACCTCGACCGCGACATCAACGGCGCGGCGCGCGACGTCCAGGCCGCCATCAACGCCGCGCGCGCCGACCTGCCGTCGGACCTGCGCAGCAACCCGACCTATCGCAAATACAATCCCGCCGACTCGCCCGTGATGATCCTGGCGCTGACCTCGCGCACGTTGACGCCCGGCCAGCTCTACGATGCCGCCGCGACCGTGCTGCAGCAGCGCCTGTCGCAGGTCGAGGGCATCGGCAATGTCGATCTCGGCGGCTCGTCGCTGCCGGCGGTGCGGGTCGAGCTCAATCCCGGCGCGCTGTTCCACTACGGCATCGGCCTGGAGGATGTGCGCGCAGCCCTTGCCTCGGCCAATGCGCGCAGCCCGAAAGGTTTCGAGGAAGACGGCGCGCTGCGCTACCAGCTCTACACCAACGACCAGGCGAGCCATGCCGCCGATTTTCGCGATTTGGTGATTGCCTGGCGCAACGATGCGGCGGTCAGGCTGCGCGACATCGCCGATGTCGAGGATTCCGTTGAGGACGTGCGCAATCTCGGCCTCGCCAATGGCGAGCCGGCGGTGCTTCTGGTGCTCTACCGCGAGCCCAACGCCAACATCATCGAGACCGTCGACCGCGTCCGGGCCCTGATCCCGACGCTGCAGGCCTCCGTGCCGGCCGACGCGCGGCTCGGCATCGCCACCGATGGCTCGACCACCATTCGCGGCTCGCTTCACGACACCGAGCTGACGCTGGTGCTGGCGGTGCTGCTCGTCATCCTCGTGGTGTTCTGCTTCCTGCGCGACTGGCGGGCGGCGCTGATCCCGAGCGTCGCGCTGGTCGTCTCGATCCTCGGCACTTTCGGCGCCATGTACCTGCTCGGCTTCACGCTCGACAATCTGTCGCTGATGGCGCTCACAATCGCCACCGGCTTTGTCGTCGACGATGCCATCGTGGTGCTGGAAAACATCACGCGCCACATCGAGGACGGCATGCCGTGCGGCAGGGCGGCGCTGGTCGGCGCCAGGGAAGTCGGCTTCACGGTGCTGTCGATGAGCGCCTCGCTGGTCGCCGTCTTCCTGCCGATCCTCCTGATGGGCGGCATACTCGGCCGCCTGTTCCAGGAATTCGCCCTGACGCTGTCGCTCTCGATCGCGATTTCGCTCGTCCTGTCGCTGACGGTGACGCCGATGATGTGCGCGCATTTCCTGCGTCCGGGCGCGAGCCCGTCGACCGGACGCTCGATCCTTGCCCGCTTCGGCGAAGGCGTCTTCGAACGCGTCCGCGCCATCTATGGCCGCTCGCTGGCCTGGTCGCTCGACAATTCGGAAATCATGCTGGTGGTGCTTCTCGCGGCCATCGTCTTCAACGTCTATCTCTATACGGTGGTGCCGAAGGGCTTCTTCCCGCAGCAGGACACCGGCGAGCTGATGGGCGGCCTGCGCGCCGACCAGGCTATCTCCTTCCAGCTGATGCGCCAGAAATTCGAGCGGCTGGAATCGATCCTCAAGAGCGACCCGGCGGTCGAGAACGTGGTCGGCTATATCGGCGGCCGGCAGACCAATTCCGGCTTCGTCCAGGTCGCGCTGAAGCCGAAGGGCGAGCGGGCGCCGCTGCAAATGGTGCTGACCCGGCTGCGCGCGCAGCTCGGGCAGTTGCCCGGCGCGCAGCTCTTCCTCAATCCGCGCCAGGAGATCAGGGTCGGCGGCCGCCAGAGCCTTGCGACCTACCAGTACACGCTGCAGGCCGATACCACCGCTGATCTCGACGAATGGACGCCGAAGCTGGTCAATCTCCTCAAGCAGTCGCCGGAGCTCACCGACGTCAACTCCGACCGCGACGAGGCCGGGCTCGAAACCAACATCACGGTCGATCGCGAGAGCGCTGCGCGTCTCGGCCTGACCCCGGCCAGCATCGACGCCACGCTCTACGACGCCTTCGGCCAGCGCCAGGTGTCGACCATCTTCAATGCCCGCAACCAGTATCATGTCGTCATGGAGGTGGCGCCGCGCTATCTGCAGGATCCGAGCGCGCTGAACGGCATCTATGTCAGCACCTCGGGCGCCGCGGCCAGCGGCACGCAGCAGACCAACGCGCTGGCCGGCAGCCTGACGGGCTCGCTGCGGAACCAGGCCACCAACGCCATCGCCGTCACCGGCCATGGCAGCGCCTCGAGCGGCGCGGCGGTCAGCACCTCCGCCGAAAAAATGGTGCCGTTGGCCGCCTTCAGCACCTATGGACCGGCGACCATGCCTTTATCGGTCAACCACCAGGGCCATTTCGTCGCCACGACCATTTCGTTCAATCTCGCCGACGGCGCGACGCTCGGCGACGCCTCGGCCGCGATCGACCGCGCCATGGCCGAGCTGAAGATGCCGGTCACGATCCATGGCTCGTTGGCCGGCACAGCGCTCGCCTTCCGCGCCAACCTGCTCAACGAATTGCTTTTGATCGCAGCCGCGCTTGCCACGATCTATGTCGTGCTCGGCGTGCTCTATGAAAGCTATGTCCACCCGATCACCATCCTGTCGACGCTGCCCTCGGCGGGCATCGGCGCGCTGCTCGCGCTCATCGTCACCGGCATGGAGTTCGACGTGATCTCGCTGATCGGCATCATCCTGTTGATCGGCATCGTCAAGAAGAACGCCATCATGATGATCGACATGGCCTTGCAGGCCGAGCGCCAGGAAGGGCTCTCGTCCCGCGAGGCCATCCACAAGGCCAGCGTCCAGCGCTTCCGGCCGATCATGATGACGACCTTCGCGGCGCTGCTCGGCGCGCTGCCGCTGGCGATCGAGACCGGCACGGGCGCGGAACTGCGCCAGCCGCTCGGCGCGGCGATCGTCGGCGGCCTCATCGTCTCGCAGTTGCTGACACTCTACACGACGCCGGTCGTCTATCTCTATCTCGACCGTCTCAGCGCGAGGAAGCCATCGCTGCGACTCGCGCCGGCGGAGTGATCCCGATCACTCGCCGGTGATCCGCCGGTGCACGCGACCGAGGCTCTCCGCGAAGGCCTCGAACGTGCCCCGCTCGGTCAGTTCGCGCAGCACCTGCTCGTTGATGCCGCCGCGCGTCGCATAGTCCTGCGCAAGATGCCTGAAGTCTTCGTCCGGCGCCGTGTCGGGCGCGTTGGCCAGCGCCTTGTAGATGCTGGTGATGTAGTCGCGGGCCTTGTCGCTCGGCACACCCTGGCCGCGCACCCAGGTGTGGATCGTGTCGAGATATTTGAAATAGCTGGCATAGGTCGCGGTGACGACGCTCAGCGCATCGAACTCGCTTTGGTCCTCGACTTTGATCACGCCGCCCAGCCGGCCGAAGAACGCCGCCACGACCGGGTCCGGCGGACAGACGATCGTCGCGCCTTGCAGGCGGGCGATCATCGGCATCGGCAGCGCCTTGCCAGCATGCGCAGCCGGCGCCACCAGCGCGGCGATCTCATCGCGCGATATCGTGGCGATCAGGCTGACGACATGATGGTCCAGCCGGAACCGCAGTTCCTTCAGCACCTCGCGCGCGATCTGCGGCCGCACCGCCAGCATGACGGTGTCGCACTGGTCGAGTACGGCCTGGTTGTCGGCGGCGATGCGCACATCCGGGAAGCGCCGGGCAAGCTCCGCCGCGATCGCTTCGTTGCGCGGCGAAACCACCACCGGCGTCGTCTCGCCCGGCAGCGATTTCAGCCCGATGACGATGGCCGAGCTCAACGCGCCCGTGCCGACAAAGCCAAGTCTCATGGAAGTTTTCGTCCTGTTTCGGATTGCCGCCGACAATAGCGACGGTTCCGTTGCCGGCAAGGGGAGGCGACGTTCCGGCCATGCCCGCGGCCGGACCGCGCCTTGAAGATGGGCCTGGGCTGTTACCCGCGATTAAGGCCGAACTGATACATTCCGCCGCGTTCGATCGGGGAATGTGGCCGTGAGCCAGCGCGCGTTTATCACTCTGCTCATCCTGATGGCGGTGCTCGTGGCACTGTCGGCGACATCGTTCCCGGGCGCCCTGATCGGCTTCCTGTTTGGCATCGCCATTGCCTTCTTCGTCGCCGGGCCGGTCATGCTGATCGGCAAGGTGCTCGATAACAACGGCATTGCGATATCCGGTCAGACAGCCCTGTGGGTGCTCGCCGGCTTTTATGCGCTGCTCGTTCTCGCCGCGGCATTCCAGATCTGGCGCCGGCTTCAGCGTCAGGAACCCGATCAGGCGCGATCCGCGGGGCTGCGCCTTGGGCTGCTCGTCGCACTCCCCGCGATGGCGTGGCTGTCGGTGAACGCGATGAAGGACGCCTGGCCTTGAGGCTGCCGCAACTGCGGCAACCTCATTGACGGGCTCGGCTCACCGCTTCGGTCCAAACCCCGGATAGGGGTTGAGCGGCACAACGGCCGCGATGTCCATCATGCCGGCGTCGATCAGCGGCAGTGTGGCAAGGTGGCCGCGCACTTCGGCGTCGTCGGTCGCCTCGAACATGATGCCGGTGCCGGGAATGTCGCCGCGGTTCCAGATCTGGCGCACGGCGCCTTGCGCGTAGAGCGTCTTGCGTTGCTCGGATTCGGGCGGCAGCAGCGGCGCGAAATCGGCGTCGCTGAACTTTTCGGTGTTGCGGGTGAGCAGGGCAAAGAACTGCATGGCGGTCTCCTTTGTGGCAAGTTGATGCCGGCAGGTATCGCGCTGGCTGGCCAGACTGTCCAAGACTGATTAGGCTATAGTTGAGACTGAAAAGGTCTTGACCGTTGAAGGCGAAAAATGCTCGACCTGCGCCAGATCAGATACTTCGTCGCCGTCGCCGAGGCTGGCAATGTCGGCCGCGCCGCCGCGCAATTGCACATTTCGCAATCGCCCTTGAGCCGGCAGATCATCCAGCTCGAGGAGCAGCTAGGCGTCGCTTTGTTCGAGCGGGCGAAGCAGCGCGTCCATCTCAACGCCGAGGGCAGGGCCTTCCTTGCCGAGGCGCGCGCCTTGCTTGCCAATGCGGCGCGGCTGGAAGAGCTCGGCCGCAACCTCGCCAGCGGCGCGACCGGCAGCCTCGCCATCGGCTATGTCGAGGGCGCGGTGCATTCCGGGCTGGTCGCCGCGATGCTGCGGGATTTTCGCAGAGAGCGGCCGGATTTCCATCTGCAATTGCGCAGCCGGCGGACAGCGGCGCAGTTCGAGGATCTGCGCCAGCGCGCGCTCGACCTCGGCTTCGTCTATTCGCCAGCGCCGGGAGGCGCCCCCGATCTTGAAAGCATGCTGGTGCGGCGCGAGCCGCTGGTGCTGGCAATGCCGGAGGGTGATCCGCTCGCCGATGTCGCCGACATCCAACCTAGCCAGCTCGACGGCCGCGTCTGGATCACTGTCGTGCGCCAGCCTGGCGACACCAACCGCGCGCAGTTCCTGGCGGCCTGCGCCGAATCCGGCTTCATGCCCGATATCGCCTATGAGACGGCCGATCCCTTGACCTCGCTCGGCCTGGTCAGCGCCGGCCTCGGCCTCGCCACGGTCCAGCAAAGCCTGCGAAGCGCGACACCCCAGGGCGTCGTCTTCCGCGACCTGCCGTGGTTCAAACGCAGCGTTTCGATCCACCTCGCCTGGCGGCGGAATGACCGGCGGGCGGTGATTGGGGATTTGAGGAGAGCAGTAGGCAGTAGGCAATAGGCAATAGGCAATAGGCCTGCTTTCCTATTGTCTATTCCCTACTGCCTACATCTTGTCTATCAACGACCGCACGCCTTCCGTCGGCGCGTCGACCGAGGATCCGGCCACCATGATGGCGGCGACGATCGCCTCCGGGTCGTCGACGACCAGCGGTTTTACCCGCTGCGCGGTGTGGATGAAGCCTTCGGCCGCCATGTGCTCGATCAGCGCCAGCATCGGGTCCCAGAAACCCTTGACGTTGGCAAAGACGATCGGCTTGCGGTGATGGCCGAGTTGCGCCCAGGTCATGATCTCGACGATCTCCTCCACCGTGCCTATGCCACCGGGCAGTGCCACAAAGGCGTCGGATTTCTCGAACATGCTGTGCTTGCGCTCGTGCATGTTGTCGGTGATCAAGAGTTCGTCGAGCTTGTCGAGCGCGGTCTCGGTCGCTTCCTTGTTGATCAGGAAGCGCGGGATGATGCCGGTGACCTTGCCGCCGGCCTTGAGCGCGCCATCGGCGACAGCGCCCATGATGCCTTTGGTGCCGCCGCCATAGATCAGGCGCAACCCGGATTTGGCAAGCGAGCGGCCGAGCGTGTGGCCGGCCTTGATATAGGCCTCGTCGCGGCCCGGAGACGAGCCGCAATAGACGCAGACGGATCGAATCGTGTTCATGGCGATGATTGGTGATGTGGACGGTTGGCGCGGTCAAGCCCGCGGGCGGGCTTTTTCTTGTCGGACTCGGGAAAACAGGCTAGACCGGGCGTTAGGTGGCTAAGGGGGCAATACGGAATTATGGCTATCAATCCTTCTAAGGCGTTTTTGTTCGCGGCGGGCGGCGTTGTCGCCGTCGCGGCGGTCGCCTACGGCTCGGGCGCGCTCGACCCTTATATCAACAACCAGAAGCCGGCGCAGGTCGCGACGCTGCCGCAGACCGCTGCGAAACCGGCTGAATCCTCGAGCACGAGCACAGAGGCGCGTGTGCCCCAGGCTCCTTCAAACACAATGGCTCCGGCGAACACGATGGCGCCCGCCAATAAGATGGCGCCGGCCAACAACGCCATGGCGTCGGCCGCCCAGGCGCCCGCCGCCGCCGGTCCGACGCTGCCGACCTTCGATGTCGTGCGTGTCGAGGGCAATGGCTCGATCGTCGTCGCCGGCAGCGCAGCGCCCAACGCCAAGGTCGAGATCTTGAACGGGGGCACGGTGCTCGGCTCGACCGAGTCCGGGCCCGACGGCGCCTTCGCCATCGTGCTCGACGATCCGCTGAAGCCCGGCGACTATACGATCACCCTGCGCCAGACGGTTGGCGGCATTGCCGTTGCCTCGGCCCAGACCGCCGTTGTCTCAGTGCCGCAGAGCCCGACCGGCCAGGTGCTGGCCATGGTCGAGGAGCCGGGCAAGGCCTCGCAGTTGATCACCGTTCCTGAGGCCGAGACCAAGCCGGCGGCGCCGGCCGCTAGCGATCAGGCGGCGGCGCCCACGGAGCAGGCTCCGGCACCGACCGCGTCCAGCACGGCGCCGACCGCGCCCGCCGCCACCGACCAGGCTCCGGCGACCGCGCCGGCTGTGGCCGCCGCGGCGGAGCCCAAGATCGCCGTCGAAGCGGTCGAGATCGACGGCAGCAAGATCTTCGTCGCCGGCACGGCCGATCCCGGCCGCAAGGTGCGCGCCTATGCCGACGCCATCCTGCTCGGCGACGCCAAGACTTCGGCCGACGGGCATTTCCTGATCGAAGCGACGCGCGACATTCCGGTCGGCAGCTACACCATCCATGTCGATGGCCTGGACAATGATGGCGTCAAGGTCGTCGCCCGCGCTGCCGTCCCCTTCGAGCGCGAGCCCGGCGAGTCGGTCGCCGCCGTCGCCCCGAGCGAGACAAAGCCGGCGCAGGCCAAGCCGGCCGAGACCAAGACCGCCGAAACCACGACCGAGACAGCAACGGCCGAAGCGGCCAAGCCCGCCCCGGCGGCCGGGGCTGCTGCCAAGGTTGCCGAGGCGACGCCCTCGACCGACGTGCCCGAAACGGTCGCGCCAAAGCTCGAACATGCCGACGGCTCCGTCATCATCCGCCGCAACGACACGCTCTGGCGCATCTCGCGCCGCGTCTACGGCCATGGCACTCGCTTCTCGACGATCTATCTGGCCAACAAGGACCAGATCCGCGATCCCGATCGCATCTGGCCGGGCCAGGTGTTCAAGGTGCCTTCGACTTCGAAGGAAGGCGAGGCCGCCGACATGAAGGCCATGGGCGAGCAGATGACCACCCAGGCGAAGACGGAGTAGGTGATTAGCTGATCTCCCCCCTTGCGGGGGAGATGCCCGGCAGGGCAGAGGGGGGTGCTGTCCCGCCAGCACCTCAAATCTACCCATCCGTCCAGCTTGCCCCATTCCCCTTCATCGTCTATCGCCGATGGACGATGGCCGAATCCTCCGAAATCCGCTGCAGCGACAGCCACGCCATGGCGCTCCGCCTGGCAGCGCTCTCGCATCCGGCGCGCATCGAGATCCTGAAGCGCCTTTCGGCCAGCCACTGCTGCTCGTGCCGTGAGGTGGTCGACCATCTCGACCTCGCGCAGTCGACCGTCTCGCAGCATCTTAAGATCCTGGTCGAGGCCGGGCTGGTCAGTTTCGAGGCCGACCGCCAGCGCTCGCGCTATGCCGTCGACCACGCCGCGCTTGAGGGCGTCTCGGCCTCGCTCACCCGACTCGTCAACTTCTGCTGCCCCAGCGGTTTACCCAAAAGGCAAGACTAGTGGCCGAAAAGACCGTATCCGCCGAAGCCGGCACCCTCACCACGCTGCGTAATCTGTGGCCCTATATGTGGCCGGCCGAGCGCGCCGATCTCCGAGCCCGCGTCACCTGGGCGACGCTGCTTCTGGTCGTCGCCAAGCTGACGCTGGTCGCCGGCCCCTATTTCTTCAAATGGGCGACCGACGCGCTGGCCCACGCCTCGAAGACGCCGCCGCCGCTGCCGTCCTTTTTGCTGGCGCCGGTGGCGCTGGTCATTGCGTACAACGTCCTGCGCTTGATCCAGCTCGGCTTCAACCAGCTGCGCGACGCGCTCTTTGCCCGGGTCGGCCAGTATGCGGTGCGCCAGCTCGCCTTCCGCACCTTCGTCCACATGCACCAGCTGTCGCTGCGCTTCCATCTCGAGCGCCGCACCGGCGGCCTGTCGCGCGTCATCGAGCGCGGCACCAAGGGCATCGAGACGATCGTGCGCTTCATCATGCTGAACACGGCGCCGACGATCCTCGAATTCGCGCTGACCGCCGGCATCTTCGCCTTCACCTACGGCTGGAAATATGTGGCCGTGGTGGCGCTCACCGTCAGCCTCTATGTCTGGTTCACCGTCAAGGCCAGCGACTGGCGCATCTCGATCCGCCGCGACATGAACGACAGCGACACCGACGCCAACACCAAGGCGATCGACTCGCTTCTTAACTTCGAGACGGTCAAATATTTCACCAATGAACGCATGGAGGCCGAGCGTTTCGACCGCTCGATGGCGCGCTACGAGATCGCCGCGACGAAAACCTGGACCTCGCTCGGCTGGCTGAACTTCGGCCAGGGCGTCATCTTCGGTCTGGGCACCGTCATCGTCATGTGCATGTCGGCGCTGGAGGTGCAGGCCGGCAGGCAGACGGTCGGCGATTTCGTCTTCATCAACGCCATGCTGATCCAGCTTTCGGTGCCGCTCAACTTCATCGGCTTCATCTACCGCGAGATCCGGCAGGGGTTGACCGACATCGAGCACATGTTCGACCTGCTCGACGTACCGCAGGAGATCGTCGACAAGCCGGATGCGAAGCCTTTGAAGGTCGGGCCCGGCAAGGTCGAGTTCCGCGACGTGCATTTCTCCTATGATCCCAACCGCAAGATCCTGAAGGGCGTCTCCTTCGACGTGCCGGCCGGCAAGACGGTGGCGATCGTCGGCCCGTCCGGGGCCGGCAAGTCGACCATTTCCAGGCTCCTATTCCGCTTCTACGATGTGCAGGGCGGCCAGGTGCTGATCGACGGCCAGGACATCCGCGACGTCACGCAGGAGAGCCTGCGCGCCGTGCTCGGCATGGTGCCGCAGGACACGGTGCTCTTCAACGACACAATCGCCTACAACATCCGCTACGGTCGCGTCGGCGCCAGCGAGGAGGAAGTGCGCAAGGCGGCCGAGCTCGCCCAGATCGGGCCGTTCATCGACAAGCTGCCCGAAGGCTACCGCGCGATGGTCGGCGAGCGTGGGCTTAAACTGTCGGGCGGCGAGAAGCAGCGCGTCGCGATCGCCCGCACCATCCTCAAGGCGCCGCTGATCCTGATGCTGGACGAGGCGACCTCGGCGCTGGACAGTCACACCGAGCAGGAAATCCAGGCAGCGTTGGACCAGGTCAGCAAGGGCCGCACCACCATCGTCATTGCCCACCGGCTGTCGACGGTGGTCTCGGCCGACGAGATCATCGTGCTCAAGGACGGCCAGATCGCCGAGCGCGGCACCCATGCGGCGCTGCTGGCTAAGCACGGCCTCTACGCCTCGATGTGGGACCGCCAGCGCGAAGCGACCGAAGCCGAGGAGCGCCTGCGCATCGCCCGCGAGAGCGACGAGCTTGGGGTGATTGTGCGCAGGAGGACTTCGGAGGTTGGCTGAGGCCTCTTCCTTCTCCCCCTTGTGGGAGAAGGTGGCCGCGAAGCGGCCGGATGAGGGGTGCTCCAGCGGAGTGAGACGCTGGCGTTCCTTGGAACACCCTCATCCGTCTCCGCGCTGCGCGCCGATCCACCTTCTCCCGCAAGCGGAGAAGGAAGGGCCAAATTCCCCTTGACCTCAACTTATCTTGAGCTTGCAAACCGTCTCCGAGCCTCCTGCCAAGCAACCCTTCCAAACGGAGATGGATCGAAATGAGCACCAGAAATCACCGCACCGGCAGCGTGTTCCGGGTCGACAAATTCGTCGTGCCGGCGGAGGCACGCGAGGAAATCCTCGGCAAGGTCTTCATGACGCACGAACTGCTGCGCCAGCAGGATGGCTTCGTTCAGGATTTCCTGCTCGAACAGTTCTCCGGCCCCGGCGAGTTCAACATTGTCACCATGGTCGAGTGGGAAAGCCAGGATGCCGTCGACAAGGTGGTGCCGATCGTCAAGGCCGCGCATGAGCGCATCGCCTTCAGCGCGCAGGAAACCATCGCGCGCCTCGGCGTAAAGGCCGACATCGCCAACTACCAGCGCGTACCGGAGCTGTAAGGCCATCCGGCTCCGGACACGGAGACAGCGGCGCTTAGCACTTGGCCGGTGCGGGCGTCGCTGACCATATGCTCGAAGCCGCGCCATTCGGCGGCGAGGATGAACAGCGTCCTGCCGTCGGTCCCGCCCAGCATGCAGGCAAAGCAGCCGCGATCGGTCGCGATCCCGTCGAGCTTCACGCCGCCCTCGCGCACACGCACGCAGTGCCGGTTGGGCACATCAGCGTACCAGACACAGCCTTCCGCATCGATGCAAATGCCGTCGGGATAATCGTTCCCGAGGCGCGCCCAGACGCGGCGGTTGAAAAGGCCGCCATCGGTGGCGATGTCGAAGGCGGTCAATCGGTTAGCGTGGGATTCGGCGACGATCAGTGTCTTGTTGTCCGGCGTCACCGCCATGCCGTTGGCGAAGGCGATGTCCTCGGCGACCTGCCGCACGCTGCCGTCCGTTGCGACCAGCACGATCGTGCCCGGCCCGAAATGCTCACCCGGCGCCGGCGCCGGACCGCCTCCATTGACGTAGATGTTGCGGCGCCCGTCGACGACGATTTCGTTCCAGGGGTTCTTCGACAGATGTCGGAGATCGGCATGGGTGACGAGCGTCCCGTCTGCTTCCTGCCTGAGCAGCAGGCCTTCCCGGCCCGAGACGATAAGCAGCCGGCCAT
Organism: Mesorhizobium sp. B2-8-3; assembly: GCF_006440815.1. Lineage (NCBI taxonomy): Bacteria > Pseudomonadati > Pseudomonadota > Alphaproteobacteria > Hyphomicrobiales > Phyllobacteriaceae > Mesorhizobium > Mesorhizobium sp. B2-8-3. The sequence goes on from NZ_VFTW01000003.1 coordinate 353,696, forward strand.
CCGGCAACCAGTCGATCGAATAGGGCAGGACAGCCGGGACGGTAAGCATCACCTCGCTTCGGCCGTTTTCGTCCACCGCGACGATCTCGCCGGTGCCCCAGTTGCAGAGCCAGAGCCGGCCACCATGCCAGCGCGGCGACTCGCCGAAGGCGAGGCCTTCGGTGATGATATTGGCACTCATTGCAGACGGTTTCGGCGAAGGCATTGGCGGGCTCCTTGGGTGTCCTCTCGCCAAGGACGCGTGACGGAGCCGAGTTCCGACAACAGGAGCAAAAGTCAGGCTTGCGCGCCGGCGCTGCCGTCCAGGCTTGTCCTCCCCCCATTGTTGCGTTGCGGGGAGGGGGGCTTTCCGCTATTGAGGCGCAACCTGAAACAGGGATCGCCCCAAGCCCTATGACGCTTCTCGACTCGGTCAAGAATACGTTCGTTCCGATCCATCGCGAAGGCTATCCCTTCATCGCCGCTTTCGCCGCGGCGACGCTGTTTCTCGGCTATTTCTCCTCGATCCTGTTCTGGATCGGACTGATCCTCACCGCCTGGTGCGTCTATTTCTACCGCGATCCCGAGCGCGTCACGCCGGTCGACGACCGGCTGGTGGTGAGCCCGGCCGATGGCGTGATCTCGGCGGTCGGGCCCGCCGTGCCGCCGAGCGAGCTTGGCCTCGGCTCCGGCGAAATGACCCGCATTTCGGTGTTCATGAACGTGTTTTCCTGCCACATCAACCGCGCTCCGGTGCGCGGCCGGATCACGCGCATCGAGCACAAGCCCGGAAAATTCCTCAATGCCGAGCTCGACAAGGCAAGCGCCGAGAACGAGCGCAACGGCCTGGTCATCGACAGCCCGAACGGCACGATCGCCGCCGTCCAGATCGCCGGCCTTGTGGCGCGGCGCATCGTCTGCTGGGCCGAGACCGGCGGTACGATCGCGATCGGCGAGCGTTTCGGCCTGATCCGCTTCGGCTCGCGCGTCGACGTCTTCCTGCCGTCGGGCGCCGTGCCGCGCGTCGCGGTCGGCCAGACGGCGGTCGGCGGCGAGACCGTGCTTGCCGAATTCGGCGGCACCGCGGTCACGCCCTTGGTCAGGGTTTCCTGAGCGTTGGGCGCGCCGTTCAAGAAATTCGAGGCCCATGCCAGCGGCGGTCCGCGCATCCGCGAGATCCCGATGCGCATGGTGCTGCCCAACCTGGTCACCGTGCTTGCCATCTGCGCCGGCCTTTCCGGCATCCGCTTCGCCTTCGAGAACCGCTTCGAGATCGCGGTGGTCATGGTGCTGCTTGCCGCCTTCCTCGACGGCATCGACGGGCGGCTGGCGCGCATGCTGAAGGCCACCTCGAAATTCGGCGCGCAGATGGATTCGCTGGCCGACATCGTCAATTTCGGGGTGGCGCCGGCGCTGGTGCTCTACGCCTTCCTGCTCGATCGCGCCGGCTCGCCCGGGTGGATCGCGGCACTTCTCTTCACCATCGCCTGCGGCATGCGGCTTGCCCGTTTCAACGTGCTGGCCGACGATACCGATCAGCCTGCATGGCAGACCGAATATTTTGTCGGCGTGCCGGCTCCGGCGGGTGCTGTGCTGGTCATGCTGCCGCTCTATCTCTATTTCCTGCGGCTCGGGCTGGAGCCCACCCGGCCGGCGGCCTTCGTCGCCTCGGGCTTTACCGTATTGGTGGCGTTCCTGCTGGTCAGCCGCCTGCCGGTCTATTCGGGCAAGAGCGTCAAGATACCCGGCGATCGGGTGCTGCCGGTGATCCTCGGCGTCGTGCTCTACATCCTCTTGTTGATGGCCTATCCCTGGTACACGCTGACGGCTTCCGTCGCCGGCTATCTGCTTTTCCTGCCACTCTCGGTGCGCGCCTATTCGAAGCGGGCCATGCGCGAAGGCGAGAAGGTGCCGCCGTCGGATATCGGGTAGCTGGTAATCTTCCCCCTTGAGGGGGAGATCAGGCAGCCGCGCTCAGCCCCAGCCGGTCGATCGCCAGCTTGCGCGCCGATATGTAATCCGTCTTGCCCGAACCCAGCACCGGGATCTCGTCCACCTTGATGATGTCGTTCGGCACCATCAGCTCGGCCGCGCCGGCCTTCTTGCCGAACTGACGCAACTCCTCGGCGCTGGCGTCGTCGGCCGTGGTCACCAGCACAATGCGTTCGCCGCGCCTTTTGTCGGGCACGGCCACCGCCGCGTGGCGCTCTTCCGGCCATAGCGACTGCACCAGCATCTCGACGGCGCCCAGCGACACCATCTCGCCGGCGATCTTGGCGAAGCGTTTGGCTCGGCCACGAATGGCGATGAAACCCTCGCGGTCGATCGAGACGATGTCGCCGGTGTCGTGCCAGCCTTCCAGCGGCTGCAATTCGCCCGGCCTGTCGGCGGTCATGTAGCCCATCATCATGTTCGGCCCGTCGAGCCACAGCCGGCCGCCTTCGGCGATGCCGTCGACCGGCTCCAGCTTCATGCGGATCGCCGGCAGCGGCCGCCCGACCGTGCCGTCGCGGCCGTGGATGGCGGTGTTCACCGCCACCACGGGTGCGGCCTCCGTCAGCCCGAAACCTTCGACGATCGAGGCCTGGAAACGGTCGCGATAGGTGCGCCGCGTCTCCGGCTTCACCGCTTCGGCGCCGGCCACGACGAAGCGCAGGCTGGAGAAGTCGCCGTCCTTGGCGGTTCGGGCATAGTTGGCGAGGAAAGTGTCGGTGCCGAACATCACGGTCGGCTTCACCTTGCGGGCGATCTCGGGGATGATCTTGTAGTGCAGCGGCGAGGGGTAGAGGAACAGCTTTACGCCCAGGACCAGCGGCAGGATGGTGCCGCCGGTCAACCCGAAGGAATGGAACGCCGGCAGCACGTTGAGCAGGATGTCGGCCGGCGAGACGGAGACGCGTGCCTCGGCCTGCATGACATTGGCAAGCAGGTTGCGGTTCGACAGCACCACCGCCTTCGGCGTGCCTTCCGAGCCGGAGGTGAACAGGATCACAGCTGGTTTGCCCGCCTGCTGCCGCTGCAGCGGGAAGCGCCACAAAAGCGCGGCCGCGACCTTGTCCAGGGCCGTCACGCCGGCGCGCACATCCTCCAGCCACAGCATCTTGGCGCCGCCCGCTTCGACCGCGGCGACGATGTCGTCGATGGCGGCCTTTTCGATGAAGGCGCGGGATGAGACCACGGTGCGGATCACCGCGGTGCGGACCGCCGCGGTCACGCTCGCCGGGCCGGCGGTGTAGTTGATCATCGCCGCGATGCGGCCCGCTGAGATCAGGCCGACGAAGGTGAGCACCACGCCGTTGGCGTTGGGTAGGAGCACGCCGACCGCTTCGCCGGGCGCTGTCACCACCTCGAAATGGCGGCCGAGGACGCGCGCGCCGATGAACAGCTTGCGATAGCTGAGCGAGCCGGAAATCACGTCCTCGATGATCGGATGCGAGGGGCCGACGCGATCGGCGGCATCGCGCATGGCAAGGAACAGCCCACGGTCGAGATTGGTGCCGTAGAGCCGCGCTTCGGCGAAACGGTCGAACAGCGCGTTGGTGTTGGAAGCCATGTCCGGGTTGCGTGCCACCAGCTCGGCGATGGTCATCGGCTCCAGCACGCTCACCCAAAGCCGCGGGAACCAGTGGCGCGGCGCTTTCTCCTTCGGCGTCAGCGACACCGGCAGGTCGCGCGTGCCGGCGACGAAGATCGGCACGATGCGTGCGTCGGCCTGCATGGCTATGCGGGTGATGGCGCGAAACAGCCGGAAGGATTTGACGTCCGGCTCGACATCGTCGGGCAGGTAGACGGCGAGCCGCCCCTTGCCCTTCAGCACGCGCACCAGCCGCCGGCTGACGAAGAGATGCTCGGCGTTGAAGGCGATGGTGCGGGCAAGCTCGCGCCAAGGCTCCAGCCAGGGCGAGCCTGCCGAGGCTTCGTCCAGGATATGCAGCGTGTCGTCGGGAAGCAGCGACAGCATTAGCGCCGGCTCGATGCGCGACTGGTGCCAGACCACATAGATGACCGGCGTCTTCGCGCTGCGGGCAATGCGGATGCGATTGTCGGCGATGCGGAAGGCGAGCTTGAACGGCACATAGAGCAGCGCCTGGGTGAAGCGCAGGTCGAGCCGGAACCGCTCGATCACGGCGATCAGCAGCCAGGCAAAGACAAGGCCCGCCAGCAGCGCCAGGGTCAGGATCATGCCGCTCTCTCCCAGTCTCCTCCAGGACGCGGCTCTTGGCGGCCGCTTCGGCGGCAGAGGGTAGCGGAAGTCGGGGCAAGGTCAATGCGGACTGAAGCAGTGCCTCCATCTCCACTTGAAAGGCTCTGACACATGTCGTAAATAAAATGACACGTGACGGAGAGGTAGAGATGGCCAGTTTCCCGACGGGGTTTGCCGAAGCACCACACATGGAGCCGGAGTTCGAACGGCTGATCGACCTGTTCGGCGGGCCGAAGGTTCTTGGATCCTCGGTATCCAGCCCGCTCGAGGCGCATGAAATGATCCTGCATGGAATTCCAAGCCAGGCTCTGGAAAGCCTCGTCAGGCAACTGACCGTCATCGAAGCAGATGCCTTCGAGGCGGCATTCGGCATGAGCGAGCGGACATATCAGCGGCACAAATCGGATCACTCCCGGACGCTCAATCGGGAGCAAGGTTCAAGGACCTGGAATTTCGCCAGAGTTCTCACCAAGGCCACGTTTGTTTTCGGAAACCAGGAAGCGGCCGAGAAATGGATGATTGAGCCCGCCATGGGGTTGGACAACAGGCGACCGATCGATCTCTTGGCCACAGTGGCGGGTACCATACTTGTGCAGGAATTTCTCGAACGGCTCGACTACGGTGTCTACGCGTGACGCCTTTGCCAGGTTCTCTCGGAACGGGCGATGTCCTCGGCTGGAGACTTGATCACAAACGCTTCCAGGCAAGCTGGGACAGCGGCGAGGGAGCCTTCAAACTCGGGGGAAGGTGGAACAGCAAAGGCGTCAGGGCCGTATATGCGTCCGTTGACCCTTCGACCGCCATTCTCGAGATGGCGGTCCACAAGGGATTTCGCACGCTCGATACAGTCCGCCACGTGCTGACGGCATTCGAGATCGCCGATCCTTCGAAAATTCATGTGGTGGAAATCGGCGATATTCCAAACGCAAACTGGCTTCGGCCAGGCATTCCAAGCGCAGGGCAGCAACAGTTTGGCGACGGTCTCTTAGCGGAGCACCCCTTATTTCTGATTCCGAGCGCCGTGTCCCAGCATAGCTGGAACCTGGTGTTCGATCCCGGCCGCGCGAGCGGCCTCTACAAGCCGCGCCTGCAGGAGGATTTCGCGCTGGATACCAGGCTTCATCCTCCCGCGAGATAGCGTACCGTGCAGACAGGCGGCGGAGCGAAACACCCTATACTGCCTTCAGCCTCCCGCTGATGAACCGGAACTCCTGGCTCTTGCCGCCATAGCCATAGGCCGCCGCCGGCACCTCATGCACGAAGGCATAGCTTTCCTCATGCACACCGCCAAGCAGCCGGCCGAAAGCCTCGAAGATCGCCTTCAGATAGGCTTCGAGCTCGAGCTTGGTGTTGGTGCCGTCGACGACCTTGATGTCCAGCCAGAACGTGTTGGCGCCGTGCTCGGCCAGCGACTTGCCGCCGGCGAACCAGTGCTGCGGGTCGATGTAGTTGACCGCGACCGCGGTGATCGTCGGATCCTTGCGCAGCTCCCTGGCGGTGATGTCGGTGGCCTCCTTGGCGATTGCCGCGGACAGCTTGGGGTCGGGCTTGCCGGTGACGTTGATGTTGATGATCGGCATGTCTTTTTTCCTTCGGTTTCGCGCGTCGCGCCTTCGATGGGAGAGATATGGGCGTATCCATTCGTTAATAAAATCGAATTGTTTTTGATAATTACTTCGATATTGTCGAAGTATGGAAACGCTCGATCCCGATCTTCTGAAAACCTTCCTCGCTTTCGTCGACGGCGGCTCGCTGGCCAGGGCCGCGTCCACTGTCGGGCGCACGCCGTCGGCGGTGACCGCACAGATGCAAAGGCTCGAAGAGATCGTCGGCGAGCCGCTGCTCACCCCGCAGGGCAGGGGACGCGGGCTGACCCCGGCCGGCGAGGACCTCGTCGGCCATGCGCGGCGCATCCTTGCCGTACACACCGAGGCCTGGCTGGCGCTGAAGGGCGCGCGCGCCGGCGGCCGCATCGCCATCGGCACGACGCAGGATTTCGCCGATCAGGGCCTGCCGGACCTGCTCAGGGCCTTCGCCGTCAGCCATCCGCGCGTCAGGATCGAGCTGCGCGTCGGCCGCTCGCTGGAACTCGGATCGGCGCTGCAGGCGGGCCAGTTGGACCTCGCGATCACCATGCGCCATGCCCCGTCGCCGGATGAAACGGCCGTGATCAGCGAACCGATGCTGTGGCTCTGCTCGGAAAAAGGCCTAGCAGCGCGGCCCGAAGCCGTGCCGCTGGCGCTGCTCGATCCCTATTGCGGCTTTCGCGAAGCCGCGCTCAATGCGCTCGACGCGGCCGGCCGCCGTTATCGCATCGCCGCCGGCAGCGCCAGCCTTGCCGGCCTGCGCAGCGCGGTCAATGCCGGCATCGCGCTGACGCCGCGCACCCGGCGTTTCGCCCATTCCGGCATCGTCGAGGCATCCGCCGATCTCGACCTCCCGCCGCTGCCGATGGCCGATTTCGCCATCCGGCTCGGCCGCGAGGCTGCTCGCCCGGCGCGGGATTTGGCGCAGCTTCTCGGCGACGGCCTGGCCTTGTCCTGAATGGAAACCGTGCCGCCATGTCCCGGGAGTTCCCGAAGCAATTCCCAAAGAAAAAGCCGACCTTTTTGCGGGTCGGCTTCTAGTCGGACGGGTCGAGGGGTTTGGGGGGACTTGGGGGGTGACCCGTCGAACCAACAATGCCTGACTCGGATGATGGTTCCATGACTGCGAAAATAATTTACGAGCGCGCCGATTTCGCCTTCAACCAGTCGCGGCCGGCATGCGCGAAAACCGCGCAAAGCACGATAGCGCCGCCGATGATGCTGGCCATCGGCGGAATTTCGCCGAGGAACAGCAGGGCAAAAAAGATGGCGAACGGCACCTCGGCCGAGCCCAGCAGCCCGGCTTCCGCCGACGGGATGAGCCGCGACCCTTCCGTCCACAGGATCGAAGCCAGCGCGAAAGAGCAGCCGAAAGTGGCGAGCAGCGCCATGTCGCGGGTGGACACAGCCAGCGGATCGGTGACGAACCAGCCGAGCACGAAAAGCAGGAAGGCCGAGACAGCGCCCGCCCAGACGACCGGCGAGTCGCGAAAAGCGCGCACCATGATCATGTAGAGCGCGCCGCCGGCGGTCATCAGCAGCGCCAGCCCATCGCCGAACAAGTGCCCGCTGCTGAGGCCGGCGCCCACCATGATGGCGACGCCGCACAGCGATACGGCCGCCGCCAGCATCGTCTGCAGTCGGAATTTCTCCCGCACCAACAGGAAGGCGAGCAGCGCCGCGATGAAGGGCGAGGTCGCGTAGATGACGGCGACATTGGCGACATAGGTGAATTTGAAGGCCGAGATGAAGGCGATGCTGGCCGCTGCCCCTTCGACCGCCAGCAGCCAGCCGCGCCAGCCGAGTTTCAGGCTTTCGCGCCTGCCCGAGCGGCGCCGGCGCCACAGCACGTAGAAGCTGATCAGGATCGAGCCGAAAAAACCGCGCCAGCAGGTGATGGTGAGCGGATCGGCATGGATCGACTTGGTCAGCACGCCGGTCAGCGCGAAGGCGATTGCCGAGGCCGACACCAGGATGATGCCGAGCGTGCGCTCGGCGGCGGCCACGTCGGCGGCAGGCGCAAGCTTTTTCGGCATGTCGAGCGTGTCGGTCATGGCGCCGGCTTACCCCATTGCTCCTGACAGCCTTCTGTCATCAGGCCTGCTCCCGTTTGCGGAAACGCTCGTTGCCGACGATGAGCAGGCCAGCGCCGATGATCAGCGCCGCGCCCATGAACACTTCCGTGCGCGGCAGGTCGCCCCAGATGGCGTAGCCCAGCGCGAAGGCCCAGACCAGCGATGTGTACTCGAACGGCGCCACGATCGACACCGGCGCGCGCTTCATGCCCTCGAACAGCATGTATTGCGCAACGCCGCCGAGCGCGCCGACGCTGATGAGCAAAAGGAACTGCGTTCCGTCCGGCATATGCCACCAGATCAGCGCCGGCACGGCCGAAAACAGCAGGAAATAGAAATTGTTGAGCACGAGCTGGATCATGGTGCGCTCCTGCATGGCGGTCTTGCGCAGCAGCACGACGGCGATCCCCCAAAGGACGGCCGCCGCCAGCACCAGGAGCACCGGCAGCGAGAGGCCGAGCCGGGTTGGATCGCAGGCGATGAAGACGCCGACGAAACCGGTGAACACCGCCAGCCAGCGCAGCAGTGGCACCGTCTCGCCCAGGATCAGCACCGACAGCACGGTGACGATGATGGGTGCTGCGTAATAGATGGTGGTGAGCTCGGCGAGCTGCAGCGAGCGCGCGGCGTTGTAATAGCAAAGCCAGGCGGCCAGCGTGAAGGCGCTTCGCACCAGCATCGGCTTCACGATCGGCGAGTCGATCGTTTCGGCGAACAGCCGCCTGCCGCCGATCGCGCCGCAGGCGACGAGCACCGTGATCGAGCGGACGAACATGATCTGCCAGACCGTCATGCCGACGACCAGGAGCTTGATCGAGGCATCCTGCGCCGAAAACAGGAAATAGGCGGCGGCCGTGAACAGGATGCCGGCCAGCACCCTTTCGCGGCTTTCGAGGACGACGATATCGGCCATGCGGTTTTCAGCGTGGTTGCGTGGAAAGCGGTTCCGCCCCAGTCGGGACCGCTGCTCCAGCTATACGGGCGAAAGCTTGCACGGCGCTGCTCCACCGCAGCACTTGCGTTGGCGCAGGTCGTTTCGCCGAAGGTCGGTCGGGGACTACTGCGTCGCTTGATAGAGCTCCGATGCCGCGTCCTTCAGCGCGCGTCGCCCATCCGGCCGCAGATACATCATGTGGCCGCCCTCGACGACGTCGAGGCGGATCGGCTTGGCGTCGGCGAGCGAGGGAACCTGGTTCACCAGGTAGCGCGAGGCGAGATAGGGTGTGACGAGGTCGGTGTAGCCGTTGACGATGACGACGCCGAGGGCAGGGTTGAGCGAGCGCGCCCGCTGCAGGTCGTTCATCACGCCGGCATAACCCTGGCCCGATGTGCCGTAATCCCAACTGCGGCTGATCTCGCCGTTGAGCAGCCGGTAGCTGACATCGGTGCGGTAGTTGAGCTCGTCGCGGGCATAGGCGATGAAGGCGGATGTCAGCGCTGGAATGCTGCGGTCGAGCACCGGGTCGGGACCCACGTCACGCGCGCTTTGCGGCGCGATGTCGGCGGTGCCGATGGTGGCGTCGTAAGGGCTGAGCACCTTGCCCGTGGCGCGCTGGAATTCCTTGGCGAAAAGCCCGATGGGGATGCGGGCGAAATTGCGTTGGACGAGCTCGAGCGGCAGGCCGGTGATCTCCGAAACGCGACCGCTGGCGAGCTTGCCGCCTTGCTCCAGCCCGCTGTTCAGCGCCGTCAGGTAATCGCCGAGCGCGTAGTGCTCGACCTCGGCCAGCCTGTCGCGCAACGCATCACCGCTGACGCCGTCGCCCTTCAGGCGTGTCGCCGCCAGCGAAGGCAATTCCAGCGCCCAATGCAACTGGTCGAACTGGTCTGGGCGCACCAGCATGAATTCCAGCGCTGGCGAGATCAGCACGACGCCGCTGGGGCTCAACCCGACATCCTCCTGCAGTGTGCGGGCGAGCAGCGCGGCGCGAAAACCGCCATAGCTCTCGCCGGCGAGGAACAGCGGCGATCCGCTGCGGCCGTTCTGCGCCAGATAGAGGCGGATGAAGGCGCCGACCGAGCTGGCGTCGGCGTCGACGCTCCAGAATTCCTTCGGCTCATGCCCCGGCGCCTCGCGGCTGTAGCCGGTGCCGACCGGATCGACGAAGACGAGATCGCTCATGTCGAGCCAGCTGTCGGGATTGTCGATGAGCTTTTGCGGCGGCCGCAGGAACTCGCCGTCGGCGGCGGTCTCGACGATGCGCGGCCCGATCGCGCCGAGATGCAGGTAGGCCGATGCCGCGCCCGGTCCGCCGTTGAAGACGAAGGTGATCGGCCGGTCCTTCGCCGGCGCAGGCGACTGCTGCGTGTAGGCGACATAGAAAATCTCGGCGGTGACGTCGCCCTTGCCGGACAAGAGCGACAGCGTGCCGGCCTTGGCCTGGTAATCCAGCTTGCGCCCGGCGAGCGTGATCGAATGCTCGGTCACCTGAGGCGGCGGCAGGAGAGAAAGCACGCCGCCCTCGGGCGCCGGGCGCTCGGGTGCTTCGGCGGCGACGCCCGGCTGTGAGAAGGCGGCGAACGCCAGCAGGATGAAGGGGACGAGTCTCAGCTTGGACCTCATGATGCCTCCGCAAAGGGGTTTCGCAATAGGTATGGCCTGGGTCTGTGAAGTCAAAGCAACTACTCGCTCTCGCAATCCGTCACTGTGCCTGAGGCAGCCATACCGGGCCGCCTTGCCGCCATTCGCCAGGTTGAACTTGCGGCGGCATGCGCTAGGCTAGGCGCGAATGCTCGCGAATTTTTCCCTGGACCGATTTGCAAGCTGGAGCGGCGGCGTCGCCGCCGCGGCCGGCGCTGCAACGCCCGAGGAATTGTCGGCTCGCTTCACTGCGGCGGCGGGCGTGCTGCTCGGCTCCGATCGCGTCTATGTCGGCTTCTATCGCCGTGACATCACCTCCCTGACGATCGACGACGCCGGCCCCGATCGCTGGAACCGCGACTACGGCGCCCGCGTCTACCGGCTGGACCCCTTCTTCCAGCGGTTCGCCAGCAGCCGGCAGGATTTCCTGTTGCCGTTGTCGGCTCTCCGCAGCGGCGATTTTCAGCGCTCGCCCTATTACCGCGAATTCTATGGCCCCTCCGACAGCTTCGACGAGATAACCGGCGTGTTCAATCTCGACAGGCTGACCGCTGGTTATGTCACCTTTCTGCGGCGCAACGGCGCGCCGCCCTTTGGCGAGCAGGACCTGGCGCTCGCCTGCGCCGCGGGCGGCGCAACGAAGCTGGTTCTGGAAAGATTGTTTCACTTGTGCCGCCTCAGGGACAAGGGCGGGGCAGTCGAGGCCGCGCGGTCCCTGCTCAGCGCGCGCGAGAGCGAGATCGCGCGGCACCTGATCGACGGCGGCAACGCCAAGACCATCGCGCGGAGCCTTTCCATTTCGCCGGGCACGGCCCGCAACCACATCAAGCAGGTCTACCGCAAGCTCGGTGTGCACTCCCAGGTGGAGTTGCTGGCAGCCGTTCGCGAAGCCGCGCCCAACTGATGTTGCGCGCCGGCCCTACTGCCCCGTCACCACACGCGTCCACATACGATTTTGAGACCGCAGCAGCTTCGCGTCGCTGTTGTCGACCACGAACAGCTTGGCCTTCACGTCGTCGGGAGGAAAGACGCCGGGGTCGCTGGCTATCGCCTTGTCCATCAGCGGCAGGGAATCCGGTATCGCGTTGGCATAGGAGACATAGCTGGAGTTGGCAGCGGCGATATCGGGCCGCAGGTTGAAGTTGATCCAGGCCATGGCGTTGTCGGGGTGCGGCGCATCCTTCGGCACCGCCATCGTATCGAAGTTGATGAGCGTGCCTTCCTTCGGAATGGAATAGGCGATCTCCAGCTTCTTGGTGGATTCGGCGGCACGCGTCCTTGCCTGAAGTATGTCGCCCGACCAGCCAAGCACGACGCAGATGTCGCCGTTCGCCAGGTCGTTTATGTATTTCGAGGAGTGGAAATAGCGGATGTAGGGCCGCACCTTGGCCATCAGTTCCTCGACCTTGGCAAGGTCGTCGGGACTGGTCGACCGGGGGTCGATATGAAGATAATTCAGCGCCATCGGAATGACTTCAGCCGGCGCGTCGATCATCGCCACGCCGCAATCGGAGAGCTTCTTGACGACGTCGACGTCGAAGACCATGGCGAAGGAATTTGTCGGCGCGTCCGGCAGCCGCTGCTTCACCGCGGCGACGTTGTAGCCGATGCCGTCGGTGACGGCCATATAGGGCACGGCATGCTTGTTTTGCGGGTCCGCGCCGGCGATCAGCGAAAGTGCCTGCGGATCGATCTTCGCGTGGTTTGCGAGCTTGGACGTGTCGAGCTCCAGGAAGGCCCCCGCCTTCACCTGGTTCTTCAGGAACGGATAGGCCGAAGGATAGACCACGTCATATCCGGAGCCGCCGGCGAGCAGCTTTGTCTCGAGCACCTCGTTGCCGTCATAGACATCGTAGCGAACCTTGATGCCCGTCTCCTTCTCGAACTTCTCGGCGGTGTCCGGCGCGATGTAGTCCGACCAGTTGTAGACGTTGACGACTTTTTCCTCGTCCGCCGAAGCCATGCTGGCGATGCCGCAGGCGAGGCCGGTAAGCAGCGTTGACAGGATCAGGGCGCGCATGAATCTCCTCCTTTTCGCCTGGGCTGGCACCGATGGATCGCTCAGCCCTCAGTTCCGTTTCGCGGCCGGTTAGCCGGCGTTCGCTTTCGCTCAACGTCGTTGTGGGGCATAGACCGGCAAGGTGATGCAGGCGACATTGCCGCCACCCAGCAAAATCTCGCGGGAGTTCTCGATGCCGACTATTCTGTGGTCGGGGAACAGCTCGGCCAGCTTTGCCTTTGCCTTCACATCGAGGCCGGAGCCGAACTCTGGCACGACCACGACGCTGTTGCCCGGATAGTAGTTGATGTAGCTCGCCGCGATCCGGTTGCCGGCCGGTCGCGCCCAGGCCGAATCGAGCCGGTCCAGGCTCTCGCTTTCTTCCGGCGTCATCTCGATCGGCATGGGATGAGGCAGACGATGCACCTCGAGGGCATGGCCACGCGCGTCGCGGGCCGAGCGCAGCACTTCCTCGGCTTCCCGCACGATCTCATATTGCGGATCGTCGCGATTGTCGGTCCAGCTCAACGCGACCACGCCGGGGCGCACGAAGCAGCAGACATCGTCGACATGGCCGTCCGTCTCGTCGAACGCAAAGCCGCGGGGCAGCCAGATGATGGTGTTGACGCCGAGATAGTCGCCCAGTTGCCGTTCCACCTCGGCCTTGCCGAGATGGGCGTTGCGATTTCGATTGAGCAGGCATTGCTCCGTGGTGATGAGCGTGCCCTGTCCGTCGCATTGCAGGCCTCCGCCCTCGGCGATCAGCGGCGCGCGATAACGATCCATCCTCTCGATTTCGAGCAGCTTTTGCGCCGCCAGGTCGTCCAGGTCCCATGGCGCGTAGAGCCCGCCATCGAAACCGCCATAGGCGTTGAAGGTCCAATCGACGCCGCGCACGGAGCCTTGATCGTTGACGACGAAATTCGGGCCGCTGTCGCGCAGCCAGGAATCGTTGGTGGACATCTCCACCACGCGCACATGCTCCGGCAACCGGGTCCTGGCGTTCTGCCACTGCCGGCTGGATGCCGCCACCGTCACCGGCTCGCTTTGCGCGATCGCCGCTGCGACATTGGCAAACAGCTTCTGCGCCGGCTTGGCGCCGAGGCGCCAGGTGTCCGGCCGCTCCGGCCAGATCAGCCAACACCCCGATTTGGGCTCGAACTCGCCGGGCGCGCGAAATCCGTCCTGTTTCGGCTTCGTCGAAAGGGTACGTGGCATGTGGGGGCACCGGAAAATGGCGGACGACACTCGCCCGGATCAGACTTTTTCGGGGCGTCGTCCGTCAATGTCCCATTTGGGATAGCCGGATGCCGGCTGGAACAAATCAAGCAGAGGGAATGTTTTCGCGGATTGCCACGGACCAAGGAAGCAGGGCCGCCCGCCGTTCCCTGCAATGGCGAAGACCTGGGCCGGAACGGCGGCGGGATAAATGCATTGCCTTGCCGATCGATCGGGGCAAATCTCGATCGGACGGCGAATGCCGATGCAGCAACAAGTCGACGAAAAGGACAGGCAATGGACGCGACCGCACTCAAGGCCATGCAGGCTCCGCTGAAGGAAGCCTATCGCGACGACGCCGCCAGGGCGCTGATCACGCTCAAGGCGCGCGGAACGCTCGACGATCAGTCGATTGCCTGCAAGGTGGAGACGGGCAGGGCGCTCGCTGTCGCCGGGCTTCATCCGGCCACCGGCGGCTCGGGCCTTGAGCTATGCTCGGGCGACATGCTTCTGGAGGCGCTGGTCGCGTGCGCCGGCGTGACGCTGAAAGCTGTGGCGACAGCGCTGGAGTTCAAGCTCGGCAACGCCACAGTCGAGGCCGAGGGCGACCTCGATTTCCGCGGCACGCTCGGCGTCGCCCGCGACGCGCCGGTCGGTTTTCGCGAGATAAGGCTGAAATTCAACCTCGACACCGACGAGCCGCAGGAGCGCATCGATTCGCTCATGAAGCTCACCGAGCGGTATTGCGTGGTGTTCCAGACGATCAACAACAAGCCGGTGTTGAGTGTGAGCGCAGGGCGTTGACACAGCTGATCTCGCCCAAGGGAGGAGATCAGCAGCGCCGACGCCTCGCGCTACTGAGCCGACGGGGTCTCCGCATCCCCTTCATCGGTGAAAGGCGAGGCGCTCGGCACGCATTGCACGGCCCAGCCCTGAGGCGTCGGCTGCTTCTGATATTCGGTGACGGCGTTGGTGCACTGTTCGCGGGTGTCGAAGGTGCTGGGCAGCACCACCATGCCGCCTTGCGGGCCGGCAATCACCAGATACCAGACCAACGCTACGCTGGGAGTAGCAGCCATGGGAATTCCTCGCTTTGCTGAAATGTCGGAGTCGGACCGATCCTAGCAACTCCCTTGGGGCGGCGAAAGCGGGGCGGCGGCACACGCTTTCGCCGCCCCGGTCACAGACCCGTGAATAGAGGGTCGCGACCCGGCTCACCCGACCGCGAAGCAGTAGAACCGCCCGTCGCCACCGGTGCCCTTGAGCGCCTCCTGGCTGCAGCCGCCGCGCGAGGCATGCGAGGAATTCCACGACTTCGCCGCCGCCGAATCGTCGAGCCCGGTTCGATCGTGATGGCCTATCATGGCGGTGCCCTGGCGCCGCTCATCGTCCAGTCGCCGCAGGTCTGGTCTGCGATCCTGGCGCCGTCTGGCTTGGAGCCGGTCAGCATGTCGTGGCGGTTCGGCGTGTCGCCGCGGCCGTTGATCGTCTCGCCCTATTCAGTCAGCGCCGTCTGCTTGGTGATGCCGGCGGTGGCGGCAACGAGAAGAAGTCTGCGCATGTCGATCCTCCGGCTTCGATGTCCTACATTCGAAGAACGTAGCCGCAGCGCTATTTCATCCGCCTAAAACTCAAGTCTATTCCGGCTGACGGTAGGCGACGAAGCGGTTGTGCTTGGCCTGGAAGATCAGCCCGGTTTCCTTCAGTTCGGGGCTGGCCAGCGGCACGATGCGCCTGGCGATCTCGGACGGATGCGGCAGTGTCTCCGGATCCTCGCCGGGCATGGCCTGGGCACGCATCGCGGTCCGGGTCGCGCCCGGATCGGCGGCGTTCACCCGCAGTGCCAGGGTCTCGGTCTCATGCGCCCAGGAACGCATCATCGTCTCGACCGCCGCCTTGGAAGCCGCATAGGGCGCCCAGAACGCGCGCGCCGAATGCGCCGTGTTGGAGGAGAGAATAATGGCGCGGCCGGCATCGGAGAGCCTGAGCAGCGGGTCGACCGAACGGATCAGCCGCCAGGTCGAGGTGACGTTGATGGTCATCACCTTCTCGAAGGTCTTGGCTTCGACATGGCCGATCGGCGAGATCACGCCAAGCACACCGGCATTGGCAACCAAGATATCCAGCTTGCCCCAGCGCTCGTGGATGGCGCCGCCCAGACGGTCGATGCCGGCCATGTCGGCAAGATCGAGCGGCACCAGCGTCGCCTGGCCGCGGCCATCGGCCTTGATCTGGTCGTCCAGCTCTTCCAGCCCGCCGACCGTGCGCGCCACCGCGATCACATGCGCGCCGGCTGCCGCCAACTCCCTGGCGATGAAATAGCCGATACCGCGCGAGGCGCCGGTTATGACCGCGACGCGGCCGGAAAGGTCGAGGGTCATGCAGGCAGTTCCGTAAGGTGATGCGGCCTACGCCCCGCTATTCGCCAGCAGCGACAGCGTGCGCACATTGTCGTGGCCTTCGAAGTCGAGCAGGCGGGTGGGGTATTGTCCGGTGAAGCAGGCGTCGCAGAATTGCGGTTGCTCGTTGTCGCGGCCGGCCTCGCCGACGGCGCGGTAGAGCCCGTCGATCGACAGGAAGCCGAGCGAATCGACGCGGATGAACTCGGCCATCTCCTCGACCGACATGCGCGATGCCAAGAGCTTCGACTTCTCCGGCGTGTCGACGCCATAAAAGCAGGACGCGCTGGTCGGCGGCGAGGCTATGCGCATATGCACTTCCCTGGCGCCGGCATCGCGCACCATCTGCACGATCTTCTGGCTGGTGGTGCCGCGCACGATGGAATCGTCGACGAGCACAACCCGCTTGCCCTCGATCATGCGGCGGTTGGCGTTGTGCTTCAGCTTCACGCCCATGTGGCGGATGGAATCGCCCGGCTGGATGAAAGTGCGCCCGACATAATGGTTGCGGATGATGCCGAGCTCGAAGGGAATGCCCGCGGCCTGGGAAAAGCCGATCGCGGCCGGCGTGCCGGAATCCGGCACCGGCACGACGATGTCGGCCTCGACCGGGTTTTCCTGCGCCAGTTCCGCCCCGATGCGCTTGCGCACTTCGTAGACATTACGGCCTTCGACCGAGGAGTCCGGCCGCGCGAAATAGACATATTCGAAGATGCAGAAGCGGGTCTTCTGCGGCTCGAACGGGAACAGGCTCTCGATGCCCTTGGCGGTGATGACCACCATTTCGCCCGGCTTGATGTCGCGCACGAAGCGGGCGCCGATGATGTCGAGCGCGCAGGTTTCGGAGGCGAGGATCCAGGCGCCGTCGAGGTCGCCCAGCACCAGCGGCCGGATGCCGAGCGGATCGCGGCACCCGATCATCTTCTTGGCGGTCATCGCCACCAGCGAGAAGGCGCCTTCGACCTGCCGCACCGCGTCGATGAAGCGCGAGTTGAGGTCGCGCTCCTTGCTGGTGGCGACCAGATGCAGCAGCGTCTCGGTGTCGGAGGTCGAGGAGAAGATAGCGCCTTGCTTCTGCAGCGCGCGCTGCACGGTCATGGCGTTGGTCAGATTGCCGTTATGGGCGACGGCAAAGCCGCCATCGGCAAGCTCGGCGAAGAAGGGCTGGATGTTGCGCAGGCCGGCGCCGCCCGTGGTGGCGTAGCGCGTGTGGCCGATGGCGCGGTTGCCTTGCAGGCTGTCGATGACGCGCTGTTTGGTGAAGGTATCGCCGATCAGGCCGACATGGCGTTCGACATGGAACTGCGTGCCGTCATAGGAGACGATGCCGGCGGCTTCCTGGCCGCGGTGCTGCAGGGCGTGCAGCCCGAGTGTGACGATGGCTGCCGCGTCCTGCCGGCCGAAGATGCCGAACACGCCGCATTCGTCGTGGAAATGGTCGTCGGCCTCGGCGGAAAGGACTTTGCCTCTATCTGCCGTTGAGTCTGCCATCTGGTGCTCAAGCTCCGCTAAAGCCGCCATATAAGGCGATCGCTTGCCGAACGCAACGCACGCTTTCTCGCATTCACAACCGGCACAGGCCGGCTTGCAATCAGTTTGCCGGCGCTGGAGCCGGGGCAGGGGCTGGCGCGGGGCTGGCCGGCTCGTTGTCGGCCGGGGCATCCCCTTCGCTGTCGTCGGGCGCCGGCGCGTTGTCGTCACCGGCCGCCGGCGGCTCTGCCGCTGGCTGGTCGCCAGTGGCCGGCGCGCCGGCCTGCGGCGTGCCCTTATGCGTGTATTTGTTGACCAGTTCCTCGGTGTTTTCCGGCAGCACGCTTTCGAGCTTGGCGCCGATCGTCTCGAGCAGCGGCCGCGACTTGGCGTTGGCGATCCAGGCAGGCGCCTTGGCGCCGGCCAGCCAGTTGAAGAACAGCAGCGCCACCGCGACCACCAGGATGCCGCGCGCCGCGCCGTAGAGGAAGCCGAGGGTGCGGTCGAGCGCGCCGATGCGCGAATCGATGATCCAGTCGGCGAGCTTCATGGTGATGACGGAGACGACGATCAGCGCGATGAGGAAGACGACGCCCGCCGAAGCCGCCATCGCGATCTTGTCGTTGTCGACATAGGGCTGAACATAGGGCAGGACAGGCTTGTAGAAGAAGAACGCCGCGGCCGCCGCCGCCGCCCAGGAAACCACGGAGAGCACTTCGCGGGAGAAGCCGCGCACCATGGCGAGCATTGCTGAGACCAGGGTGAAGCCGACGAGGATTCCGTCAAGCAGCGTAATCGGCATGGTTCTCGCCCCACTTCCTGTCTTTGGCCCGACGAGCCGCATCACTCCGCGTCGTCGGCACGGCCGCGCCGTGAGCCGGCTATGCGCGCCACAAGGTCGGCAAGCTCGGTGGGCTGAAACGCGCCGGCCCCGATCCCCCCGGCAAGTTCCTCGCTGCCGAGCGGCAGCACCGCGCTTCCAAAACCCAGCTTTTCGGCTTCCTTGAGGCGCTGCTGCGCATGCGCAACCGGCCTCACCGCGCCCGATAGGCTGATTTCGCCGAAATAGACGCAATCGGCGGGAAGGGCAAGACCGGTGAGCGATGAAACCAGTGCGGCGGCGACCGCGAGATCGGCCGCCGGTTCCGAGATCCGGTAGCCGCCGGCGACGTTGAGATAGACGTCGTGCTGGCCGAAGCGGACGCCGCAATGCGCCTCGAGCACGGCGAGCACCATCGACAGCCGCGCGCCGTCCCAGCCGACAACGGCGCGGCGCGGCGTGCCGAGCGAGGAGGGCGCGACCAGCGCCTGGATCTCGACCAGCACCGGCCTGGTGCCCTCCATGCCGGCGAAAACCGCGGCGCCCGGCGATTTCGAGTGGCGTTCGCCTAGAAACAGCTCGGATGGATTGGAGACCTCGCGCAGGCCCTTGTCCGACATTTCGAACACGCCGATCTCGTCGGTCGGCCCAAAGCGGTTCTTCACCGTGCGCAGGATGCGGAAGTGATGATTGCCCTCGCCCTCGAAATAGAGCACGCCGTCGACCATGTGCTCGACGACGCGAGGGCCCGCGATCTGGCCTTCCTTGGTGACATGGCCGACGAGCACGATCGCCGCGCCTGTGGATTTCGCGTAGCGGATCATCGCCTGGGCGGCGGCGCGCACCTGGGTGACGGTGCCCGGCGCCGAATCGGCAAGGTCCGTCCACAGCGTCTGGATCGAATCGAGGATGACGAGGTCCGGCCGCTTGCCGTCGGCGATGGTCGCGAGGATGTCCTCGACATTGGTTTCGGCGGCAAGCTCGACCGGCGTCGAGGCGACGCCGAGGCGTTGCGCTCTCAGCCTGATCTGCGCCACCGCTTCCTCGCCCGAGACATAGACGATGCGATGGCCCTTCGAGGCAAGTGCCGCGGCCGCCTGCGTCAAGAGCGTCGACTTGCCGATGCCGGGATCGCCGCCGACCAGAAGCGCCGAGCCGCGCACGAAGCCGCCGCCGGTCGCGCGGTCGAGCTCGCCGATGCCCGAGACGATGCGCGGCGCGTCCTCGATGTCGCCCGAAAGGCTGGTCAGCACCACGGCGCGGCCCTTGCGAGCATTGCGCGCGTTGGTCGGCCCCGAGCCGATGCCGCCGGACGTGCCTTCCTCGACGAGCGTGTTCCACTCGCCGCAGGCATCGCATTTACCCGCCCAGCGCTGATGCACCGATCCGCAATTCTGGCAGATGAACTGGACGCGGGACTTGGCCATTAGGGGCGCCAACCGCCGAAGGTCGGCGTTCCTTCACACCCCCCTCTGGCCTGCCGGCCATCTCCCCCGCAAGGGGGGAGATCAGCAGTTTGGCCGACGGCGCCCATCTTGCAGCGTCGGCGATTGGCGAAAGCCGACGCGACGGTCAATCTCCCCCCTTGCGGGGGAGATGTCCGGCAGGACAGAGGGGGGTGTGACAGAGCGCGACGGTGGGTCAAAAACCTACTCAAACCTCTCCGGCAGATGGTGCTCCTCGGCCAAATCCGAGAACCGCGTGAACTCGCCGTGGAAGGCGAGGCTGACGGTGCCGGTCGGTCCGTGGCGCTGCTTGGCAACGATGCATTCGGCCTTGCCGCGCGCCTCGTTCATCTCGTTTTCCCACTTGACGTATTCCTCGGTGCCGATCTTCGGTTCGCGGTTCTTGAGGTAATATTCCTCGCGATAGACGAACAGCACCACGTCGGCGTCCTGCTCGATGGAGCCGGATTCGCGCAGGTCCGACAGCTGCGGGCGCTTGTCGTCGCGGCTTTCCACCTGGCGCGACAGCTGCGACAGCGCGATGATCGGCACGCCGAGCTCCTTGGCCAAAGCCTTCAGGCCCGTGGTGATCTCGGTGATTTCCTGCACGCGGTTCTGCGAGGCGCGGGCGGAGGAGCCCTGCATCAGCTGGATGTAATCGATGACGATGAGGTCGAGGCCGCGCTGGCGCTTCAGGCGCCGCGCGCGGGCGGAAAGCTGCGCGATCGAAATACCGCCGGTCTGGTCGATGAACAGCGGGATCTTCTGCATCGTCTGCGAGCAGGCGACGAGCTTCTCGAAATCCATCTCGGTGATCTCGCCGCGGCGGATTTTTGACGACGAGATCTCGGTCTGCTCGGAGATGATGCGGGTGGCGAGCTGCTCCGACGACATTTCGAGCGAGAAGAAGCCGACGACGCCGCCATTGGCGGCCTTGAAGCTGCCATCGGCCTGCTGCGCCGGAACGTAAGCCTCGGCGATGTTGAAGGCGATGTTGGTGGCCAGGGAGGTCTTGCCCATGCCCGGACGTCCGGCGAGCACGATCAGGTCGGAGGGCTGCAGGCCGCCCATGCGGCGATCGAGGTCGCGCAGGCCGGTGGCGATGCCCGACAGATGGCCGTCGCGCATATAGGCGGCGTTGGCCATGTCGACGGCGGTCTTGACCGCGTCGTTGAAGCTTTCGAAGCCGCCGTCATAGCGGCCGGTCTCGGCGAGCTCGAACAGCCGCCGCTCGGCGTCCTCGATCTGGTCGGAGGGCGACATGTCGACCGGCGCGTCATAGGCGATGTTGACCATGTCCTCGCCGACGGTGATCAGCGCGCGGCGCGTCGCGAGGTCGTAGATGGCGCGGCCATAGTCGGTGGCGTTGACGACGGTGACGGCCTCGACAGCAAGCCGCACGACATATTGCGCCACCGTCATGTCGCCGACCTTCTCGTCGGCCGGCAGGAAGGTCTTCAACGTGATCGGCGTCGCGATCTTGCCCATGCGGATGAGCTCGGCCGCAACCTCGAAGATGCGGCGGTGCAACGGCTCGTGGAAATGCGCCGGCTTCAGGAAATCCGAGACGCGGTAGAACGCGTCGTTGTTGACGAGGATGGCGCCGAGCAGCGCCTGCTCGGCCTCGATGTTGTTCGGTGCCTCGCGATAAAGCGGCGTTTCCGCCGCGCCGAATTTCAGTGCCGCCTCTGCCATGATGTCCCCGATTTCGATCCCGCTTTCCTCGATACCAGAACGGGAAGATTCGGTGCTGACCTTTCTGCAACACTCCTCGGTCCAACCAGCTTGATGCCCAATGTTCACAGGATCAGCAAACCATCCACAGGACAGTATTCCGGTGGCCCGATTCCATTTGACTCGGCAAGCCGTGATTCCTATCGGCGGTTGCCGAACAAAGCAAGAACAATTTCATCGAGCAAGATCGCATGGGGCGCGCGCCTGCCAGGTGTTCAGTGGTTCGACGGCGCGGTGCCGTCGGCCTACGCAGCTCAGTCCAGCGTGTCGCCCCAGTCAGCCCGCCGCGCGGCCTTGAAGGCATCGCCGTCGCGCTTGCTGAACAGGCGCTCGCCGGCGCTGCCGTCAGGCCGGCACAGTTTCAGCGCCACCTTGCCGGAGCCACCTTTAGGCGGCGCGATCACCCGTGCGGCACGCGTCGGCGCCGGCTGCCGGGAAGCGGCGAGGTAAATGAACTTCTCGTCTTCCCACGGCACTTCGGCTTCCTTGACGAGACGATGCAGGCGCGAACGCGCGACGCGGCGTGCGAAATGGCACCAGTCGGGCGGCGTGAGCGGGCAGGGCACCGCATGCGGGCAGGGCGCCAGCAGGTGCGCTCCCGCCTCGATCAGCTGTTGCCGTGCCGCAAGAATGCGCTGCCAGCCGGCGGGCGTGCCGGGCTCGACGAGGATGAGCGTGTCGGCCGTGAGCCGCCAGAGGCGGTCGATGAGCTTCGGCAGCGACAGAGGCACGATCTCGTCCAGCACATAGGCGGCGCTGACGAGGTCGGCGGGCATGATGCCATCAAGATCGATGGTGGCGTCGCCGGCGATCCATTCGGTGCGGGCGGTAATTGCGCCTTCCGCGAGCGACTGGCCGACCTTGCGCACGGCAGCGCTTGCCTCGACCAGCACCGCCCGTTCCAGTTCAGGCCAGGCGTCAGTCGTGGCCCAAAGCATGGTGCCAGGTCCGGCGCCAATGTCGAGCAGGCTCGCCGGCCGAAAGTCGGGGCGGGCCTCGCTCAACGCCTCGAGGCTGGCGCGCACGGCGGCATAGGTGGCGGGCAGCCGAGTCGCCAGATAGGCCTTGACCGCCATCTCCTCGCCCATATGCAGGCGGCCGTCGCGCAACTCGGCGCGGTAGCGATCCGACAGCGTCTTGGCGGCCTGCTTGAGCGCCGGCAGCGGCACCTTCTCGAGCAAGCCGTCGACGCCTTGGCGGAGCGGGGCGGGCAGTTCCATCTCAGGCTCCCCGCGGCGCGAGCAGGATGACCGAGGCTCCGGCGATGCAGAGCGCAGCGCCGGCCAGATCCCAGCGGTCGGGGCGCACGCCCTCGACCAGCCACAGCCAGCCGAGCGAGGCGGCGATGTAGATGCCGCCATAGGCGGCATAGGCGCGGCCCGCCGCATCCGTGTCGGCCAGCGACAGCAGCAAGGCGAACAGCGCCAGCGAGGCGAGACCGGGGAGAAGCCAGAGCGCCGACTTTTCCAGCCGCCACCACGCCCAGAAGGAAAAGCAGCCGGCGATTTCGGTAAGCGCGGCTGCGATGTAGATGAGATAGGTCATGAAAAAGGTCTCGCGAACGAGACCTTTTTCGTGGCGTCAGGCCGCAATGGCAAGCGGCAATGCGTGTCTATTCCACCTTCTTGCGGCGGGTCGGCTTGGAGGGGGCCGGCGCCGCCGGCTCCTTGTGCCCGATATCGCGCAGCTCCAGGGCTTTCTCGCATTTGGCCATGTAGTCGCGTGTCACCGGCAGTGTGTCGTTCACCTTGGCGAGCTGGAACTGGAAGATCACCAAGTCCTGCCAGCGGAAGGCGGCCTCCGAGGCGGCGAGATAGAACTCCCACATGCGGCAGAAGCGCTCGTCATAGATCGCCTTGGCCTTGTCGCGGTTGGCGGCGAAGCGCTCGCCCCAGTGCTTGAGCGTGTCGGCATAGTGCAGCCGCAGGATTTCGATGTCGGTGACGACGAGGCCCGACTTCTCGATCGCCGGCATCACCTCCGACATCGCCGGGATGTAGCCGCCTGGGAAGATGTATTTGCGGACGAAGGCGCTGGTCGCCCACGGCACGCCGGAACGGCCGATCGTGTGCAGCAGCATCACCCCGTCCGGCTTGAGCAGAGTTGAGGCCTTGTCGAAGAAGGTGCGGTAGTGGTTGACGCCGACATGCTCGAACATGCCGACCGAGACGATGCGGTCGAAGCGTTCGTTCAGCGCACGGTAGTCTTTGAGCTCGAAATGCACCCGGTCCTGGAGACCCAGCGCGTGGGCGCGGTCGGTGGCGACACCATGCTGTTCGGTGGACAGCGTGACGCCCTGCACGTCGACGTCGAAAGCTTTGGCGAGATAGAGGCCGAGGCCGCCCCAGCCGGAGCCGATGTCGAGCACGGTCTGGCCTGCCTTGAGCCGGAGCTTGGCGGCGATATGGCGTTTCTTGGCGGCCTGCGCTTCGTCCAGCGTCATGTCCGGCTGCTCGAAATAGGCGCAGGAATATTGCATGTCCTCGTCGAGGAAGAGCTTGTAGAGTTCGCCGGAGAGATCGTAATGGCGCTGCACGTTGCGGCGCGAGCGTGTTGCCGTATTGATCTGCTGCAGCCGCCGGAAGGCGTGGCGCAGCCCCTCGATCGCCTTCGACCACGACACGTCGATGCCGCTCGAGCCCATGTTCTGGAAAGCGATGCGCATCAGCCCGAGAACGCCGCCCTCGGGAACATCAAGCTCGCCGTCCATATAGGCTTCGGGCACCGCCAGCATCGGATCGAAGGTGATGGCGCGCTCGGCATGCATGGTCTTGATATGGATATGCACCGGCTCGCCGCTACCGTCGCCGAATTTGTGCGTCGTGCCCTTTGGGCCGGT
The DNA here is from genome assembly GCF_006440815.1 of Mesorhizobium sp. B2-8-3. Classification (NCBI taxonomy): domain Bacteria; kingdom Pseudomonadati; phylum Pseudomonadota; class Alphaproteobacteria; order Hyphomicrobiales; family Phyllobacteriaceae; genus Mesorhizobium; species Mesorhizobium sp. B2-8-3. The sequence continues at coordinate 378,045 of NZ_VFTW01000003.1, forward strand.
CACCTTGAGGTCGCCAACCCGAACCAGGCGTTCGAGAACGTGTTTCAACAGGATATTCATGACCAAATGTCCCCTCAGTCGGATCACCCGGTAATCGGACTGGAATGCCAGATCGAATGCCTCAGCGCGTCGCCCGCGTCCAATCGACGCGCCACGCTGTAATGTGCACAAGATATAGGGTGTCGAAAAGTTCCTTTTGGCACAAAAAAGCCCGGGTCGGAGACCCGGGCGTTGGTCCAGAAATCCTGGACGCCTGCGAACCGAAGCGACGCTTCGGAGGATGTGCCGGTCAGAGCCCGAAAATCAGGCGTTCTCTTCGCCGCCTTCGAATTCGGCGTTCGGGTCGAAGAAATTCTCCGGCCGGGCGTTGTCGTTGATGTCGTCGCCATAGATGGCTTCGGCTGTGGTCAGCATCTCGCCCTTGGACTGGCGCTCCGCCTCGTCGGCCGAACGGGCGACGTTGAGGGTCACCGTGACCTCGACTTCCGGATGCAGCGCGATCGCCACATTGGAGAGGCCGATGGTCTTGATCGGCTGGTTGAGCTCGATCTGGTTGCGGTTGACGGTGAAGCCTTCGGCGATCAGCAGATCGGCGATGTCGCGCGTCGACACCGAGCCGTAGAGCTGGCCGGTCTCGCCGGCCGAGCGCACGACGATGAAGCTCTTGCCGTCGAGCTTCTCGGCGACCTGCGTGGCTTCCGACTTACGCTCCAGGTTGCGGGCTTCGAGCTGGGCGCGCTGGCCCTCGAACTTCTTCTTGTTGGCTTCGTTGGCGCGCAGCGCCTTGCCCTGCGGCAGCAGGAAATTGCGGGCGAACCCGTCCTTGACCTTGACGGTCTCGCCCATCTGGCCGAGGCGGGAAATGCGCTCGAGGAGAATGACTTCCATGGTTTCGTTCCTTCGGTTGGCGCCGGCCGAAAGACTGGCGCAATGATCTGGAACAGGTCAGGAAGCTTGGTGCGGCATAGCCGCTCTTGTCGCTGTCCTGCCTGTCTGGGCAGTTAGAGGCAATTGGCCCCAACTCGGGATTTGATGCTCAATCCGACACGCCCGTCGCGCCGGTGAAAAGAGCGGGCGGCAAACCGCCCGCTCGAAATATCAGCGAACCACGTAGGGCAGCAGGCCTAGGAAGCGGGCGCGCTTGATCGCCTTGGCGAGCTCGCGCTGCTTCTTCTGGCTGACGGCGGTGATGCGCGAGGGCACGATCTTGCCGCGCTCGGAAATGTAGCGCTGCAGGAGACGCACGTCCTTGTAGTCGATCTTCGGAGCGTTGGCGCCGGAGAACGGGCAGGTCTTGCGGCGGCGATGGAACGGACGCCGGGTCGGGATCTGGTTGATGTCGACCATTATTCTGCAGCTCCTTCAAAGCCTTCGCGCGGACGGCGCGGACCACGATCGCCACCGCCATCGCGGTCGCCGAACGAACGCGGACCACGGTCGCCGCGGTCGCGGTCGCCGAAGGAACGCGGGCCGCGATCGCCACGGTCGCGGTCGCCGAAGCCGCCGCGCTCGGAACGCTCTTCGCGCTTCTGCATCATCGCCGAGACGCCTTCCTCATGCGCTTCCACCTTGATGGTGAGGAAGCGAAGGACGTCTTCCGACAGGCCCATCTGGCGCTCCATTTCGTTGAGCGCGGCCGGCGGGCAGGTGATGTCCATCAGCGTGTAGTAAGCCTTCCGGTTCTTCTTGACCCGGTAGGTGAGGGACTTCAGCCCCCAGTTCTCGATCCGGCCGACCGATCCGCCATTCGCCGTGATGACGCCCTTGTACTGTTCGACAAGCGCATCAACCTGCTGCTGCGACAGGTCCTGCCGGGCAAGAAACACATGTTCGTAAAGAGCCATTATGTTTTAGTGCCTTTCTTCGTTTCTCTCACACCGGCCCTCGCGGCTAAGCCTCTGCAACTTGTCTGACCCGGTCGCGAAAGAGCGGGGAAGAAAGGAGCATCACGAGACGGTCGAGAGCGGAGACACGGGAGGCCGGAAGCCCTTCTGGCTTCGTGTCGCGACCTTCGAAAAGGCCACGGCCCTCCGTTCAGCCCCCAGCAAGGACCGGCAGATTGCGGGGGTCTATACAGCAATTTCCAGCGAAGGCAAGGCCACGTAGTGCCTCAGCCTTAAGCGGGGGCCGTTGCCGAAGCCGGGAACGCGCGGTCCTGCAAAAGCGAGTTGCCGAGTGACGGCAGCCGATCGGACCTATGCGCCTATCGATTCGACCTCAGTATAAATATTAGCCATCCATAATATGCTATAGGCAAAATGTGAGGGTCTGAAATCCATGGGGCGGCTGCAACGGCGTATCGCCTTTATATGTCTTATCTTGGTGGGCGACGCCAACGCCCATAGCTGGTATTCGGGCAAGACTGATCCTGTTCTTAATCTCAAATGCTGCGACGATCATGATTGCCGTCCTATCGCGTCAAGCGATGTCAGATCTGCCAGACAGGGCTATTACGTCAAGCAACCCGAGCCTTACTCTCGGAACGATCCGCCTACAGGCGAGTGGTTCATTCCATGGAACCGCGTGCAGGCTGCGCCTGATGACCAGTATCATATCTGCGAAAATCTCTACCCGACATTTCGCGTAGGCAGATATCGAATGAGATGGACGTGCTTCTTTGCACCGCGAGCGACGGGTTGAATTTCAGACTGAGACACTGGCCAAAGTCGGGAGTCCCTGCATGGCTGGAGAAGGCGCCGCAGTTTCGGAAGACGCCGGCCGTTGCCCGATTTTATCGATTTTCCAGTAATCGAACTTTAACCACCCCCATAAGGTTGTAACGGGTTGTAACCACCCGTTTATCATGAAAGGCGCATGAGAGGCACGCGGGCCGCAAGGCGGCGGAAAATCGAGCAATTCCAGGGGTAGGGAATGCTTCTCAGGCAGTTTTGGCGCTCAAGGCGCGGCAATTTCTCGTTGATGCTGGCGGTGGGCGTGCCGGCCATGCTGGGCGCGGTGGCGTTTGCCACCGATGTCTCCACCCTGATGCGGGCAAAAAGCAATCTGCAGAACGCGCTGGACGCCGCGAACCTCGCCTCTTCGCATCTCGGCGACGCCGAGACGACGCGCAATGATGCCTTCAACAGCTATTTTCAGGCCAATGTCGCCAGCCACGGTGAACTCTCCAACGCCAAGGCCACGCTCACCGTCGACAGGGGCGTCAACTTCGTCAAGACCAGGGCCACGGCTTCGGCCGACGTCAATCTCAACTTCGCGTTCCTGTTTGGCGCCGAAAAGCATATCAGCGTCGACGCTTCGGCGGTCGAATCGAACAATCAGCTCGAAGTGGTGCTGGTGCTCGACAACACTGGCTCGATGGCCGGCGCGCGTATCGCCGCGCTCCGGACGGCGACCAAGTCGCTGCTCGATTATCTCGAGGCGGTCAAGTCGCCGACCCGGTCCGTGCGGGCCTCGCTGGTGCCCTTCGTCACCGCCGTCGACGTCAACGGCCCCGAATTCGATCCGTCCTGGATCGATATGGACGGCAGGTCGTCCACCAACGGCGTCAACTTTCCGATCATCGGCGGCAAGCGACCGAACCACATGGCGCTGTTCAAGCAGCTCGGACAGACGGGCGGCTGGAACAATACGGGCTGGAAGGGCTGCGTCGAGGCGCGGCCCGGCGCCTTGAACATTTCCGATACGCCGCCGGACCCGTCGAAGCCCGATACGTTGTTCGTGCCCTATTTCGCGCCGGACGACCCGGACGTCGCCAGGAAGCCCTCGGCGTCGTATGGCAATTCGTCGACCGGCTACAACAATTCCTATCTCAACGACACTATCGATAAGACCAAGCTGAACCAGAACATACTGGGCATAGATCTGAGCGGGCTGCTGACGGGCGTGCTCAACGCGCTGCTCAGCGCGGATTTGACGACGATCGCCAAATACGTCGCCTCGACCGGCAAGGAAATCACCGAGGCCGGCAATCCGATCACCATCGGCCCGAACCGCGCCTGCCCGACGCCGATCATTCCGCTGACCGACGACTTCGACAAGCTTCGCCAGGCAGCGAGCCAGATGAGCGAATGGAACGGCTCCGGCACCAACGTGTCGGAGGGCTTGAGCTGGGGCCAGCGGGTGCTGTCGCCGCAGCCACCCTACACCGCCGCCGCCCCCTATAAGACGGCGGGCGTCACAAAGGTGGTGATGCTTCTGACCGATGGCGAGAACGTCGTCTACGGCGCATCGAACACGCCGCAGAAATCGGACTACACTTCCTATGGCTACCTCGCCAGCGGCCGTTTCGGTTCGAGCAACCAGACGGCGGCGGCGCGCAATGTGGACGGCTGGACCAAGGATGTCTGCACACAGCTGAAGAACCAGGGCGTGCAGATCTACACCATGGTGCTGCAGGCCGACACGGCGGCCAATCGTTCGCTCTACAGCGCCTGCGCTTCCGACCCGAGCGACTATTACGCCGTCGAGGACCCGGCCAAGCTGCCCAACGTCTTCCAGACCATCGCCAACAAGTTCTCCAGGCTGCAGCTCACCAACTGACGAGGGTGGGCGGCGCGGCACGGGAACGGTCGTATACCGATCGCTTCTGTGCGCCCGTCCGGCGAACAGAGCCAGACCTCCGCCGGACAGGTCGATGCTTTTGCCGGCGCCATCGGCACCGGAACGCCCTCCCGGCCGACAAGGCAAGTCGCGTCAGAGCCTGCGGAGCGCTTCAGCGGGGAGAAGGCGCGTGGCGCGCCAGGCAGGGTAGAGCGCGCCGAGCGGCCCGGCGATGAAGACGAAGATCAGCGCCTGCGCGATCGACCAGCCTGAAAAATAAGGGACGATCAGGCCCGCCGCGAACTTTGTCTTCGCCGCCAATTCCATGGCAAGGGCGCCGAGAATAATGCCGATGACGCCGCCGGCTGCGCTCATGAAAACGCCTTCGATGAGAATGAGCCGAAGAATCCGCCCCGGTGACCAGCCCAGTGCTGCGAGAACCCCAATCTCGAACGTCCGTTCGTTCACGGCCATCAGAAGTGTGTTGGCAACGGCGACAGAGGCCATCATCATGACAACCAGCGAAATTGTCCGGGCAATCGCCTGAAGCAGATCGAAGACGCGAATGCTGTTGGCAAACTGCTCGGTGTCGCCCACCTCGAACCCCGGTGCGGCTGCGATAAGCCGGGTGCGGGCAACAGCGATGTCGTTGTTGTCGAGCGGGCGCTTCAATCTCACCTCGAACAGAGTGAACACATCCTCCCGCGACAGGAGTTGCTGCAGCCCTTCGAGCGGAACGATGGCGCTGTTCTGGTTCAGCATGGACGAGAATGACGCGATGCCGACGATCTGATAGGGCTGGAACTGCAGCTCGACGGTTTCGCCGATCCGCTTGCCCAATGCGCTGGCAATGGATTGGCCAAGGACCACCGGCCACTGGTCCCCCGGCGCCGGGATTCGCCCCGCCACGAGGGGCACGCCTTTCCATAGGAAGCTGCCGCTCGGCCAGCCGGCCATCACGATATTCGCGTCCTCGTCGGCGGTGGTGATGTTGAGGAGAACGCCCGACACGGCCTCGACGTCAGGCACAGCGGAAAGCGCCGGGCCTAGCGACTTGGGCACGGTGCTGCTCACCAGGTTGAACGAGCTGCGCTGGCTTACCACCAGGTCCGCGCCGTTCTCATCGATTCCCGACGCAAACGATCGCTGGACGCCGGCGGTCAGGCCGGTAAGTGCGACAAACCCGGCGACCGCCAAAGCGATGCCGAGCACCGTGAGCAGGGTGCGAAGCGGACGCGCAATAAGACCGCGCAGGGGAAGTGTCAGCTCTGTCATGGCTTAGCGGATCCGCGAAGCCGGCGCAGGCGCCGACATCGCCGCCATTCGGCTGTCCGAACGGATGCGTCCATCCGAGATCTCGACGCGCCGGCCGCACAATGCGGCCACGTCCTCGTCATGGGTCACCACGATCACTGCGGTCCCGAATTCGCGATGCGCATCGCCGATGATGCCCATGACCGATTGGCCCGTCTGCACGTCGAGGCTTCCTGTCGGCTCGTCCGCAAGGAGAAGCTTCGGACGGTTGCCAAGCGCCCGCGCAATGGCAAGCCGCTGGCGTTCGCCGCCGGAAAGCTCGGCCGGCCGCAGCGTAGCGCGATCGGCGAGACCGAAATGCGCCAGCAGTTCCAGCGCGCGAACGCTGCGCTGCCGCGCTCCGCCGAGGTTTCCCAACAGCGCCACCTCGATGTTCTCGCGCGCCGACAAGGACTGGAGCAGGGAGAAATTCTGGAAAACGATACCGATCCTGCTGGCCCGGACGGCTGCCCAGGCAGCCCTTCCATTGACGGCCCGTCCTTCGAATCGGACTTCGCCGCGGGTCGGCCGGTCGAGCCCGCAGATAAGGTTCAGGATTGTGGACTTGCCGCTGCCACTGCGGCCGACAATGGCGACGGTCTCGTTGGTCCCGATGGCCAGCGACACATCCTCAACGGCGACAATGCGGCCGCCGTCGAAATCGCGGCCGACATTGCTCAATTCGACGAGGGCGGACATAAGCACCGGCGAGGAGTCATACTCGGCCTTTCCTGAGATCGGCGACAAGCGCGGGGATCGAGCCGCCATTGCCGGCGAGCAGCTGGCCAATGCGATCCCGCTGCTGCACGGTCACCGAGCCGCCGTCGACAAAGACATCGCCGATGCACAATTGTCCGCGGCAGTGGCGCACACGCCAGTCCACGGAGGTCGGGCCGTGGAGCGGCCGGCGGAATTCGCTACGCACGAGGATGTCGCCGTTGGCCAGGGCCTTTGTGCCGAGCACGGTGAAACTCTTGTCCTGCGTCCGCTCGAGCTTGTCGGCCAGCCTGTGGGCGATGGCATAAAGCAGCGCATCGACCACGGCGGCGCGGTCGTCCGCACTGGCGCTGCGCCAATGCGCCCCGAGCACGGCTTGGGCGATCCCCTTTCCGTCGAAGGCAGCGGAGATCGAACGCAGCTGCGCCTTGGCGGGTCCACCGTGCCCAAGCACAATCGCCGCCTGGCGCACGGTCTCGACCAGCTTGGCCGCATCGCTCTGCTCATCGGCAGATGCCGAAAGCGGTGGGGCGCAGATGGCGAGCAACAAAGGGACAACCAGCAGCCGCGCCAAAGCTGCCCAGCTTGTCTGCGACCATAGGCCTGCTGTCATCATCCCATGTCACCCAATGCGCGGTTGACTGTCAATATTGAGCGTCTCGCGAGCCAGCGCAGGCGCATCCCCGAAGCTGGAAGCGAGCGGTTCGAGGCGGGCTACGCGCGCTTTCTGCCCTTCCGTCAGGTCGGGATGGCGGTTGCGCAGCTGTTTGCCAAACGTCGCGGCGACTTGCAGCATGCGCTCCTCGCAGCCGCGGGAAAATGGCAGGTCCAGTTCGCGGTAGATCCGTTTCATCTCGCCCATCGGGTCGGCAATGAGATCCTGTAGCCGCACCTCTGCGAAGTCGGCGGCTGGAATCCGGGCTCTATCTGCCAGATAGTGCATCTCCGTCGCGAGATAATCGCGCGTGATGATCTCCTCCTGCTCGTCCTCGGGTAGCGGCGACTGCAGGGCGAATGCCCGTTGCAATTCTCGCACCAGAAAGATGTTGGACCGGAATACCGCTTCCGGCGAACGGGAGATGTGGACAAACTTGGCGCCCGGGAACAGTTCCAGCAGGTAGCGGACGCGGGCCGTGTGGCTCGGCGACTTGAGCAGAAGTCGCCGCCCGCCTGCGACGAGAGTGAGCTTCTGGACGAATGCGAATTGATGTGAGCGCCAGCGGCTCAGCTCGTCCGCCGAAAGCGCGTCGAGATCGTGATATCGATTGAAGAAGGCTTGCCGGCGGGGAAGCACGGCGCGTCCAGCCACGATCGACATCCCACCCAGATTGTTCAATGCGAAGTCGTCCTCCGCCGGCAGCCTGGCGCCCACCGGCACGACCGCGTCGAGGCGCGTCAACGGCAGCAAGGGCACGAAAAGGGTGCGCAGGAGAGCCCAGCCAAGGACGAATGTCTGAGGCGCCAGGACCTGCGGCCAGCTCGGCGATCTCAAACTTGGGTCTGCTGCCAGCAGGTTCTGCAAAAACGTCGTCCCGGATCGGAAGTAACCAAGGACGAACACGGGCGCGTTGTCCCGCTCCATCCGGGGAGGCCGCAGCCGCAGCCATGCTGCAAGGATCAGGCGCTCCGGCAGGGAGGCGATCGTGTTGATGCCGGAAAGCAGGAGCAGGAGCACCAGGCGTGGCCAGTAAGCGGGAGGGAACTGGCCTTCCGCGCGCCACAAGACCCGCAATACGGCGTCAAGCGGCGCCACGCACATGAAGTGCGGATACGGCAAGTAGGGCACCAGCCAGCGGGCTGCGAAAGCACGGACGCGGTGCCGGACAGTGTTCGACTTCATCAGGCAGTCCGGAACATCATGGTCTCTGTCGTCAATCCGGGCCCGAACGCCATGCCGCAGCCGAGCAGGCCCGACGGCTCCTTCAGCATTTCGGCCATCACGAACATCACGGTTGCTGACGACATGTTGCCGTATCGCCGGAGCACTTCGCGCGATGCTGCTAGCGCGGTCGGCTCCAGTTTGAGTGCCCGCTCGACTGAGTCGAGCACCGAGCGGCCGCCAGGATGCACCGCCCACAAATCGATCTCCTTGGCGGGCCTGCCGCCGAGGATGGCCGGATGCTCGTTGCGCAGCGTCTCCCGGACGGCGCCGGGAACCTGGCCGGACAGCACCATGTCGAACCCGTCGTCGCGGATGTGCCAGCTCATCAGCTCCTTGCGCTCCGCCGCCACGATGGCGTGGAAGCTTTCGAGCAGGATGCCATGCGGTTCGGCCGTCACCAGCGAGGCCGCGCAACCGTCGCCCCATAGGCAGAACGAGATCAGCTTCTCGAGCTTCGTGGCTTCCTTGAAATGCAGCGTGCACAATTCGATGTTGACGACCAGCACGCGTGCGCTCGGATCCGAGCGCACGATGTGGCGTGAAAGCTTCAAGGCATTGATGGCGGCATGGCATCCCATGAAGCCGACGATGGTACGCTCGACCGACGTCGACAGGCCGCATCGCTGCACCAGCTCCAGGTCGATGCCAGGCGCTGAAAAGCCGGTGCAACTTGTCACGATCAAATGCGTGATCAGCGAGCGGTCGTCGTTGGCCAGAAGTTTGTCGACGGCCTTTTGCGCGAGCTCCGGCGCGGCGGCTTCGTACATCCGCATACGGATTGCGGTGCTGGCGAACGAGCCTTTGACCGAGGTGCCGTCGCGGTCTATTGCCCCGCCGTGCGGATCGTCGGCAGGCGCAAAGCAGGAATAGCGATGTTCGATCCCGGCCAGAGCGACCATCCGCTCGAAGAGCGCAAGGCCTTGTGGATCGTTTTCAAGCAGCGAGGCTCCATAGCCGAGGAAGAATTGATGCACGTCGTGTTCGGGGACACACGTGGCAATGCCATTCAGATACGCTTGTGGGGACAAGATAGCTCCGAGAATGAGCCCAATCGGGTCTCACAAGAGGTCTGCGTATTGGGGAAGCGTTCATAAGGTAAACGCCTGCATAGGGCATTTTATTGCGCGGCGCCGATATTTCTCATTAGCAAACTGTGATATCAGCCTCCGATCTTGCATGAAGGGACCGACCTTCGCTTCGCCATCCGGGTTGAGTTCACATGCGAGTTCCGCGATGAACAGTGCGCGCGGCCATGAAGGTACGACCGAATTCTATTGCCGGATTGCCCCGCCGAGGCCCTAGATTTCCGATCCAGCGCATGACCGACATAAACATCCGGCATCTAGAGCCAGAACTCCTTGACGGCCTTCCCGCCGATGATCCCCGTGCGATTGCATCCCGTCGCGACCTCGTTCGCATCAATGCATTGATGTTCCAGGCCAGGATCATGGCATCGCTGATGCGAGCGAATGTGCAAAAGCCACCGCTGCGCATCCTCGAAATAGGCGCCGGCGACGGAAAGTTCATGCTGACGGTGGCGCGGCTGATGGCGCGCTATTGGCCCGACGTCGAGATCGTCATGGTCGACAGGATCGGCCTGATAGGCGAGGACTTGCGCAACTCTTTCGCTGAATTGGGTTGGCGGGCGCAACCCGTAACTGCAGATCTGTTCGATTGGACACAGGACAGGCCCTTCGACCTTGTTTGCGCCAACCTTATCCTCCATCACTTCGATGACATGCGCCTGCTGGAGCTATTTTCTCGGATCATGACGATGGCCCCGATACTCGTCGCGACGGAGCCATTGAGAGCCAAGGTGCCACTTGTGGCTACACGGTTCCTGCGATTGATCGGCGCTTGCGCAGTAACGCTGAACGATGCGGCGCAAAGTGTCCGCGCCGGTTTTCGCGGCACGGAACTTTCACAATTGTGGCAACTGTCAGGTGGAACGCCTGTGATGGAGGGCCGCAGAGGCCTGTTCACGCAAGGTTTTGTCGGTGGCAGCATGCCCGACACGAAATGATGCATGACGCAATTGTCATCGGCGCCGGCCCTGCCGGCAGCTCCACCGCCATTGCGCTCGCCCAACGGGGTTGGTCGGTGGCAATGGTGGAGAAGGTGCTGTTTCCTCGCCGAAAGGTCTGCGGCGAGTTTATGTCAGGCACCAGCCTTGCCTTGCTCGATCAGTTGGGCGTTGGCGAGAGCTGGCGCGCGGAAGCCGGGCCCGAAATACGTCGGGTCGGGTTCTTTTCGGGCGATGTCTCTGCGCAGGCCCGAATGCCGACCGCCAGGACGGGTCTTGGCCGCGCGCTCGGCCGCGATCGTTTGGACACCATCCTGCTACAGGCCGCCGAACGTGCGGGCGTCGAAATTCTCCAGCCTTGCAAGGCGGTCGCTGTTCGTCGGCGCGATGACTTGCAATTTGTGACTGTGGAGTCGGGCCGGCAACAGAAGGTCCTCAGCGCACCTGTCATCATTGCCGCGCACGGATCCTGGGAAAGCGGGAAACTACCGAGCCAGCTTGAAAGAACGAGCCAACCTTCCGACCTTTTCGGGTTCAAGGCGCATTTTACCGGCGCCGCGCTGGCGCCCGACCTGATGCCGCTGCTCGTATTCCCAGGCGGATATGGTGGGATGGTGACGGCGGACCATGGCCGGGTTTCAATCTCCTGCTGCATCCGCCGCGATGTTCTATCCGGGCTTCGCCAGCGCTTTGGAAATATTGCGGCGGCGGATGCGGTATCGCGCCATGTCCTGGCCTCATGCCGAGGCGTAGCAACTGTGCTGGCCGGTGCCGAATTGGATGGCCCCTGGCTGGCTGCGGGACCGATTCATCCCGGTATCCGGGCTGGCTACGATCAGGGCATCTTCCGCGTCGGCAACATCGCAGGTGAGTCGCATCCCGTCATCGCCGAGGGGATTTCGATGGCGCTGCAATCGGGCTGGCTGCTTGCGCGAGAACTGATCGCATCGGGCAAAGGTCACGAGGGCCGCGACGCCGCCGGTCATCGCTACGAACGCGAATGGCGTCGGCAATTCTCGACGCGTCTGCGTGCCGCGGCCTTGATTGCCCGGATAGCGCTTGGGCCAGGTGGCGCGACGGCCATGCGCGCCGTGATCAAGAGTTTTCCGGCGGCTTTGACGATTGGCGCGCGACTGAGTGGAAAGACCCAGCCCGTTCCAGGCTTTTGACGTCCAGATTGCGGCGGCGAAACCTTCCGAGGCTCCGGAATTGGAGCATCGCTTCCCGCCAATGGCCGGGATGGCTGTGATCAGCTTTGACCGCCTTCGCCTCAGCTCGTATGCGCGACGAGCTTGTCAACCGTTTCGGGGAAGAAGTCGGGCGCCGAGCGGCGCTTACCGAACATCATGTCGTATTGGATGAGCCGGAAATCGTTGATCTTCGGGTCGATCTGCTTCTGCCTCGCCCAGTCCGGCGTGGCTTCGCCCGAGGGCGACAGGAGCAGGTTGCGGTCGACCACCCGGTAGTGTTCGCGCAGCGCGCCGAGGAAACCGGTGTAATAGGGGTGGGTGATGCCCGCGGTGGTCAGGATATGGTAGGGCAGGAAGGCCGGGCTTACCGAGCCCAGGTTCTGCACCGGACCGGAGCGGTTCGACCAGATGACCAGCGGCGTATCGTGATGCTCGATCGCGGCGCCGGCGTTAGGTTCCCTGCGCGGCGCGACATTGTCCTTGAGATAGCCCGTCTCGACATAGACCGGTCCCAGCGGCGGCAGATGGTCGCCGAAGAAGGCGATGATCGTCGGCCGCTGGCGCGCCTTCGCCCAGTCGATCAGGCGCTTAAGGCCATGGTCGGCGTCGGCCGAGCCTTCGGCATAGGAGAGCAGCGATTCCCGCGCCCAGGAGCTGATCGGCGCATCGACCGAATGCGTCGGGTTGCTGTAGCGGTAAGGCTCGTAAGGCCCATGGTTCTGCAGGCTGACCGCAAAAAAGAACACCGGGTCGTCGCTGGCATCGGCCTCGCGGATGATCTCGTCGGTCATTGCCGCGTCGGAGGCAAGCGGGCCGCGCTTTTCCATCGGCGGCAGCGTCTCTTCAGACTTGAAGTCCTTGAAGCCGAAATCGGCATAAACCGCGCCGCGGTTCCAGAACCAGTTGGTGCCAGGATGGATGGCACGCGCATAGTAACCTTCGCTCTTCAGGAAGGTCGCCAGCGACGGGGTCGGGGTGCGCACATATTGCTGATAGGGGATCGAGCCGGCCGGCAGGAAGGCATTGGAAAAGCCGGTCAGCGCCTCGAACTCGATATTGGCGGTCATGCCGCCGAATTCGGGAGAGAACATCGAGCCGGAGCGCAAGGCCCTAACCGTCGGGATCGGGTCGGGCTTGATGATGACGCCGGGCAACTGCGTCGGATCCCAGAAGGATTCGCTCATCACCACCACGATATCCGGCTTCTCGTTTGGTACCGAAGCGGCGACGTCGGGGCGCTGGATCGCGGCCATCGCCTTTTCGGAGTAGCCGGGCGGCGCCGAGACATGCGCCATCGGCACATTCATCGCGAAAGCCAGCGCAAAGCCGTTGGAGGCGTAGTTTTCCTTCTGGTCCCACATGATCGGGATGATCTGCAGCCGGTCGCGCGTCCACGAGAAGGTGGCATAGTCCATGATCGAGACGAAGAAGGCGAGCAGCGGCACGGCAAGCGCCAGCCGCGCCAGGCGGCCTTTGCGGCTGAGGATCGGCACCCGCCTGCGCCAGGTCCGCCAGCCGTAGACAAGCAGCGTCAGCCCGCCGACGATGCCGACCGCCAGCATGACGGCCGTCCACGGCCGCTCGCGCACCAGAAGCGGCATCAGCGCCACGATCTGGCGGGCGAACAGGAAATCCGTCGGATAAAGCGGATCGCCGAGATAGTGCGATTTCTGGTGGCCGACAAAGGCCAGCGCCAGCGTCAGCGGCGCCACGATCATCAGGCTCTGGTGACTGCGCCCGAGTATGGCGTCCAGCCCGACCAGCACCAGGGCGAAGACGATGATGGTGGTCCAGCCCGGCTTGAACGGCTGCAGGAAGAAATCGACCGTGCCGAAGAAATCGCCGCGCACGATCAACTCGATCGCGAATACGAGCAGGGCGGAGACGAGAAGCGTCGTCAGGCCGTAGCGTACAGTCGGCCAGGCCCGTCCCGGCAGGTAGCCGGTGGACGGATCGTCTTCCAAAAACTGAGGCACGGGCTTGGCCGCGCCTTTTCTGATCCTTGCCACTCTACTTCCCCCGGCCAACGCGACACGCCTTCCACGCCCGTCACGCTTCTGTCATCGAAATGTCACGCAAAGCTAGCGCCTGTGGCGGAAATAAGAAGAGCCAGCAAACTAAACGTGAGCGGTTTTCATCAGGTGTGATCGCCAAAAAGCCTTTCGGAACAGGGAGTCAGCTGGGTTTTCCGGCTGAAATGCTGGCTGAAGAGGCGCCGGCGGGCTTGACTTGGCTGTGCGCCTTGCGCCAGAGGCAGGGAAAAACCAGCCTCTGGAGAGACCCAAAATGGCCGTCGCATTCACCTTTCCGGGACAGGGCAGCCAGGCCGTCGGCATGGGCAGGGACCTCGCCGATCAATTCCTCGAAGCGCGCCGCGTCTTCGAGGAAGTGGACGCCGCGCTCGGCGAAAACCTGTCGAAACTCATCTGGGAAGGACCGGAAGAGACGCTGACGCTGACCGCCAACGCCCAGCCGGCGCTGATGGCGGTGTCGCTGGCGGCGATGCGGGCGCTCGAAGCGCGGGGCTTCTCGCTGAAGGACAAGGTGGCCTATGTCGCCGGTCATTCGCTGGGCGAATATTCCGCGCTTGCGGCGGCCGGCTTCGTTTCGGTCGGCGACGCGGCGCGGCTGCTTCGGACCCGCGGCAACGCCATGCAGGCGGCGGTGCCGGCCGGCGAGGGCGCCATGGCCGCCATCATCGGTCTCGAGCAGGCCGATGTCGAAGCGGCATGCGCGGAAGCGGCCAAAGGCTCCGTCTGTCAGGTCGCCAACGACAATGGCGGCGGCCAGCTGGTGATTTCGGGCGCCAGGGCGGCGGTCGAGCTGGCGGCGAAGCTGTGCACCGAAAAGGGCGCCAAGCGGGCGCTGATGCTGCAGGTTTCCGCGCCCTTCCACTCGGCGCTGATGGCGCCGGCGGCAGATATCATGCGCGAGGCGCTGGCGGGTGTGGCGAAGCAGGCGCCGGTGATTCCGGTCGTCTCCAACGTGACGGTGACGCCGACCAGCGACCCTGATGAGATCGCTCGCCGCCTGGTCGCGCAAGTGACCGGCCGCGTGCGCTGGCGCGAGACGGTGGAATGGTTCGGCGCCAACGGCGTCGCGACGCTTTACGAGGTCGGCGCCGGCAAGGTGCTGTCGGGCCTGGCGCGCCGCATCAACCGCGACATCGCCACCGGCGCCATCGGCACGGCGGCGGAAGTCGAGGCGGCACTGGCGGCGCTTGGCTAAGGATCGCTCGAACGTTACCGGAGGTGTCGAATGTCTCCTTCGAAGATTGGTCGAAGCAAAACCGAGCACATGGAGGAGGACTATCGCATTGCAGCTGAGGTTGTGGAACGCATTCGGCGCGGTGACGAGGATGTCCTGACGACCGAAGATTTCTGGCATGGCCTGGATGATTTGACGTATACGGAACCGGGATCGCCCGCGGCGCATTCGGAAAAATGAGGTTGAGAAAATGTTCGAACTGACCGGCCGCAAGGCGCTCGTCACCGGCGCATCGGGAGGCATCGGCGAAGCGATCGCCAGGGTGCTGCACAGCCAGGGCGCTATCGTCGGCCTGCACGGCACCCGTGTGGAGAAGCTGGAAGCCCTGGCGGGCGAATTGGGCGACCGCGTAAAACTGTTTCCAGCGGACCTGACCAACCGCGACGCGGTCAAGGCGCTCGGACAGAAGGCTGAAGCCGACCTCGAGGGCGTCGATATCCTGGTCAACAATGCCGGCATCACCAAGGACGGCCTGTTCGTGCGCATGTCGGACGCCGACTGGGATTCTGTGATCGAGGTCAACCTCACCGCCGTGTTCCGGCTCACCCGCGAACTCACCCATCCCATGATGCGCCGCCGCCATGGCCGCATCATCAACATCACTTCGGTGGTCGGCGTCACCGGCAATCCCGGACAGACCAATTACTGCGCATCCAAGGCCGGCATGATCGGCTTTTCCAAGTCGCTTGCGCAGGAAATCGCCACCCGCAACATCACCGTCAACTGCGTCGCCCCGGGCTTCATCGAATCGGCCATGACCGACAAGCTCAACGACAAGCAGAAAGAGACGATCATGGCCGCGATCCCGACAAGGCGCATGGGCACCAGCGTTGAAGTGGCGTCGGCCGTCGCTTATCTCGCCTCCAACGAGGCGGCCTACGTGACCGGCCAGACCATTCACGTCAACGGCGGCATGGCGATGATCTGAGGCATGGGCGGGCGCCTGTGAAAACAGCCATTTCGGCTTGGACGCCCGCCATTTTTCGTGTAATGCGGCCCGCAACCCGGCGGTTCGGGCAAAAACCGGTCCTGTGGCGTGCGTTGCCCGCAAGACCATCTTTCAGCTTGATTAGCGGCATTCCGCCCGCTAACGAAGATAGACAACTTAAGACGAGGATTGCCCCAAATGAGTGACACCGCAGAGCGCGTCAAGAAGATCGTCATCGAGCATCTCGGCGTCGACGCCGACAAGGTGACGGAGCAGGCGAGCTTCATCGACGACCTGGGCGCGGACAGCCTCGACACGGTCGAACTCGTCATGGCGTTCGAAGAAGAGTTCGGCGTCGAGATTCCGGACGATGCGGCCGAGACCATCCTGACCGTCGGCGATGCCGTGAAGTATATCGACAAGGCCTCGGCCTGAGTTCTTTCGCAGGCATTATCGGGGAGGACCTGCGATGAGGCGTGTCGTCGTCACGGGCCTTGGCCTGCTTTCGCCGTTTGGCATGGGCGTCGAGCACAGCTGGCGGGAATTGCTCTCCGGCCGCAGCGCTTGCCGCCGCGTCACCGAATTCGAGGTGGACGATCTTGCCTGCAAGATCGCCCACGTCATCCCGCGCGGCGACGGCTTGAACGGCACCTTCAATCCGGAGGCCGTGCTCGAGCCGAAGGAACTGCGCAAGATCGGCGAGTTCATCCTCTATGGCATCGCCGCCGCCGACGAGGCGCTGGCCGATTCCGGCTGGAAGCCCCAGACGCATGAGGACCAGTGCGCCACCGGCGTGCTGATCGGCTCCGGCATCGGCGGTATCGACGGCATCGCCGAAAACGCGATGATCCTGAAGGAACGCGGCCCGCGCCGCATCAGCCCCTTCTTCATCCCCGGGCAGATCATCAATCTGGTCTCGGGCCAGGTCTCCATCCGCCACGGCCTGAAAGGCCCGAACCATGCGGTGGTCACCGCCTGCTCGACCGGCGCGCACGCCATTGGCGACGCCGCCCGGCTGATCATGTGGGGCGATGCCGATGTGATGCTGGCCGGCGGTGCCGAGGCGCCGATCACCCGGCTGTCGATTGCCGGCTTCGCCGCCTGCCGGGCGCTCTCCACCGAGCGCAATGACAGCCCCGAAACAGCTTCGCGTCCCTATGATCGCGACCGCGACGGCTTCGTCATGGGCGAGGGCGCCGGCGTTGTCGTCCTGGAAGAGCTGGAGCATGCCAAGGCGCGCGGCGCCAAGATCTATGCGGAAGTCACCGGCTATGGCCTGACGGGCGACGCCCATCACATCACCGCGCCGGCAGAAGACGGCGATGGCGCCTTCCGCTGCATGACGGCGGCGCTTAACCGGGCGAAGCTCTCGCCGGCCGACATCGACTACATCAACGCCCACGGCACCTCGACCATGGCCGACACGATCGAGCTCGGCGCGGTCGAGCGCCTGGTCGGCAACGCCGCCTCGAAGATATCGATGTCGTCGACCAAGTCGTCGATCGGCCATCTGCTGGGCGCCGCGGGTGCCGCGGAAGCGATCTTCTCGATCCTGGCCATCCGCGACAACATCGCGCCGGCGACCATCAATCTCGACAATCCGGAACGCGAGACGGCGATCGATCTTGTGCCGAACAAGCCACGCCAGCGCCAGATCGACGTCGCGCTGTCGAATTCCTTCGGCTTCGGCGGCACCAACGCCTCGCTCGTGTTCCAGCGTTACAATGGCTGAAGGGCCAGCCGGAGCAATCCCAGGAAAAGTGCGCAGCGGTTTTCTACCCGGGATTGCTCAGAGACAGACAACCAGCCGGCAGTTCCGCCACCTGCCGTCATTTTTGCCAAATTCTCCCCTAGCTTTTTGCCGGGGGATTCGTTGCAAGATCAGACGGCAGGGCGCGCCATGAGCACAAATCCGGGCAGCACAAATCCGGGCGGCGACGGGGAATTCGGACGGCAAGGCACAAAGGGGCCGATCAGGCCGAAGACCGCGGCCGAGGCGTTGCGCCCGGAAGCCGGCACGCCGCCGCCGTCGAAGCGCTCGCGCGCCTCGCGCAGCCAGGTCGTCGTCTTCCTCAATTTCTTCCTCTCCATGGTCATCCTGGTCGTGCTCGCCTCGGGTGTCGCGCTCTATTTCGGCATGCAGGCTTTCGTCGAGCCCGGCCCATCCGCCAATGGCGACACCTTCCTGATCAAGCCGAGCACCGGCGTGCAGGAGATCGCCGACCAGTTGGAACGCCGCAACCTGATCAGCGATGCCCGCGTCTTCCGGCTGGGCGTGCGCGCCACGGGCAATGAATCGGCGCTGAAGGCTGGCGAGTACGCCATCAAGCCGCGCGCCTCGATGCGCGACATCATGGAGCTCTTCAAGAGCGGCAAGTCGGTCATGTACTCGCTCACCATTCCCGAAGGGCTGACGGTCGAGCAGGCGCTGCAGCGGGTCGCCGATCAGGAGGCGCTGACCGGCGATATGCCGCCGGCCTTGCCGCCGGAGGGCAGCATCGCCACCGACACGCTGCGCTTTACCCGCGGCGCCACAAGGCAGCAGATGGTCGATAAGCTGATCGCCGACCAGAAGAAACTGGTCGACGACGTCTGGTCGCACCGCGCGCCCGACCTGCCGATCGCCAACATCGACGACTTCGTCACGCTGGCCTCGATCGTCGAAAAGGAGACGGGCAGGAGCGACGAGCGCTCGCGCGTCGCCGCGGTGTTCCTCAACCGCCTGGCCAAGGGCATGCGGCTGCAGTCCGACCCGACCATCATCTACGGCCTCTTCGGCGGCAAGGGAAAGCCGGCGGACCGGCCGATCTACCAGTCGGACCTCGACAAGCAGACGCCCTACAACACCTACATGATCAAGGGCCTGCCGCCGACGCCGATCGCCAATCCGGGTCGCGCGGCGCTCGAAGCGGTCGCCAATCCGTCGAAGACCGACGACCTCTATTTCGTCGCCGACGGCAATGGCGGCCATGTCTTCGCGGCGACGCTGGAAGAGCATAACCAGAACGTTGCCCGCTACCGGGCGCTGCAGAAGAAGCAGGCGGACGCCGCCGCCAAGGCTTCCGGCCAGACGACGGCGCCGGCTGCTCCCGATGGCAACGGCGACAGCGGCGATGCCGGTGCCAATGGCGGCAGCGGCGAGAACGGCGACGCCGGCGGCGGCGACGCGCAATAGGCGCAATGCATGTCGCCCAAAAGTGCGCAGCGGTTTTGGGAAAACGACATGCATCAAACGGAAGTACGCGTCCTTTGACGCGAGGCCGTATTCATGTTTTGAGGGGGCGCCGGCCTTTCGTCCGGCGATGTTTGGGGCGCGCAGCGCTGGGCCACGCATGCCTTGGCTGCGACAGGGGGACGACAGGGCAATGAGCCTGCAAAGCATGACCGGTTTTGCGCGGTCCGCCGCCGAAAGTGATGGCACCTCGATCGCCTGGGAGGTGAAATCGGTGAACGGCAAGAGCGCCGAGGTGAGGCTGAGGTTGCCGCAGGGTTTCGACCGGCTGGAGACGGCGGTCCGGCAGACGATTCAGAAGGGCTTTGCGCGCGGCAACTTCCAGGCGACGTTGACCGTCGGCCGCGCCGCCGCCAGGCTAGTCCAGCCGGTGGTCAACGAGGCGTTCCTCAAGGATCTGGCGGGGCTGGCCAAGCGTTTGCAGGAGCAGTTCGGCACCGAGCCCGCCACCGCGGATGGCCTGCTTTCCCTGCGCGGGGTGCTCGACATCCCCGAGGCCGTGGAGACCGAGGAGGAGCGGGCTACCCTCGATGCCACGATCCTGTCGGCGCTCGAGGCGGCGCTCGCCGGCCTTGAACAGGCGCGCCTCGGTGAGGGCGCGGCACTTGGCGCGCTTCTTTCCGGCCATGTCGACACCATCGAGACGCTGACGCTGAAGGCGGAGGCCGACCCCTCGCGCGAACCCGCCGCGATCCGCGCGCGCATCGCCGAGCAGATGCGTCTGTTGATGGATGCCTCGGCCAATCTCGATGCCGTCCGGCTGCACCAGGAAGCGGCCTTCCTCGCCACCAAGGCCGATATCCGCGAGGAGATCGACCGGCTGAAGACACATGTCGCTTCGGCGCGGGCGCTGCTCAAAAGCGGTGGCGCCGTTGGCCGCAAGCTCGATTTTCTCGCGCAGGAATTCAACCGCGAATCGAATACGTTGTGCTCGAAGTCCAACGCCGCCGCGGTCACCGCGATCGGGCTGGAGCTCAAAGCGGTGGTCGACCAGTTTCGCGAGCAGGTCCAGAATCTGGAGTGACGGGGATGGTTGCCAAGGAACCGACGGCCGCCAGGGATCTGGGGTCCCGCATCCGCCGCCGCGGATTGATGCTGGTGCTGTCGTCGCCGTCGGGCGCCGGCAAGTCGACGATCGCGCGCAATCTTTTGGAAAGCGATGGAAGTCTCGAGCTTTCGGTCTCCGTCACGACAAGGCCGCGCCGCGGCTCGGAAATCGAGGGTGTCCACTATCACTTCCGCACCATGCGCGAGTTCGAGCGGCTGCGTGACTCCGACGCGTTGCTCGAATGGGCCGAGGTGCACGGCAATTGCTATGCGACGCCGCGTGAGCCCGCGGAAATCGCGCTGGCCGAAGGCCGCGACATGCTCTTCGACATCGACTGGCAGGGCGCGCAGCAGCTCAAGGAGAAGATGCGCGCCGATATCGTTTCGATCTTCATCCTGCCGCCGTCGATGAAGGAATTGAAGGCGCGCCTGAAGCGCCGCGCCGAAGACCAGGAATCCGTCATCGAGACCAGGCTGAAGAACGCCCGCCTCGAGATCGAGCATTGGAAGGAATACGACTTCGTCATCGTCAACGACGATCTCGACCGCGCCTTCGCCGAGGTCCGCGCCATCGTCACGGCGGAGCGGCTTCGGCGCGACAGGCGCCCTGGCCTGTTCGATTTCATTTCGGGGTTGCTGGACGAGAAGACGACGTAGGCTGGCCGGACAGCCGGATAAATAGCGTCAGCTGTCTGCAAGATCGTCCGGCCAGCGCTGTGCTCCATGAAGGATTCGAATCCTGCTCTCAGCTATCTGATAGGCCGCGACATATGGCGTGCCGACGATGACAAGCTCTCGTGTTCCTGAAAGCCTGCCGGTACGGCCGCTCTCGGGAAAGTCACGGAGACGGCCTATCGCGGCGACAATCCGCTCATCGATCGCGACCGCGGCGGCAGGGTTGTCAGCCTCGATATGCGTGAATATCCCATCGCGATCCGAAAGTGCGAATGCCGACCATACGATCTTCAAGATCTAGGCTCGTTGACCTTGCGACGTGCTGCAGCGCGTCTTTCGGCAAAATACGCCTCGACTTGCTCGTCAGGAATGTCGGCTCGGGTGTCGTCCAGAGCCTCGCGCACCTTGGCGCGAAACCACACATCGTAAGCCTCACTGTTTGCGAGCAGATCGATGGGCAACGCGCCCTCGTTGGCGGTTCGGGTAAGAAGTATCCGCACCGCATCCGAAACCGTGAGTCCCATGCTTTCGAGCACCGCGGAAGCCCGATCCCGGATATCGGCGTCGATACGCGTCTGGACAAGTGCGTTCGTTGGCATGGCCATCTCCTTTGCCATGAATGTAATGCGTTTGAATGACGGTTGCCAGCGCAACTTTCCCCTTAGGAGCGCCATACTTTTGCAGGTTCGCGCCGCCCCTCATCTGCCTGCCGGCATCTTCTCCCCGTAAACGGGGCGAAGAGCACTACACCGCGTTCGTCAACCTGACGAACTCCTCGACACTCAGCGTTTCCGCCCGACGCGTCGGGTCGATGCCGGCGCGGGTCAGCAGCGCCTCGCCACCCAGGCTCTTCACGCTTTGCCTGAGCATCTTGCGGCGCTGGCCGAAGGCGGCCTCGGTGACGCGGCCCAACTTTCTGGCGTCCACGGGCAGGGGAGATGGGCGAGGCACCAGATGCACTACCGATGAGGTGACCTTCGGCGGCGGCGTGAACGCCTGCGGCGGCACGTCGAAGGCGATCCTCGCCTCGGTGCGCCAGCCGGCAAGCACGCCGAGCCGGCCATAGGCGTCACTGCCAGGAGCCGCGGTGATGCGCTCCGCCACCTCGCGCTGGAACATCAGCGTCATCGATTGGTAGAAGGGCGGCCAGTCGGCCACCGTCAGCCAGCGGATCAGAAGCTCCGTGCCGATATTGTAGGGAAGGTTGGCGACGATCTTCACAGGCGCGCCGTCCGCCGCGCCGGCGAGTGCGGCAAAATCCGTCTTCAGCGCATCGCCGGGAATGACCTCGAGCCGGCCGGGATAATGGCTGGAAACCTCGGCCAGCGCTTCGAGGCAGCGCTCGTCGCGCTCGATGGCGATCACGCGCCGCGCGCCGTTGAAGAGCAGTGCCCGCGTCAGTCCGCCTGGGCCCGGACCGACCTCGATCACTGTCGTCTCGCCGAGATCCCCGGCGGCGCGCGCGATCCTGCCTGTCAGGTTGAGGTCGAGAAGAAAATTCTGCCCGAGCGCCTTCTTGGCCTGCAGGCCGTGCCGCTCGATCACCTCGCGCAGCGGCGGCAACCCGTCGATGGTGGTGCGTCCGCTCAATGCATCCTCACGCGGCGGCGGCCTGCCGTCCGCTGTCGGCCAGCCGGCGCGCCAGCCTCAACGCGGCGATCAGGCTGTCGGCGCGCGCGATGCCCTTGCCGGCGATGTCGAAAGCGGTGCCGTGGTCGGGCGAAGTGCGGATGAAGGGCAGGCCGAGCGTCACGTTGACGGCCTCGTCGAAGGCTAAGGTCTTGGCCGGGATCAGCGCCTGGTCGTGATACATGCAGAGCGCCGCGTCATAGCCGGCGCGCGCGCGCGGATGAAACATCGTGTCGGCCGGCAGCGGTCCGATCGCGTCGATGCCTTCCGCCTGCAACATCTCGACTGCGGGAGCGACGATCGCTGCATCCTCCAGCCCCATGGCGCCGCCCTCGCCGGCATGCGGGTTGAGCCCGGCGATCGCAAGCTTTGGCCGCGCGATGCCGAAGCGGCTCTTGAGATTGGCGGCGGTGATGCGCGCGGTTGCGATGATCAGCTCCGTCGTGAGCATTTTCGGCACGTCGGCCAAGGCGATGTGGATGGTCACCGGAACGGTGCGCAGGTCCGGTCCGGCCAGCATCATCACCGGCGTCACGTCCCTGCCGGTGTGGCGCGAGGCCAGATGCGCCAGATACTCTGTGTGGCCCGGAAAGCCAAATCCGGCATCATAGAGCGGCTTCTTGGCGATCGGGCAGGTGACTATCGCCGCGGCGCGGCGGGCGAGGCAGTCCGCGACGGCGCGGTCGATGGCTTCGATCGTGCCTGCGGCATTGGCCGGATCCGGCTCTCCCGGGCTGTCGACATGGCGCGCATAAAGCGGCACGACGGGCAGCGCGCGGGAAAAATGATGCGCTGCCTGTCCTGGCAGCGTCTCGGCAATCGCAACATTTGCGCCGACCAGGCGGGCGCGGGCTTCGATCAAAGCGGGGTCTGCAAGCAGGTAGAAGGGCGGCACGCCGGCGCTGTCGCCGGCCTGCCAGGCGGCGATAGCGATTTCGGGCCCGATGCCCGAGGGATCGCCGACACTGAGCGCCAGCGGCGCATCGGTCTTCTGCGCGCTCATGCGGTGGGCCGGCTGCGGTATTGCACGCTTGTCGCTCTAGCGTTCGACGATCTTGGCCTTCTGGCGCAGCTCGGCGACATATTTCTTGCTGAGTTCGTCGGCGTCCTTGTCGTTGCTGCCTTCTGCCTGGAACACCATCTGCGCGGCCTTGTCGTCGGAAACATCGCGCGAGGAGCAGACGCCGATGAATTCGATGCCGCGCTCGGTCTCGCGGGTCGGCGTCGCGGCGCCGACCTTGGTCGCCTTGATCTGCTCGGCCCAATCGGACGGCAATTGTGGCGCCAGAAAGCGGCCGAGATCACGCACGGTGACGTCGAGCAGGCCCTTGGCGAAGTCGCGCGTGGTGTTGCAGCCGCTGAAGCGGGCGCGCATGGCGTCTGCCTCGCGCTTGCGTTTGGCGAGCGTGGCGGCGCGCTCCGACGCGGGCACCACGAAGATCACCTGCTGCAGCATGTATTCCGTCGCGGTCGGCTTGGCGCCGCCCTTGTCCAGCATGCGCCGCACGGCATCCTGCTCGGTCACCGAGCCGCCTTCGCCGGAGCGGTAGCGCGCGCTGAGCGCCTGGTTCCAGGCCATCTGGGCACGGATGAATTCCTTGAAGTGTTCCTTGGTGACGCCCGATTGCGCCATGATCGCGTCGAGTTTCGCCAGCGGCATCTTGTTGCCCGAAGCGAAGCGCTGATAGGCGGCGTCGACCTGCTGGTCGCTGATGCGGATGCCGAGCCGCTTGGCCTCGGCCAGCCGCAGCGTCTGGTCGATCATCTCCTGCGCGGCATCGCCCTTCTTGTGCTGCAGCTTGAAGAAGGCTGCGCGGTGCGCGATGTCGCCGGTGGTGATCGCTATGTTGTTGACGACATACTTGATCTCAGCGGCGAAAGCAGGCTGCACGACAGCCGTGACCGAAACCGAGGCCGCTGCCACCAGAAGCGCGAATCCCGCTGAAAACAGGTATTTCCTCATCTTACCTTCCCAATCTTCCCCACCATGACGGCGCCGCGCGTCCTCCGAACGCCTGCGCGATGCGGTCGACCCCATTGCCCGTCTTATGCGGCGAAACGATGTCGCCGGCTCATGACGCCTAGAATCGAGCCTATACTCAGGGGATCAGGCGCCAAATCAAGACCAAACCACCATCAGCGCCGAGCGACGCACGGCTCCGTACGCCCACCCTTGGTCACTGGATGGTATCGACCGCGCTTGTTGACGAACCGAAATCGCCGAGCGTGCGGAACGACAGGTTGAAACCGATGTTCTGCGACACTTCCTTGGTGACGGTGTCACGCGTCTGCGAATACGTCATGATGTAAGTGAAGCAGGAATCGTTGTAGGCGAAGCCGACACCGTCCTTGACCAGCACATTTGTCTGGATGTCGTAAGTGCCGGTGCCGAACAGCCGCCAGTTCTGCGCCACATGGGTCGAGGCGCCGAGCGTGAGCTCATGGCGGTCGGTGGTGAAGCCATAGAGCGGCTGCGCCTCGATGAAGGCATATTTGGCGCTGAGCGATATCGGCAGGCTGGAATAGGCGGCCTTCACTTCGGCGCGCCTGACCTCGAAGGTCTGCTCGTCGAAACGCCCGCTCAGCGAGCCGGAGAAACCGCTCGGGCTGTTGAAGCCTACAAGGCCGACATAATCCGAGGTCGGCTTGTCCAGACCGGACTCGGCCCCGACATTGACGAGATCGGGCGCGGCAAAAGAGTTTTCGCCCGCGAGCTGATAGGACTGGCCGAAGATGGCGTTCGTGCCCCAGCCATTGTCATAGGCGCCCGAATACCGGAAGCCGACATTGGCGCGCGTGCCGCCTTCTATGCGGTCGTAGCCCGAGAATTTGTCGCGCTCGAACAGCGTGGTGGCGTCGAAGACGAAGCTCTGCGCGTCTTCGTTGGGGATCGCCAGTCCGCCGACATATTGCTCGTTCGGACGCACGAAGACCTGCGCGGTCGGTTCCAGGATGTGGCTGGAACTGGGCATCGAGAACAACAGCGGCCAGCGCGCCTCGAGCCCGAGCGTGGCCATGTAGCGGGCAAGCGACGAGCGCATGTCCACGTCCTGGCCGAGATTCGTCGCCATCTGGTTGACGGCATCGAGCGAAGCCGAATTGGCGTTGACATAGCCGGCGTCGCCGCGCAACGCGAGCAAAGGCGTCAGTTGCAGGCCGTTATCGGTGGTGAAGGTGCGCTTCCACTCAGCTTCCGCCGTCAGCCGGCTCGACTCGCCTTCGATGCCGCGCACGTTGTTGATCGAATTCGGATCGCTGCCATCGGCGAGCACGGCGTCCAGCCGGTTGCGGCTGATCACGCGTGCGTTGACGTTGAACGACAGCTGGCCACCGGCCACCGAAGTGTCGGGGATATAGGCGTAGTCGAGCGACGGCAGCACCCAGGGTTGCTTGGCAGCGCGCGCTGTCGGGTCGCTGGAGAGCGTGTCTTCCTGCACCTCGAAGCGCATGGCACGGACGTCGAAATAATTGCGGTCGCTCAAGCCCGTCAGATAGATCGACGACTGGTGGACGAGGTCGCTGTAGCCGTCGATGTTGTAGGTGCGCGAGAATTCCTTGTCGGTCTGGAGCAGCACGTCCCAGCCGAAATTCCAGCGCTCGTTGATGGCGAACTGGCCCTTGGTGCCCATCATGCCGCGGAACTTGTTCGGATCGTTGGCAGGCCCGGAATTCACATTATGGCCGGCCGAATCTACAAATGCGCCGGGATCCTGCTGGTTGATGCCGGCGATCTTCAGCGTGTACTGGCCGTTGTTGAAGCGCTGGCGCCACTCGGCCTCGCCGAGGAAACCCTGCTTTGTATAGCCGCTGCCGGTGACGGTCAGGTCATAGGTCGGAGACAGCGCGAAGTAATAGGGGACTTTGACGCCGACGCCGAGATGGTTGTTGTAGACGATGCCGGGGATCAGGAAGCCGCTCTTGCGCTTCACCGTCGGGTCGGCGATCTCGAAGGCCGGCAGGTAGGCGAGCGGGAAGCCGAAGAATTCGAAATTCGAGTTCTCGAAGCGGACCGTCTTCTTCTCGCCGTTCCAGATGATCTTGCGCGCCTTGACGCGCCAGGTCGGCGCTTTGTCCGGCTTGTCCTCGCAAGGTTCGCAGGCGGTGTAGACGCCGTTGTGGAAGGTGGTGAGCACGCCGCCCATGCGCTCGGCGCTCTCGGCTGCGAAATAAGCCTTGTCGATCGTCTCGACACGCAGCGCGTTGAGAAAACCGTCGGCGAAATCGTCGGTGATGTCGATATGGTCGGAATTGACCTTGGTGCCGTCGCTGTTGATCAGCTCGACGGCGCCGCTGGCGACGAGGCGCTTGGTGTCGCGATTGTAGACCACACGCTGGGCGACCAGCTTGTTGCCGCCATAGTCGATCTGCACGCCGCCGACGGCCGTCACCGTATGCTTGTCGTTGTCATAGACAAGCGTATCGGCGGCCAGCAGCATCTGCGTGCCGGAAGGGACGGACTTGGCAGCGATCGTCTGCGCCAGCGCGGGCGCCGTCGGCACCGCACAGGCGAACAGACACGCCAAGGCGGTCGCCCCATAGAGGCGTGCCAGACCGGCCTGCCTATGGCTGCGCAAAACCGCCTCCCTCACTAGCCGTCTTCCTTGTATAGCAGAAACGTCACCCCAAAGAACATAGCCACGACAACCGGAACCCATGCAGCCACCACAGTAGGCACGAATCCGGCGACACCGAATGCCTTGACCAGTACCGAAACGACATAAAGCAGAAAGCCGGCCACGACGCCACCCAGAATCATCGTTGCCGACTGCCCCATTCGCGCAAATCTCATTGAAACCGTTGCAGCAATCAGCGTCATGGCCACGAGAAGGAACGGCAATGCCACAAGCGAATTAAATTGCATGGCGAAGGCGTTTGCCTTGAGTCCGAAGGAACGGGCGACCTCGATCTTGCGCGGCAGCTCGTAGAAGGGGATGGTTTCCGGACGCGCCAGCCGCTCCTGCACGAATTCCGGCTTCAGATTCGTCGGCACCTTGTCGGACGCCAGCGTCTGGATATTGCCGCCCTTGAAGACCTTGACGTCCTGCAATTCCCAATAGCCGTCGCGCAGGAAGGCCTTGGCGGCATCCTTGCGCTCGGTGATGTTGCCCTCATGGTCGAGGACGAAAAACACCGCATCCGCCATCTCCAGCCCCTGGTTGAGGATGGCGCGGGCGCCGATGATGGTGTCGCCCGATTCGGTCTTTTGCCGAAGCCACGGCGTGACATTGGTGGTGACGGCATTCGATTTGCCGGCCCGCAGGTCGTTCTCCATCTGCTCGGACCAGGAAAAGCCATGCGCGGCGATCGGGTTGATGATGGCGACCGACAGCACGCCGAACATCAGCGCGCCGACGCAGCAGGGGAACAGGAACTGCCAGGCCGAGACACCGGCCGAGCGCGCAATCACCAGCTCGTAACGGCGGTTGAGCGACACCAGCGTCGCCATTGCCGAGAACAGCCCGACAAACGGCACCGTCTGCAGCATGATCATCGGCATCCTGAGCGCCGAAATGGCGAAGGCAATGCCGTAGGTGAAGCCGGGCAACCCGGTCGTGCGGCCGGAAAGCTCGGTAAAATCGATCAGGAACACCAGCGCCAGCAGGCCCAGGAAGAACCAGAAGGTGATCGAGACGTAGCGGAAGAAGAAATAGCGGCCCAGCGTCCAGCCCATGGTCAGGCTCCCTGGCCGGAAGTGCGCCGGGCGAGCCAGAGCTTGAATGCCGTCCAATTGTCGCCGGCGCGCTTGGCAAAACCTGTCAGCCAGTCGGCCCAACTGACCGGCAGTTCCATGCTGCGCGAGGAAACGATGAACCAGATCGAAACCGCTGAGGCGATGATGGGTATGCCGTAGAGCAGGTAGACGTAATACCAGACCTTGTCGGCCTTGCCGGCGGCGAAGAAGCCAAGCCATCGCACGAAAAGCGCGATTGCGATCGCCGTGATCAGCGGATTGATGCGCGACTCGCGATGCGAGCGCGCATCGCCCGCAACTGCAAGCGCGATCAACGCGAACACAAGCGAATAGGACCATTCGGCGAAGCGCTGGTT
Organism: Mesorhizobium sp. B2-8-3; assembly: GCF_006440815.1. Taxonomy (NCBI): domain Bacteria; kingdom Pseudomonadati; phylum Pseudomonadota; class Alphaproteobacteria; order Hyphomicrobiales; family Phyllobacteriaceae; genus Mesorhizobium; species Mesorhizobium sp. B2-8-3. Next base: position 406,476 of record NZ_VFTW01000003.1, read on the forward strand.
GAGCTCCGCCCGGTAGCTGCCGGGTTCGCGCTGGAACATCTTGTCGTTGGGATCCGGGTTGAGCAGATACGCCGTCGTCCGGTCCTTGGGCAAAAGCGTGATGTCGTTCGCCGCCGACATGAAGGCCGACATGTCGAAGGCGTAAGAGGTGAAGCGGATGACGGAGAGGTCGCCGGTCACCGACTTGCGGTTGATGACGCCGTCATTCATCATCAGGACCTTCTCGTCGCCCTTTTCGACGATGCTGCCGGTCTTGGCGTAATAGGTGAGGCTGGCCCCTTCCTCGCGCGAATCGGCGACGAAGATGCCGCCGAGCCGGTTGCCGGGAAGTCGTTCGCCGACCTGCAGGTAAAGGCCCTCGTCGATCTTGCGGAACGTGCCTTCCTGGATGATCAGCGACACGAGGTCGGCGCGCGAGGCCGCCACCAGCTGGCGGTTTTTCTGCCTGGCATAGGGGTCGGCGGCGTTGTCGACGACGAAGGAAAACGCGCAGGCAAAAGCCGCGAGCAGCAGGATCGGCCGCGCGATCGTCCAGCGCGAGGCGCCGGCGGCGCTGAGCACCGCCAGCTCCGAATCGGTGTTCATCGCGCTCAGCGTCTGCGCTACCGCCACCACAAGGGCGAACGGCACGACGATCGGAATGATGGAGGGGATGATGAGCGCCGCGACCTCGAAGAAGGTCAGCGCCGACTGGCCGTTGTCGGTGACGAGATCGATTTTGGCCAGCACCTGCGTCGTCCACACGATCGCCAGCGTCCACACCAGCGATGCGAGGAACATCGTCAGCGCGCGGCGCATGATGTAGCGTTCAACGACCTTCATGAAGGCTTTTCTCGATTTTGCCGAACGGCATCATGCCCGCCGACAAGGTAGTGATCCGGCAACGCCCGCACAACTGGGTCATAGGCGGCTCGCTCCGGTTCGTCGTCCCACGCCGCGTGCTCCGGCGCGGCGGAGTCTCCGCGTCAATGGATAAGAAATGCGAAACATCGATGGTTAACAGCACGTTACGGCAGCAAGCTAAGGTCGTGCCGGGGCGAATCCTTTGTCTATGGTGGCGCTGATATAGACAGCGATTTCGGCCAAAGTCTTGCCAAATGGCTGAAAACGACCAAATGTCGCGCACGCTTGCCAAACGCGTTGCTCGCCAAGAAATACCCTTTGCCGGCACCTTCCGGCCATCCCCGAAAGCAGGACCTGATGACGTCGAGACCTTCCATTTCTTTCGCCAAGTTTGCCGCGCCGAAAAAGGGCAGCGTCTTCGTGTTCGCGGCCGACAGCGGCGGGCTCGGTGAGGCGGCGAAGGCCTGCGATCCGGCCGGCGCGCTGGCACGCGCCTTTCCGGTCGCGGATTTTTCCGGCAAGTTCGCAAGCTCGGCCGAGGTGCTGGCGCCGGAAGGAACTTCGGTCGACCGGCTGGTGGCGATCGGCGCCGGCAAGGTCTCGAGCCTCGACGACAATGCCTGGCTGAAGCTCGGCGGGGCCATTGCCGCTTCGCTGCGCAAGGCGGCCGAGGTGGCCGTCATCCTCGATCTGCCCGAACTGCAGCCCGACGGCCGCCAGGCGGCCAACCTAGCCGCCGGCATGCTGCTGCGCAGTTATTCCTTCGACAAATACAAGACCAGGAAAGACAAGGAAGACGGCCAATCTGACGCGAAGGGCGCCAAGAAGGCCGAGGCGGCGAAGCCCGCGAGGATAACCATCCAGTGCGCCGACCCCGCGGCCGCGAAGAAGGCGTTTGCGGGCGAGGAAGCCGTGACCGACGGCGTGCTGCTTGCGCGCGATCTCGTCAACGAGCCGGCCAATGCGCTCGGGCCTGTCGAATTCGCCGAACGCGTCAAGGCGCTGGAGCAGCTCGGCGTCGAGGTCGAGATCCTGGCTGAAAAAGAGATGAAAAAGCTCGGCATGGGTTCTCTGCTCGGCGTTGCGCAAGGCTCGCCGCGCGGCGCGCGCTTGGCGGTGATGCGCTGGAACGGCGGCAAGGCCAAGGATGCGCCGCTTGCCTTCATCGGCAAGGGCGTCACCTTCGACACCGGCGGCAATTCGATGAAGCCGGCCTCCGGCATGGAGGACATGAAGGGCGACATGGGCGGCGCGGCCGCCGTCACCGGCCTGCTGCACGCGCTCGCCGCGCGCAAGGCCAAGGCCAATGTGGTCGGCATCATCGGCCTGGTCGAGAACGCCGTCGACGGCCATGCCCAGCGCCCCGGCGACATCGTCACATCGATGTCTGGCCAGACCATCGAAGTGCTCAACACCGATGCGGAAGGCCGCCTCGTCCTGGCCGACGCGCTCTGGTACGCCAACGATCGTTTCAAGCCGAAATTCATGATCAATCTGGCGACGCTCACCGGCGCGGTCATGGTGGCGCTCGGCCAGCACTATGCCGGCCTTTTCTCCAACAATGACGAGCTTGCCGGCCGGCTTTTCGGCGCCGGCCAGGCCAGCCAGGAGCGGCTGTGGCGCATGCCGCTCGGGCCCGAATACGACAAGCTGATCGATTCCAAGAACGCCGACATGAAGAATATCGGCGGCCGCTATGGCGGCGCCATCATCGCCGCGCAGTTCCTGCAGCGCTTCGTCAAGGACACGCCCTGGGCGCATCTCGACATCGCCGGCACCGCGATGGGCGCGCCGTCGAGCGAGATCAACCAGTCCTGGGGCTCGGGCTTCGGCGTGAGGCTGCTCGACAGGCTGGTGCGCGATCACTACGAAGGGTAGGGGATGGCCGACATCCTGTTCTACCATTTGACCGAATCGACGCTCGAGGAGGCGCTGCCCGGCCTGCTCGAGCGCAGTGTCGAGCGCGGCTGGCGCGCGGTGGTGCAGACCGGCACCGAGGAGCGTCGCGACGCGCTCGACCAGCATCTGTGGATTTTCCGCGACGATTCCTTTCTGGCGCATGCCACCGACCGCGAGGCCTATCCGGCCGAACAGCCGGTCCTGCTTACCACGGGCCAGGGCAACCAGAACGCCGCGCAGATCCGCTTCCTGGTCGACGGCGCAAGCCCGCCCGAACTATCGGGCTACGAGCGCGCCGTCTTCCTTTTCGATGGCCATGACGCCGCGCAGCTCGAAGGCGCGCGGACGCATTGGAAGACGCTGAAGGAAGCCGGCCACGCCGTGACCTACTGGCAGCAGACGCCCGACCGTCGCTGGGAGCGCAAGGCGTGAGAGCCGTCAGCGATCGCCGATCGTTACCTTGTTGATTTTCGTACCGTGCGGAAGGTCTTTTACTTGCCGGTGAATCTGGCCGGCTATGTGCACTTTGACCACGAAGAAAGTCTTGTTGATTTGCTTAACGGACATTTCGCCACCGAGCACGGGCGGCTTTTCGAAGTCGTAACATTCGTCGACCCCCAAGACCAATCCCTTCTTTCGTGCCGTCGTCACTAATCCAGCCAGCAACAGTTCGTCGCGACGATCAGGATCATTGAACTGGGTTGTAAGTTCCGGCCACGTTTCCGAGACTTGGGTCAATCGGCCTCCGACCATGTCCAGCAATTTGACGGAACCATCGCGAGCGCGGAAGAAAATGTCGCCGAACGCAGAGACTGCGCCGGGCTCCAAGCCATCAAGCCCAATCCACTTCCAGCCGTCCAGCGCTTCCCAGATATCCTTCTTTGATGGCTCGATAAACAGATGCTGGAGACCGCTCGGCCACGGGCTTCTGACAGCGTCTGCATTTGGCTTAGAAACAGAATTCCCAAAGACAAAAGAAATAAAGCGAGAAAAAGAATTAGCCATACCTCACCCCCTGGAAGCATCGCATACTTACAGCAGAATGATCGACGATCAAACATGGTCGCGCAGACGCCGATGATGGTCGTCGCCTCGAACCGCTTTTTGCGTTAGATAGGGCCAAGCTCACGCGGCGGGGGGAGAATGCGGATCAGGATCGTCGGAACCGGCAGGGCGGTACCGGCTGAGCGCCTCACCACACGCGCCCTGGAGGCGAAGCTGAGCCTTGGCGAGGGCGCGCTTGAAATCGTCACCGGTGTCGTCGAGCGCTATGTCTGCAATGCCGAATCGCAGATCGATCTCGCCTGTGCCGCCGCGCGCCTTGCGCTTGAGGATGCCGGCGTAGAGGCCGGCGCCGTGGACCTGATCGTCGGCGGCTGCGGCGTGCCCTACCAGCCGCTGCCGGCGACCGCGCCGCTGGTCATGCAGTGCCTCGGGGTGGCGGACGGCTCGGCCGCCGCCTTCGACGTCAACAGCACATGCCTTGGCTTCCTCACCGCCTTCGAGACCGCGGGCCGCATGATCGAGGCAGGGCAGTGCGAGACGGCTCTGGTCTTCTCGTCCGAAGTCGCCTCGCGCGCTTTGCCGTGGCAGGACGCGCCGGAGATCGCCGCGCTCTTCGGCGACGGCGCGGCGGCGGCCGTGCTGCGCAAGGCCAAGCCAAGCGAGGGAAAGGTGGCGGCGAGCCTGATGCGCACTTATCCATCGGGCTGGGAAGCCTGCGGCATTGGTTCGGGCGGCACGCGCTTCGATTTCCGCAAGGATCGGGAAGCGTTTGCCGCGCACAGCCTGTTCCACATGGACGGCAAGGAACTGTTCCGGCTTACCTCGCGCCACTTCAACGGCTTCGTCGATGCTCTGCTCGGGCGCGCCGGCTGGCGGCATGACGATGTCGATCTCGTCGTGCCGCATCAGGCGAGCCCCTTCGCGCTTGCCCATATGGCGCGCCAGACCGGTTTTGCGCCGCAAAAGCTCGTCGACATCTCCGCCCGCTTCGGCAACCAGATCGCGGCCTCCATGCCCTTCGCGCTCGACATCGCGCGCGGCGACGGGCGCGTCGCGCCAGGCATGAAGCTGCTCTTCCTCGGCACGTCGGCCGGTGTCTCCTTCGGCGGCATGGCGCTGGAGACCTGAGGGATGGCCGTGCTCGTCACCGGCGCCAGCGGCTTCCTCGGTGCTCATGTGCTCGAGCGGCTTGCCGCGTCCGGCACGCTGGCGCTCGGACTCGGCCGCGATGAAGCGCGCTGCGCCGCGCTGGAGGCCGCCGGCCATCGTATCGTCCGCCACGATCTCGCGCAGCCGCTCGATGGCGCACTCGATCCGAGGCTTGGCAGGGTCGAGCGGATCATTCATTGCGCGGCGCTTTCTTCGCCCTTCGGACGCCTCGCGGATTTCGAGGCGGCGAACGTCACGGCGACACGGAACCTGCTCGACTTCGCCGAGCGGCAAGGCGTCAGCCGCTTCGTCCACATCTCCAGCCCGTCCGTCTGCTTTGCCTTCCGCGACCAGCTTGGCCTCGCCGAGGATATGGCCTTGCCGGAGCCCGTCAATCATTATGCCCGCACCAAGCGCGAGGCTGAAAAGATCGTGCTCGGCCAGCCCGCCATCCATCCGGTGGTGCTGCGGCCGCGCGGCATTTACGGCGCCGGCGATCGGGCGCTGCTGCCGCGGCTGATCAAGGCCGCGAGGAGCCGGCCTTTGCCGCTGTTTCGCGATGGCCGGGCGGCCATCGACCTCACCCATGTCGACGACGTCGTCGACGCGGTGCTGGCGGCGCTTGCCGCGCCCAGGGAAGCGGAGGGCCAGGTCTTCAACATCTCCGGCGGCGAAATGCTGCCGGTCCGCCGCATCGCCGACGAGGCCTGCAGCCGCGCCGGTCTCAAGGCGCGCTGGCGGCCGACGCCGCTCATGCCGGCGATGCTGGCGGCCGGCCTGATGGAAGCGGTGGCGCTTCGGTTACCCAGGCGGCCCGAACCGCCGGTCACCCGCTACGGGCTCGGTCTCTTCGCCTATGCGCAAAGTCTCGATCTTTCCAAGGCGAAGCGGACGCTCGGCTGGGCGCCGAAAATTGCGTTCGAGCAAGGGCTTGATCGCACTTTTTCCGGCGGGGCCGGGCCATGAAGCTAGTCTTCGCCAACAGCGCCTGGGTAAGCGCCGCCGAACGGCTGATCCTGCGCGGCGGCAACTGGCAAAGTGTCAGGCTGCGAGTCCGCTACGGGCTGATTTTTCACCCGGTTGCCGGGCCGGTGCTCATCGACACCGGTTACACGCCGGAAGCACTGACAGGCGAGGGGCGCGGCCGCATGCTGCGCCTCTATGGCACGCTGCTGAGGCCCGAGTTGAACGCCGCCGAACAGGTCCTGCCGATGCTCAAGCTCTTCGGCCTGTCGCCCGATGACATCCGCACAATCATCGTCACGCATTTCCACGCCGACCACATCTCGGGCCTGTCGCTGTTCCGCAACGCCCGCTTCATCGCCAGCGATGCCGCCTGGGCGCGGGTCAAGGCGCGCAGCCCGAGGCAGAATCTGCGCCATGGCGTCTTTGCCGAACTCTTCCCGCTGGATTTCGAGGCGAGGCTGGAGGGCCTGTCCGCGAAGCGGAGGGTCGAGGCGCGCGAGGATGTACCCGGCGGCGCCGATCTCTTTGGCGACGGCAGCGTGATCGCGGTCGATCTGCCTGGACATGCCGATGGCCAGTTCGGCCTGCTGTTCAATGGCCTCGACCGGCCGCTGCTCTACGCCGTCGATGTGCAATGGCTGCTCACAGCCTTGACCGAAAACCGCGCGCCGGGTTTCCCTGCCACGCTGATCGCCGAGGATGCCGCGGCGATCGAGCCGACCAGTGCCATGCTGCGCCGCTTCCTCGCCGTCGGCGGCGAGGTGATGCTCTGCCATGATCCCGCTCCGACATCTTATGATCTCGCGCCGGAGGCCGCATGAGCGGGCTGGCGGAAGCGGCAGGCTGCTTCGCCCTGACACGCTGGGTGTCGCGCAAGACCCGGCCCGGCTTCGAACGCTGGCAGGCGGCCGCCTTGCGGCGCTTCCTTGACCGCGACCTGCCGCGCGCGTCCTTTTACGGCAAGGCGCCGGCGCACCTCACCGACTTGCCGATCACCGACAAGGCGCTGCTGATGGCGCGCTTCGACGAATTCAACATCCACGGTCTCATCGCCACGCAAGCCTGGGCGGCCTTGGCGCGCGATGGCCGCGCCGGATCGCTCACGGTCGGCGCCAGCACCGGAACATCGGGCAATCGCGGCTTGTTCGTGATTTCCGAGGCCGAAAAATACCGCTGGCTGGGCACGATTCTGGCCAAGGCGGCGCCCGATCTTCTGTGGCGCGGCATGCGCGTCGCCGTCGTCCTGCCGCAGAACACCGGGCTTTACGACAGCGCCCGCAAATCGCGCCTGATCAAGCTCGCCTTCTTCGATCTGACCGCAGGGCCGGAGAGCTGGCGCGGCGCACTCCAAATGTTCGATCCGACAGTCATCATCGCGCCGCCAAAAATCCTGCGCCATTTCGCGGCCGAAAACTTCCGGCTCCGGCCGAAGCGCGTTTTTTCCGCCGCCGAGGCGCTCGACCCGGTCGACCGTCCGGTAATCGAAAATTTCTTCCGGCTGCCGCTCGACCAGATCTACATGGCGACCGAAGGCCTGTTCGCGGTGACCTGCCGGCAGGGCGGACTGCATCTTGCGGAAGACTCCGTCTTCTTCGAATTCGAGCCGGCGGGCGAGGGGCTGGTGACGCCGCTGGTGACGGCCTTTCACCGCCAAACCCAAATCATGGCGCGCTACCGGATGAATGACCTTTTGCGCCTGTCCGGACAGGCCTGCGGCTGCGGCTCGCCGCTGCGCTGCGTCGACGAGATCGTCGGCCGCATGGACGATGTTTTCCGTCTCATGTCGCAGGATGACCCGATCCTGGTCACGCCGGATGTGCTGCGCAACGCCGTGCTCAAGGCCGACCGCCGCATCGATGATTTCCGCCTCGTCCAGACCGGGCCGGACGGCATCGAGCTCAGGCTTCCGCCGACGCTCCCGGACGAAGCGGCGGCTGCAGCTCTTCAAGCAGTGCAAGCGTTGCTGGACGCACGAAAAGCGGCGGCCACCGTGACGCTCATCCGCGCGCCGCTGCCGCTGGAAACAGGCCGCAAGCTGCGCCGCGTGGAATGCCGCCTGGAGCCGGCGCGGTGAGCGGCGCGGCGACGGCGGAAAGGCCTGCGCAGCAGGCCGACCGGGTCGAGAACAAGCCGGCAAAGGTCGAGGCTTTTGTGAGGCTTTTCAACGAGGTGCCAGTGCGCGATCTCATCGCCAACCTGAAGACGAAAGTCGAGACGTTCGAAGTCGCCGGGCGTATTTTTCCGCTGACGCTGAACGATGCCGATGAAGCGCCCAACTGCTATATCTGCTGCCCGACCTGCGCCTATATCGACTATGCGATGGACGAGACGCGCAACTTCGCCGCCCACCCGCTGCTGCAACGCGCGCTCAACGCCCTGATTGGGGCGTGCGCGCCGCTTGTCAGGGCAAGCGGCCTCGACCATCAGGCGCAGGTCAACAACTGGCTTTATTCGACCAATCCGGTGCCGCTGCTCGACCGACAGGCGGCCGCGTCGCTGCGCGCGGACCTGATCGGGCGTTTCCCCGATCGCGCCATCGTCATCCGTTCGTTGAACGATGTCGCCGACCCAGCGACCGTGGCCGCCTTGAAAGCCGAGGGGTTCCGCATGCTGGCGGCGCGCCAGATCTACATCTTCGCCGACCGCAGCGCATCGCCCGCAATGACGCGCGACATGAAGCGCGATCGCGCCCGCCTGCGCGCGACGCCGTTCGAGCGGGTCGGCAATGGCGATTTCACCGAGGCCGATTATGCCCGCGCCGAGCAGCTCTACAATCTGCTCTATCTCGACAAATACACGCCGCTCAATCCGCACTACACGGCTCGCTACATCGCTGAAATGCACCGGCGCGGCATCATCGGCCTGGCGGGGCTGCGCAGGCCGGGCGGCGAACTGGTCGCCGTCACCGGCCTGTTCGAAAACGGCGGTACGCTGACCCAGCCCATTGTCGGCTACGACACCGGCTTGCCGGTGGCCGACGGGCTTTATCGCATGATGATGGCGATGGGGCAGGACCACGCCACGGCGCGGGGCCTGTTCTTCAACATGAGCGCGGGTGCCGCCGATTTCAAACGCCGGCGCGGCGCGGTCGCCGCGATCGAATACAACGCCGTCTATGCCGGGCATCTTGCGCTTCGCCGGCGCCTGGCGATCCGCGTCATGGAGACCGTGCTGGCGCTGGTCGGCATTCCCCTGCTCAGGAGGTTCGAATTGTGAGCGAGCGGCGTGGGGAGGATCATTGGCAGGCGGCGGCGCTGTCCGCCGATATCGGCAAGCGGCCGAAGCGCATTCTGTTCGACGGCGCGCCGGTGGTGCTGTTCCGCTCGGCGCAGGGCATCGCCGCGTTGTTCGACCGCTGTCCGCACCGGCTGGTCGAGCTGTCGACCGGCAAGATCGTCGGCGGTGAGATCGAATGCCCCTATCACGGCTGGCGTTATGACGGCGAAGGCCGCTGCACCGCGATCCCCGGCCTTGTCGGCGCCATGCCGCACTACCGGGTCCGCCGCTACGCGGCGATCGAGCGCGACGGCGTCGTCTTCATCTCGTCCGGCACGCCGCGGGGCGAGCCTTACCTGCACTGCATGCAGGGCAGGGACATCATCGCGCGGCGGGTGCGCTCATCGACGCAGTCGACGGTGATCGACGCCGCCGAGAACATCCTCGACGCCACGCACACTCATTTCACCCATAAGGGCCTGCTGCGCGGCCTCACCTCGAAGCGCCATCTGGTGCGGGTCGAGGTGACCGGTGGCGAGGGCTGGGTCGAGGCCAGCTACACTGGCGAGGACCGCCAGCAGGGCCTCATCAGCCGGTTCCTCGAAGGCGAGCGCACGAAAACGATCGGCCGCTTCCGCCATCCCGGCATCGCCGAGCTCGAATATTGGGGCAAGAACGGGCTGGTCCTGGCCACCACCTTTCACCTCCGCCAGGCCGACGAACGCACCGTCGAGGGTGTCGGCTGGCTGATCGGCCGCCGCCAGGGCCTGCTCGGCGAGATGAAGGCGCTGGCCTTCAAGCCGCTCTTCACCATCGCGCTGCACCAGGACCGCCGGGTGCTGAAATCGGCCAGCGACAACGCTCGGCTGCCGCCGCAGGCCCTGCCGGTGATCGGCCCGCTTGATTTCCTGCGCCGCGACATCGCCGCGATCATGGAGGGTAAGATGCCGGCGGCGGCAGGTGAGGCAAGGGTGCATTATATCGAGCTGTGAATTATAGTTCACATACCTTGATTTGAATGCTTTCGTGAATTATAGTTCACGCATGATCGAGGTCCGGCAGACCGCCGATTTCACCAACTGGCTGGACGCGCTTCGCGACACCGCGGCTCGACAGCGCGTCGTCGCCCGCATCCGTCGGGTCGAGATCGGTAACATCGGTGATGTCAAATACTTCGATGGCATCGGCGAGCTTCGGATCGACCATGGCCCAGGCTACCGGCTCTACTTTGTGAAGATTGGAAACGCCGTGATCATACTGCTCTGTGGCGGCGACAAGTCCAGCCAAAGGCGCGACATCGCCAAGGCGAAACAGATGGCAAAGGAGATATGACGATGCCTCTCGAAACCACCCGCTTCGACATTCTCGACCACCTGAAAACTCCGGAGGATCGCTTGGCCTACATCGAAGCTGCCTTCGAGGATGGCGATCCCGCGCTCATTACGCACGCGCTCGGCGACGTAGCGCGCTCCATAGGCATGACGGCCGTGGCGAAAGAGGCTGGCGTTACGCGCGAGGCGCTTTACAAGGCACTGAGCAAAAAGGGCGATCCGCGCCTCAGCACGCTGTTGGGCGTCACCAAGGCGCTGGGTTTGCAACTTGAGGTCAAGCCTATCGGCCCGGGCTCGCTCGGGGCCTGAAGCGCCTCAACCAGGCCCATTCCATTCGATATCACGCGTCGACGCCGCCTGCAGGCCGATGCGTTGGCGCAATGCCACTCGCGCAACCTCCAGCAGCGCCGGCCATTGTGCCTTCACCGGCGCGGAATCGCCTGGCCAATCGAGCAGTTCCTCGCCCACGCGCATCGCTTTGCGAAAGCGGCCGAGGCCGCCTGAACGCAACGCCGCAGGCAGGCCATAGATCCACATCGCGACTCGCACGGTTTGCGGCGCGGACACATCGGGAATGACTTCCTGACCGTCGCCGAGCACGGCATCCACAAAGCGCGCCGGATCGCGGAAGAAATGCAGGCCGCTCACGGCGCGCGGGTTGCATTCGAGCGGCAGCACGCGGCCATCCGCCTCGCGCATCAGGTCGAAGGAGATCTGCCCGGTCCATGCGGTGCCGGCGACGATGCGCTCGACCAGATCGCGCGCGGCATCGTCCTCGACCCGCTCGAAGAAGATGCCGGCGCCTTTGCCGGCGCGGTAGAGCGAGCGGTAGAGCCCAAGCGCCTTGAGCCTGCCTTCTTGCGCCACCGCATAGGCGCTGATCTCCTTGCCCTCGACAAAACGCTGCGCCACCCAGGGCATGGCGGGCGAGGGCACGATCGCATCGAGGAAATCCGGTGTCGGACGCAGCAGAACGTGGCAGGCGAAGCGCGACCAGACCGGCTTGAACACCAGGTCGCGTGAGCGGCCACGTACCGCCTCCAGATCGTCGCGGGAATTGAGAAGCGTGGTCTCCGGCACCGCCAGGCCAAGCTGTTCAGCCAACCGGATGAAGCTGTGTTTGTTGTGAACCTGCGCCAGCGACCCGATATCGGGGGCGAACAATCGCACCGGCACAATCCTGTCGCGCCAGGCGAGCGCGAGGTGAAAGACCTCCTCGCAGGTCGGGATTACCATCTCGACGCCTTCCGCTCGGACCAGCGCCTCCACCGCATCCGCATAAGCCTGCGGCTCGAAGCGCGGCGGCGGCAGCCGGCAATAGCGCGCGCAGGCCTTGCTCGCCGCCGCGATGGGCCTCGCCGGCGTGTCGGCCAGGATCACCCTTTTCCCGGCGCCATGGAGAAGGCGCGCCAGATGCAGCGCCACTGGCGCGCGTGCCCCTGTAATCAGGATGGATCTGTCAGCCCTCGGCATCGGTCATTCGCGGTCGTTCCCGTCGCGAGGACCGATGCGCGAAATCAAGGCGATTGGCAATGCAGCTGGTGCCGGCCAGTCTGCCCGATCACTTCCGGCGCGCCTTCGGTTTTTCCACAGCCGCCGGCTTGCTCGGCCAGTGCCAGCCGTCGCCCTCGCCATGCGCGGGCTGCGGCCGCGCCACATAGGCGAGCGCGCCATTGGCCTCGAGATAGACGCGCGAAAGCATCTCGGCGAGCACGCCCGACGTCACCGCCTGCAGCCCGGCGATCACCAGGAAGAAGCCGGTGATCAGCATCGGCCTGGTGCCGATATCCTGTCCCAGGAAAACCTTGATCGCAAAGAGATAGGCAAGAATCAGCGAGCCGAGCACGCCGAGCACGATGCCGATGCCGCCGAAGAAATGTCCGGGCCGCGTGCGGTAGCGCAGGAAGAAGAACATGAAGACGAGATCGAGCACCACGCGGAAGGTGCGCGAGATGCCATATTTCGACTGGCCGTGGATGCGTGCGTGATGCGTCACCACTTCCTGGGCGATGCGGCGCGGCGTCGTCACCGTCGCCAGCCACGCCGGTATGAAGCGGTGCATCTCGCCGTAGAGCCGCACGCTGCGGATGACGCTGCCACGAAACACTTTCAGGCTGCAGCCATAGTCCTTGAGCTGCACGCCGGTGACGCGCGCGATCAGCCTGTTGGCGATGCGCGAGGGCAAGCGGCGCATCCAGAAACCTTCCTTGCGGTCTTTGCGCCAGCCGGCGACGAGGTCGAGATCCTCGGTCAGCAGGCGGTAGACCATGCGTGGAATGTCGAACGGGTCGTTCTGCAGGTCGCCGTCGAGTGTCGCGATGACGTCGCCGCGCGCGGCGTCGAGGCCGGCCTGCATGGCCGCGGTCTGCTTGTAGTTGCGCACCAGTTCCACGCCATGCACATGCGGCCCGTATTGAGCCGCCAGCCGGCGGATCTCGGCGGGTGTGGCGTCGGTGCTGCCGTCGTCGACCAGCACCACTTCCCAGGGCTGGCTGTAATTCTCCATCGCCTGATGGATGCGGACGAGCAATGGCTCGACATTGTCAGCCTCGTTATACATCGGGATGACGATGGAGAGCTTGTGCTCGGGCATGACGGCGCCCTCGGGCAGTCCCGATGCGGGAATGGGAAGCACGTTCATGGCGGTCATTTCCTTGCCGGTCCTGCCGTCGGGGTTTCCGGCAGCGTCGATTTCGAGGGGAACAGCCAGGCGATCGCACCGGTTGCGACCGCCGAGCAGAGGATGAAGAGATGCAGCGCCAGCGCCGCCTGCAGGCCGTCCTTCATGGCAATGCCGGAATAGAGCAACGCGGCTGCGGCGCCCGCCTCATAGGTGCCGAAGCCGGCGACGCCCTGCACCGGCAGGATGGCCGCGGCTTCCGCGCCGACGGCGCCCGGAAAGGCGGTCTGGAAGGAGATGTTGAGCAGCATTGCGAGCAGCCATCCCTGCACGCCGAGCTTCAGCGCCCAGTTGGCGATCGTCCACCACCAGCCATAGCGTGAGCGTCCCGTCGCTTCGGTGAAGATATCGCGCAATTTGCCGAGCTTCGAGACGATCCTGCCGCCAGTGGTCCAGTTATGCGGCGCGCGCGCCCAGCGCGGCAGATACCATGCGGCGGCGATCAGCGCCGCGATGCCGGCGGCCCTGAGCGCCGGATGCAGGCCCGGCCAGACCAGGCAGGCCAGCACGCCGACGACGAAAGCGTCCTGCAGCCGAAACCAAAGCAGCGAAGCGCTGGCGCGCACGATCGAGACGCCGAACACCTGGCGCAAGAGGATCGGGAAGGCCGTCTCGCCGCCGCGGAACGGCACGACGTTGATCATCGCATTGTGGATCAGGATGATGCGAAGCACGGCGCCGAAGCGGCCGTTCACATCGTCGCGAAACTCGTCGCAGACACGCAGCGCCCTGAGCACATAGGTGACGAACAGCGCCGCCGCCACCGCCACGAAAGCGCCGGGCGTGATGGAGGCGAAAGCATCGCCCACCATCTTCCAGCGCTGATCGCTGGCAAGCCATGCCAGCAGCGCCAGAGTGACGATTATCGATATCGCTCGCTTCAATCAGGTCTCCAAATGGGCCGCCCGGCCGGGGCGGAAGCGCTATCCGAGGGCCTGCAAAGCGGCAACTCACGAATGTCGGCCCGGCCGGCGGCGGTCCGACATCGGATCCGTGCCGGCTTTTTCAAGGCGCTGTTCCTATAGAGCAGCGGCGGCGGCGAATCCACAAGCTTGGTTGGAGCGTCGATCGAGGCGGCGAAAGGCGGGCGGGGTTCGCGCCCGCCCGCTTTGCCGGGTAAGCTATGCCGGGATAAGTCTTACTGCCCGGCCATCTCTTTCTTGAACTGGTCGAAATCGACCTGCATGCCGTTGAAGATGGTGCTCCAGTGGCGTGTCAGCGCGGCCATCGCGACGGCTTCCTGGATCTCCTCGTCGGTGGCGCCGGCGTGCTTGGCGTTCTCGGTGTCCGACCAGATACAGTAGCTGCACGGGATCTGCGCGGCGACCGCCAGCGAGATCAGCGACTTCTCCTTCGGTGTCAGCGCCGTTTTGTCGCTGAGCTCGATGGCCTTGACCTCGGCCCAGGCGCCGGGCAGACCGGCCTTCGGGAACTGTTTCACGAAGCTCGGCACGCCGCCCATCGTCGACTGGATGTCCTTGAGGGTGGCGTCATAATCATCGGCCCGGGCGGGCGCGGAAGCCAGGGCAGTGGCAAACACGCTCGCGGCGGCGATGAGCGAGGCGGAACGAAGGCAGGAATGCACGGTTGAGACGATGCGAATGACTGACATGATCTTCTCCTCTGGTTTTTGTTAGCCTTACGTTGTAAGGTGTGTGGAAGATGAACCTTACAGTGTAAGTTGTCAAGCGCCGCCATGGATGCACAGAGCAAAAAAAAGCGACCCCGCGGAAAGCTCTCCCGCGAGATGATCGAGGACGCCGCCTTCGAGGTGATCGAGCGGGAAGGGCTTTCCGGCTTTTCGATGCGCAAGCTCGCCGCCAGGCTCGGCTGCGAGGCGATGAGCATCTACCACCACTTCCCCTCGCAGGCGCATCTCTACGAGGCGCTGGTCGACCGGCAGATGAGCAGGCTTGTCATCCCCGATTACAGCCTGCCGTGGCGCGAGCGGGCGCGTGTCGGCATGCAGGAATTCCGCCGCGTCGCCACCGAGCACCCGGCCTTCGCGCCCTTCATCGTCGTCTATCGCATGAACTCGCCGCCCTGCCTCGCCAAGCTCAACGCCATCATCGGCCTGTTCGAGGATGGCGGTTTCGGCCCCGAGCTCAGCGCCCGCCTGTTCCGCGCCGCCGGCTATTATCTGATGGGCGCGATCCTCGACGAGACGGCCGGCTACGCCAAGGGGCCTTCGGCGGTCACCACCGTCAGCGACGAGGAACTGGCGCGCGACTATCCGAGCGTCATTAAGGCCGGCGCCTATTTCGGCGCCAGCGGCTTCGACAAGACTTTCGAGCTTGGCCTGGAAATGTTTCTGGACGAGATGGAGCGGGTCCGCGAAGCTGCCCGAAACGAACGCGCCAAAAAATAGCGGCGATCTCGCCCAGAAAACCAAGGCTCTGAATGCGCTTCCTCTTTGTCCTTCTCCTCATCGCCGGTGCCGCCATCGGCATCTTCTATCCCTGGGCGATGAGCAATTTTTCCGGCCATGCGATCGGTACTTACCGCGTCTATGAGGGTGGCCGCTTCCGGCCGGTCACCGTGCAACTCGCCGCAAGCGACGCCCCGGTGCGGGTGCTGGTCGATTTGACCGCGCGGGCCGAACGGGTCGCGGGCCAGCAGCGCACGGTGCTGACGCTGACCGCGGCGAACGGCGGCCGCACGGCGCTGGCGTCGGCGCTCTCCTTCAACCACACCGACAATCCCCGCCAGGCGAGCCCGCAACTGCCCGACAAGATCTTTCGCGACGAGGGCGGCGTCATCGATAGGGTCACGCCCGGTCCTTATGTGTTCACCGTCGGCCCCGGCAATGCCGACGGCATCGACATGCGCGCGGTCGATCTCATCCTGCGCGCCGGCACTGGCTCGATCGACGAACGCGCGCAGCCGGCCGGCTATACGCTGATGGGCGTCGGCCTTGCCGGACTGGCGCTGTCGCTGGTCTTCGGGCGCCGCGGCGGAGGCGATCCCCAGAATCCCAATTCGCAGCCGCCACCGCCACGCTGGGGCCGCAACGGCTCGCCACGAGCATGATGCCGAAAAGTGTGAAGCGGTTTTCGGTCGACATCATGCTCTCTAGAGGTAGGCGCGCATGAATTATCGCCACACCTACCACGCCGGCAATTTCGCCGATGTCGTCAAGCATGCCGTGCTCGCGCGCCTCGTCGAATACCTCAAGCAGAAGGACAAGGCTTTCCGCGTCATCGACACCCATGCCGGCATTGGCCGCTACAACCTTGCCTCGGTGGAGGCCGGCAAGACAGGCGAATGGCAGGGCGGCATCGGCCGGCTGGCCGAGGCGACGCTCGAGCCGCGGGCGGCGGCACTGCTTCAGCCCTATCTGGAGGCGGTGCGCGCGCAAAATCCCGACGGCGGCCTCAAGCATTATCCTGGCTCGCCGTTGATCGTGCGCCATCTCCTGCGCAATCAGGATCGGCTGACGGCGGTCGAACTGCACTCAGATGATGCCGCGCGGCTGAAATCCGTCCTCGCCGGCGATTTCCAGGCGAGGGTGATCGAGCTCGACGGCTGGCTGGCGCTGGGCGCGCAACTGCCGCCGAAGGAGAAGCGCGGCCTCGTCCTCATCGATCCGCCCTTCGAGGAGGAGGGCGAGTTCTCCAGGCTCGTCGATGGCCTGCTGAAGGCGCATCGGCGCTGGCCGGGCGGCATCTATGCGCTCTGGTACCCGATCAAGGATCGCAGGGCGGTGACCGCTTTCCGCGCGGCGCTGAGGGAGACCGGCATTCCAAAACTGCTCGACATTGCCTTCGATATCCGGCCTGCCTCGAACGAACCCAGCCTCGACGGCAGCGGGATGGTGGTGGTCAATCCGCCCTACACGCTGGAAGGCGAATTGAAGGTGCTGTTGCCCGCCCTTCACAAGGCGCTCGCAGTCCGGCAGCCGTCGCGATGGACGCTTGATTGGCTGGCGGGCGAGTAGGGCGACCGCGCGCCTAAGCCAGCGCCGTAGGCGTCACACCGGTCAGCCGCCGGCTTTCGCGGATCAGATGCGCCTGGTCGGCATAGCCGGCCTCGATGGCGAGCAGCGCGGTCGAAGCTTCGCCCTGCTGCCGTTGCAGGCGCCGGAACCGGTGGAAGCGCAAGATGCGGTCGAGCGTCTTCGGGCCATAGCCGAAGGCGTCCTCGAAGCGGCGTCGCAGCGTCCGTTCGCTCATATGCAAATGGCGCTGCAGGAAGGGAACCAGCGGCGTTTCCGGCGACAGGCCCTCGTCGAGGACACCAAAGGCCCGGCCCATCCGCGGGTCCAGCGCATCGCGGCCCTCGGTGTGCATGCCCACCGTCTCTTCCAACTGCCGCAGCATGGCCGGCAGATCGGTCGCAGCCTTGATGCGATCCGACAGTTCGCGGGCACGCGTGCCCCATAACTCCTGGAGGTCCAGCCGCCCGCCGACGATTTCGCTGGCCGGCACGCCGAGCCAGCCGGCGGCCGCGCCCGGCCGGAAGCGGAAGCCGACGATCACCGCGCCGGCGGCAGGAGTCTCGATCTGTGGCTCCCTGTCCGGCCCGGCAACGCGGAAGCGGCCGTCGATCCATTGCAGGTCGATCGTCGCGTCAGGCGTGATGACGATGGGCGGGGCGGCGCGCTCGTCCATGCGGTGGACCCAGATCGCACAGAAGGCATCGGCCAGGCCTTTGCCAGCGGGCCGTTCCTGGAAGAAGCCGGTTGTCTGCGCCAGGACCGGTTCCATCTCTTCTCCGATCTGCTCCGGCGGATGCCGGATCGGTGCGACGGTCAATTTTGGCCGAAATCTTCAAGGCCGGCCACTTCATCCATGGCAGAACAGACGCAGCCTGATGGCGCCCATCGGCGCATTTGCCAACCACATCCGATTTCGGATGTTGGTTTCGAATATAGAAAGGAGTGAGAGAAATGAAAGCTCGCATCACCGTATTGACGCTCGGCGTCGACGATCTGGAAGCGTCGCTCAAATTCTATCGCGACGGCCTCGGCCTGCCGACCGAAGGCATCATCGGCCGGGAATTCGAGCATGGCGCCGTTGCCTTCTTCGAGCTCGCCGGCGGCCTGAAATTCGCCATCTACGAACGCGCCAACATCGCCTGGGATGCCACGGTGCCGCAGAGCGGCCGCAGCCCGACCGAATTGACCATCGGCCACAATGTCGGCAGCGAGGCCGAGGTCGACGCGGTAATGGCCGAGGCCGTCAAGGCCGGGGCGCGCGTGGTCAAGCCGGCGCAAGAAACCTTCTGGGGCGGCTATGCCGGTTATTTCCAGGATCCCGACGATCACCTGTGGGAGGTCGTCTACAACCCGGCCTTCGTTCCCGAGGACTGAGCGGAGCGAAGCAGATCATCGAGAGGAGGCCGCCATGCCTGGTCAGACCGTTCAAGCGCTTGGCGCTCTCCTCATCGGTGGCATGTTCGTCTTCGCCGGCATCGAACATTTCCTGAAATTCGGGGCGATGCGCGGCTATCTGGCCGCGCAGAAATTTCCGGCTCCGGCCTTGATGCTGGCCGCCGGTTCGGCGGTCGAGATCGTTGCGGGTTTCCTGCTTGCCGTTGGCATGGCCCGGCCCTTCGCCGCCGGCGCGCTGGTCATCTTCACGCTGGCGACGAACGCGATGCTGCTGCGTTTCTGGGCCAGCGAGGAACCGGAGCGCCAGGTGCTGCGCAATGCGTTCCTGATCAACATCGCGGTCATCGGCGGGCTGCTGCTTGCCGGCACTCTTGGTTAGCTGGTGAAGTCTGGAACGAAGTTTTGCGGAAACCATTGTTTTCGCGACCGCTTGACCGCCGCCAAGCGAATCCGCACAGTGCGCGGAACCGACCTTGAGAGGCTGTCATGACTCGCTTCGCCCATTCCGCCCTTGCCGCGCTGGTTGCGCTGTCCACTCCCTTTGCCGCTCCGCTGGGCTTCACCCAGGCGGCGCAGGCCGCAGACCTTTCCGTCTATAGCGGCGACGATGGCAGCGTCTGCGGCGAAAGCTGGGTGCTGAGCAAGATCACCGACCGCTTCTCCTACCAAGTGCATCACGTGCCGCATCTGCCGGATGTCGCGATCACAGATTTCCGCAACATCCGCCAGCATCGCTACGAGCCGGCGAGCGACGAATGGCCGATCGGCCGCCACTATTGCCGCGCCACCGTCAACCTGTCGGACGGCCGCGACCGCTCGATCTTCTACCTGATCGAGGAAGGCCAGGGCTTTGCCTCGATCGGCGACAATGTCGAATTCTGCGTCTCGGGCTTCGACCGCTGGCTGGTTTATAACGGCCGCTGCCGCGTGCTTAGGTAAATTTTCCGGCTGATAGGCAGGCCGGAGGGGCGCTGTCCCGCCGGCCTATCCTTTCTTTCTCTCAACCGTCTCCATCACCAGCCCGCGCCAGCAGCAGCGCGCGCTCCCGCTCATTTGCTGTCAGCTCGGCGGCGCGGCGGAATTCGGCGCGGGCCTCCTCCATCCGTCCGAGCCTCGCCAGAAGGTCGCCGCGCACCGTGGGCAAGAGGTGCGACTCTTTCAGCCGCAGTTCGTCCCGCAGCGCATCGGCGATGGCCAGCCCTTGCGCCGGTCCGAACGCCATGCCGGCGGCGACCGCCCGATTGACCTCGACGATGGGCGAGGGCGCCGCCAGCGCGAGCGCCTGGTAATAGGCGGCAATGGCGATCCAGTCGGTGTCGGCCGCGCTCACCGCGCGGGCATGGCAGGCGGCGATCATCGCCTGCAGCTGATAGGGACCGGGCGTCGGCGTGAGCCCCATCGCGCGTTTCAATCGGTCGAGGCCGCGCCGGATCAGCGACCAGTCCCAGCGGCTGCGGTTCTGGTCCAGCAGCAGGATCGGATTGCCGGCTCCGTCGGTGCGGGCGCCGAAGCGCGCGGCGCCGAGTTCCATCAGCGACAGCAGTCCGATCGCCTCCGGTTGCTCCGGCATCAGCGTCGCCAGCAGGCGACCGAGACGCAGTGCCTCGTTGCCGAGATCGGCGCGCAGCCAGTCCGGTCCGGAGGACGTGACATAGCCTTCGTTGAAGATCAGGTAGATCACCTCCAGCACAGCAGTCAGGCGCTCGCGCCGCTCTTGCCCGCGCGGCGTCTCGAAGGCGATGCCGGCGTCGCGCAAGGTCCGCTTGGCGCGCACGATCCGCTGGGCGACGGTGGCCTCGGGCACCAGGAAGGCGCGCGCGATCTCCGGCGTCGACAGTCCGCCCAGCATCCGCAGCGCAAGCGCCGCGCGCTGCTCTGCCGGCAGCACCGGATGGCAAGAGGTGAAGATCAGTCGCAACAGATCGTCGTCGATATCCTCGTCGAGCGCCGCCTCGATGTCGGGCATGGCGCACTCCAGCTCGGCGAGATCGACGGCCAGCTGCCGATGCTTGCCGTCGATCAGCACGGTGCGGCGCAGCCGGTCGAGCGCGCGGTTCATGGCGACCCTGGTCAGCCAGGCGGCCGGGTTGTGCGGAATGCCGTCGCCGGGCCAGCGCTCCAGCGCCTCGACAAAGGCATCCTGCACCACCTCCTCGGCCAGCCCGACATCGCGCAGGGTGCGGGTGAGCCTGGCGGCGAGTCTCGGCTGCTCGATCCGCCAGACCGCTTCGACCGTTGCAGTCGTGGTCAATCCTTGAGCTCGTCGAACCCGTCGACGACCTTCTGGACGTCCTCGGGAAAATCGTTCATCTCGAAAACGCGCCGGACCTCGATCACGTCGTTTTCTCCGGCGGGGCAGCGGCGTGCCCATTCGATGGCTTCCTCGGGCGAGCGCACGTCGATCATCCAATAGCCGCCGAGCACTTCCTTGACCTCGGCGAACGGGCCGTCGGTGACGGCTGGCTTGCCGCCATTGAAGGAAACCCGCGCGCCCGAGGACGGCGGATGCAGCCCGTCGAGCGCAAGCAGCACGCCGGCCCGCTTCAGCTCTTCATTGTATTTCATCATCGTCGCCACGGCCTCGGCTTCGGGCCTGACGTCGGGAGCCGCGGTCGCGTAGCCGCCGGGGATCATCAGCATCATGAAACGCATCTTTGTGTTCCTTCGGTTTGCAGAATGCGATGATACGACGAACGGCGATCGTCGGAATCGACAGTCGATACGAATTTAATTGCGATGCCGGTAACCGAGGAGGCGCGGGCACGCGGCCGGCGCCAGCCTGTCTGCCGTCGCTGCCTCAGGCTGCCCTGCCGCCCGATACATAAGCCTCGATCAGCTCGACCAGTTGCCTCTGCAATTCCGGCGCGTCGAGCATGTTGCACCGTGCCGCGTTGTGGATCACGCCCTCGATCGCCGAGGAGAGCACGCGCGCCATCGTCTCGGTATCCTTGCGGCGCTTGCGGTACTGCGCGACGGCCGCCGCGTAATGTTCGAGATAGCGCGTCTGGAACGAGGCATGCGCGGCACGCGAGCCGCGGTCGCCGGGCGCCTCGTCGAGCAGCACCTGGTGCAACGTCGGATGGATCGAGTGCGCGCCGATCATGCCGCGCACCAGCTCGCGCGCGAATTGCCTTAGCGGCTTCTCGTCGGCCGCCGCTTCGCGAATCACCGACAGCACATGATCGAAGTGACGGCGCCGGATCGCTTCGACCAGAGCGAGCTTGTCGGGGAAATATTGATAGAGCGAGCCGATGCTGACGCCTGCGGCCTCTGCCACCTTGTTGGTGGAAAAGCCCGCCCAGCCGAGCTCGCTAAGAACGTGAGCACCGGCTTCGATGATCGCCTCGACGGTGGCGATCGAACGCGCCTGGCGCGGCTGCTTGCGCATGCGCGCGGCCGGCTTTGCAATGCGAGTAGACATCCTGGCCCGTCTCCCGAGAATATAAACAGGATACTCACATTCATTTCACCAACGCAAATGGGCCGGAACATGAGCGCCAAGACCTTGCTGAAGAGCCTGCTTGTCTATCAGGCCTGGGCGAATGATGAGCTCGCGGGAAAGCTTGCGGGGATGGATCCGTCCCGCGATCCCGAGGAGCGGCGCGCCGCGATCCACCTGATGAACCATATCCATGTCGTGTCGCGGATTTTTGCCGCGCATCTGAGGGGCGTCGCCCATGGCTATGCGAGCGACAATACCCCGGACACGCCCGAACCGCGCGCGTTGCGCGTCGCCTTGGCCGAGATCGACGGCTGGTATCTCGACTATCTTGAAACCGTTGCGGAGCAAGAGCTTGCCGACCCGGTCGCCTTCACCTTCACCGACGGCGACAGGGGCTGCATGACGAGGCAGGAGATGCTGACCCATATCGTCTTGCACGGCAGCTACCATCGCGGCGAGATCGGCCGCATGCTGGCCACGATCGCGCACTCGCCGCCCTGGGACACCTACGCCGTCCATCTGCACCGGGTCGAGCCAGCGCGCCGCCTGCAGCACGGACGCCAACCGGCGGGCGCTTGATTGTGTGGCGCCTGAATATGAGCCTTAAGCTCACTTTAAAGCGCTCAAGCTTCGGTCGTCGCGCATGGCCGGTTCATCTGTAGATGTTTCTGCTGGACAAGATGAAGTCGACGTCCGACGGCCTCTTGTCTATTATGAGCACTCTGCTCACATTGTGATGCAAGGTTATGCCGCTGGTCGGTGGAGGATCGGGCGATAGAAGCCGCGCGAAAATCTGTGGGCCGGGCCGTCACTTCGAAAGTGACAGATTCGCTCACAATTTTTCAATGAGATGCATCTTCGAGCGTTTCGTGTAACCAAAATTCAATAACTGAAAATCATTGTGTTGCTTCGCTGGCTAGACAGTCGCGAGTCAGATATGCATAGACACGCCGGGTCACTCACGACCATCGGCAAAACGCAAGGGGCATCGCATGGCAAAGACGACAACCAAGGCGCCGGCGGCGAAAGCGCCGGCAAAGAAGCCGGCAGCTAAGGCTGCCGCGAAACCTGCAGCAGTGAAGAAGGCAGCGGCCAAGCCCGCCGCCAAGGCTCCGGCCAAGGCAGCGGCGAAGGCTGTGGCTAAGCCTGCCGCCAAGAAGCCGGCGGCGAAGGTAGCGGCCAAGCCCGCCGCCAAGGCCGCGGCAAAGCCGGCGGCCAAGCCTGCCGCCAAGAAGCCGGCAGCCAAGGCCGCGGCCAAGCCCGCCGCCAAGGCTCCGATGAAGGCCGCCGCCGCCAAGGCACCGGCCGCTGTCAAGAAGGCAGCTCCGGCGAAGAAGCCGGCCGCCAAGAAGTAATCGCGTAGCTTCGCTCGCGAACCGCAACAGGTGAGGGCGGGTGCCACCTTGGCACCCCTCTCGCCAATTCGGTGTAAGAGCGGGCGGAGTCGGAGCGGACGCTCCTCCTAAAAGCTCTCGGAAATTTTGCCGCCAGGCAAAACGTCCGGGAGCTTTTTCTTTGAGTGCCAGCGCCGGCAAGATGCATTGGCCAATCCGGATTGCCCGGCTGGCCGTTGCCCTCCGGATCCCGATCGGTCAACAGTGCCGTAAACAACTGGGAACCCGATCATGCCGAAACTGCTCTACGCTTCCACGTCGCCCTACAGTTCGAAGGTCCGCATGGCGGCCGCCTATGCCGGCATCGCGATCGACCTCGTGCCGGTCAAGACGGAGGACAAGCCCGCCGATCTGATCGCGGCCAATCCGCTCGGCAAGATCCCGGCGCTGGTGCTTGAGGACGGCCGCTCCATCCATGACAGCCGCGCCATCACCCAGCATCTCAACCGGCTGTCGAAGAACACACTCTTCCCGCGCAATCCGGACAAGCGGCTCGAGGCGGAAGTTCTCGAGGCGCTGGCCGACGGCATCTGCGACTGCGCCCTGTCGATGGTCTACGAGCGCCGCACGCGACCGGAGGCGATGGTCTACCAGCCCTGGCTCGACCGCCAGTGGACCAAGATCGCCACCGCGCTCGACTTCATCAACGCCAACCCGCCGAAGCTGCCGAAGAAGATCACCGCCGGCCACATGGCGCTGCGTGCCGCCCTCGGCTATCTCGCGTTGCGCTTTTCCGGCCAATGGGAGAAAGGCCACAGCCGGCTCGTGCGCTGGGCCGCGAGGTTTGACGAGAAGTTCCCGGAGCTGAAGGCAAGCGTGCCGGGGTGAGAACTGCCAATCTCCCCCGCAAGAGAGGAGATCAGCAGCTTCGCCGCTGCACTTCTTCATAACGCCGCCCCCACTTGAACCCCATGCCCTTCCATGCTTGCCTGGCATCACCCAAGTCGGAGTGGTGAGCATGGCAAAGCCCTCAACCAGCGCCGCGTCGGACCCGATGGTCGCACGCCTGCGCGCCGCCCTCGGTCGACGCGCCTTCACCGAGCAGAAGATGTTCGGCGGCACCTGTTTCATGATCAACGGCAACATGCTGATCGGCACCTCGAAGCGCGGGCTTCTGGTACGTATCGGCAAGGGCGCGCATGCGGCCGCCGCGGCACTTCCTCATGCAGGCACGATGGAGATGGGTGGACGCTCGATGGAAGGCTATATCCGTGTCGCGTCCGAAGGGACGGCAACCGACGCCGATCTTGCCGGTTGGCTCGGCCGCGCATTGGCTTTCGTCGAGACGCTGCCGGCGAAGGCGAAACTGCCGAAGCGGTCGAAATGAGGACGACTGGGGAGCTCGCAGCCCTTCTGTCTTCCGCGGACACAAAAAAACCGGGCGCAAGGCCCGGCTTTTCCGTGTCGTGGCTTTTACGACTTAGAACTTCATACCGACGCCGAACGTGACGCGGTTGTCCGAAGACTTGACCTTGCCCGTGTCGCCGAAGTTCTTGCTGCCGTAGTCGGTGTAGCGATACTCGACGCGGCCGAACACGTTGTCCGTGATCTTGATGTCGGTACCGGCGCCGGCGGTCCAGCCGAGCATAGCCTTGCTGTCGTTCACGCCGGTGACGCTGTCGTCGATCTTCTGGTTCTTCGCAGCGAGACCACCCGTGCCGTAGAGCAGGATTTCCGGGGTCACGGCATAGCCGAGGCGCGCGCGCAGCGAACCTTCGATGCCGGTCTTGGCCGAAAGGCCGTTGTCCGAGCCCTTGGTGCCGTTGTAGCCGAGGTCGGCTTCAGCACCGTAGACGAAGTTATCCTGCTGCCAGTTGTAGCCGCCGAAAACGCCGCCGATGAAGCCCTTGGTCTTGGCGTCGACGCCCGGGGCCTTCACATGGCCGCCGAAGCCGTAGCCGAGATTGATACCGGCATAGGGGCCGGCCCAGGAAGCAACCGGAAGCTCGGCAACCGGGGCGGGAGCCGGCGGCTCCTCGGAAACGACGTCGGCCGCGAAGGCGGTACCACCAAGGGCGAACAGCCCGAGCGCAGCAGCGAGCGGCGCGAATTTGAGATTGGTCTTCATTGTTATACTCTCCTTAAGCCACAAGACACTTAGGCTTGTTTGTTCATGAAACGCCCCGGCCCATCCGGGGGGATAAACGAGCTTGGCGTTCAACGGTTCCAAATGTCGTGCTGAAATGCGGCTGAAGCGAACCTGAACTTGGGTCATATCCCGGCGCGAATGAGGCCGAAAGTTGACGTTGCATCTTCGCAACAGCGAATGTCAGCAGGCTAAATATGTTGCGCGGCACAGCGCTTGGTTCAAGGGGTCCAGCGACATATATTGCCGGGAACGGTGCCCCGAATCCGGCGGGGCGGAAGCGCGTCCGGGCCGCTTCGCCACATTCTTGCCCCAGGTGGAAATGGCATTTAACGCTTGGCCCGTCATATTGTGCCGGCTTCCCGGAATCGTGAAGCCGATTGAGGATTGACAAGATGAGACAAGCCACGGCTGTCGCGCTGGTGACGGGTGGAGCAAGACGGATCGGCAAGGCGATCGTCGAGGACCTTGCCGCCAATGGCTTTGCTGTCGCCATCCACGCCAACCGGTCAAGCGACGAGGCCGAGGCGCTGGCGGAGAAGATCGCGGGCGAAGGCGGCCTCGCCGCCATGGTAGCGGCCGACCTCACAGACATGGAAGCCGTGGGCGGCCTTGTCGGTCGCGCGCAAGCGGCGCTCGGACCTGTCACGCTGCTGGTCAACAACGCTTCCCTGTTCGTCGACGACCGGGTCGAGGATTTCGACTGGCAGGCTTGGGATCGCCACTTCGCCATCCATGTGAAGGCGCCGGCGCTTCTGGCGCGGACCTTTGCCCGCGCCCTGCCTGAAGGCGAGGAGGGGCTGATCGTCAACATCATCGACCAGCGCGTCTGGCGGCCGACGCCACGCTATTTCTCCTATGCGCTGTCGAAATCGGCGCTGTGGACGCAGACCGAGATGCTGGCGCAGGCGCTCGGACCGCGCATCCGCGTCAACGCCATAGGCCCGGGCCCGACACTGAAGAACAAGCGACAGGACGACGATGATTTCGGCAAGCAGGTCGATGGCCTCATCCTGAAGCGCGGCCCGCAATTGTCCGAATTCGGCGCCACGATCCGCTATCTCTGGCAGGCGCGCTCGGTGACCGGCCAGATGATCGCGCTCGACGGCGGCCAGCATCTTGCGTGGCAGACGCCCGATGTGACAGGCATGGTGGAATGAGTCCCGCAGCCCAAAGACATAAAAGAAACGGCGCCGCCGACGATCTGCCGCCCGATGTCGATCTCGACATCGAGGACGAGGCGGCGGAGGAGATCGTCGAGCCGGAGTCGATCCCGACCGGGCCTGACGTCGCCTTCACGGCCATAGACTGGACGCCTCATGCCGGCGACGCCGACGGCATGGTCGGCGCCGAGGTGATCCAAACCTTCGTCAAGCGGCTGCCCAACCAGCCCGGCGTCTACCGCATGATGAACGCCGCCGGCGACGTGCTCTATGTCGGCAAGGCGCGCAGCCTGAAGAAGCGCGTCACCAACTATGCTCAGGGGCGGTTCCACACCGCCCGCATCGGCCGCATGGTGCGCGAGACGGCGACGATGGAGTTCGTCGTCACCCGCACCGAGATCGAGGCGCTGCTGCTGGAGGCCAACCTCATCAAGCGGCTGAGGCCCCGCTTCAACGTGCTGATGCGGGACGACAAGTCGTTCCCTTACATCCTCTTGACCGGCGACCATGTCTCGCCCGGCATCTACAAGCATCGCGGCGCGCGCTCGCGCAAGGGCGACTATTTCGGCCCTTTCGCCTCGGCCGGCGCGGTCGGGCGCACCATCAATTCGCTGCAGCGCGCCTTCCTGCTTCGAAGCTGCACCAACTCCTTCTACGAGAACCGCACGCGGCCCTGCCTGCTCTACCAGATCAAGCGCTGCGCCGGTCCCTGCACCGGCGAGATCTCGCATGAGGGCTATGCCGAGCTGGTCGAAGAAGCGAAGGATTTCCTTTCCGGCCGCAGCCAGAAGGTGAAGACCGAAATCTCGGCCGCCATGCAGCAGGCCTCGGAAGAGCTCGATTTCGAGCGCGCCGCCATCTACCGCGACCGTCTTGCGGCGCTCTCGCATGTGCAGGCGCATCAGGGCATCAACCCGCAGACGGTGGAAGAGGCCGATGTCTTCGCCATTCACCAGGAGGGCGGCCAGACCTGCATCCAGGTGTTCTTCTTCCGCACCGGCCAGAACTGGGGCAACCGCGCCTATTTCCCCAAGGCCGATCCCGCGCTGGAGCCGGCGGAGGTGCTGGGCTCGTTCCTGGCACAGTTCTATGACGACAAGCTGCCGGCGCGCGCGCTGCTTCTGTCGCAGACCGCACAGGAACAGGAACTGCTCGCCGAGGCGCTCTCGACCCATGCCGGCCGCAAGATATCCATCTCGGTGCCGCAGCGCGGCGAGAAGAAGGACCTGACCGACCATGCGCTGCAGAACGCGCGCGAGGCGCTTGGCCGCAGGTTGGCCGAGACCTCGACCCAGGCGCGGCTGCTCAAGGGTTTTGCCGAGACCTTCGGCCTGGAAAAACCGCCGGTGCGCGTCGAGGTCTATGACAACTCGCACATCATGGGCACCAATGCGGTCGGCGCCATGGTCGTCGCCGGGCCGGAGGGGTTCGTGAAGAACCAGTACCGGAAATTCAACATCCGCTCGACCGAGATCACGCCAGGCGACGATTTCGGCATGATGCGCGAAGTGATGCAGCGGCGCTTTTCGCGGCTGCTCAAGGAACATGGCGATGAGCAGCCCAGCGCCGCCGCGGAAGACGATGCTGGTGACGAGGACCTGGTCGCCGGCAATGGCGGCTTCCCGGCCTGGCCGGACGTCATCCTGATCGACGGCGGCCAAGGCCAGATGACGGCGGTGCGCCAGATTCTCGCCGATCTCGGCGTCGAGGACCGGGTGGTGGCCATCGGCATCGCCAAGGGCCCGGACCGCGACGCGGGCCGCGAGCGCTTCTTCGTCAAGGGCAGGGACTCCTTCATGCTGCCGGTGCGCGATCCGGTGCTCTATTTCGTCCAGCGCCTGCGCGACGAGGTGCACCGTTTCGCCATCGGCTCGCACCGGGCGCGGCGCAAGAAGGAGATGGTCAAAAGCCCGCTCGACGAGATCGCCGGCATCGGCCCGGGCCGCAAGCGCGCCCTGCTGCTCGCCTTCGGCACCGCCAAGGCGGTCAGCCGCGCCGCGGTCGAGGACCTGGTCAAGGTCGACGGCATTTCCGAGCATGTGGCGAAGCTGGTCTACAATCACTTCCACGAGAGCTGAGAGGGCTAGGGTCGGGCAGGGAAATTGAAGAGACTTGCGCTGGCTAACTGTAGTCAGAAGATGGGCGGAGAACCCCGCGCCTTCGTCATCCTAGGGTCTGCGCGTCCGCTTCGCCCCGGCTCCGCCCGTGGATGACGAACGCACAGAGACCTCCGCTAATCTCGAAGGTCCGCGACAGCTCGCCCTGGCGATCAGACGTCTGCATCGTCCTTGTTCTCGACGCATCCGTGGCATTTTTCCCTGTCCAATCGAATCTCGCCTGTTGACCCCCTACATTCGCTTCTGATTTGAGTACGTCTGGCGGAGGAGATTTCCCGAGACAACATGGCACAACGCGCGTTCAACCTGCCGAACATCCTCACCTATGCCCGCATCGTCGCGGTGCCGCTGGTCGTGCTGTGCTTTTTTCTCGAGGGGCACCTGAAGTCGTCCGACTTCGCCCGCTGGTCGGCGCTGGTCATTTTCCTGCTGGCCTCCATCACCGATTACTTCGATGGCTATTTCGCGCGCGCCTGGCAGCAGACCTCCAACATCGGCAAGATGCTGGATCCGATCGCCGACAAATTGCTGGTCGCCACCTGCCTGCTCCTGCTTGCCGCCGACACCGACCGCCATGGCGGCATCGCCGGCTGGTCGCTCTGGGCGGCCATCATCATCCTGTGCCGCGAGATCCTGGTTTCGGGCCTGCGCGAATATCTGGCCGCCTTGAAGGTGTCGGTGCCGGTGACCCAGCTCGCCAAGTGGAAAACCACGATCCAGATGGTTGCCATCGCCTTCCTGCTGGTCGGCCCGGCCGGCGACAAGATCTTTCCGCTGACCACCCAGATCGGTCTGGTGCTCTTGTGGGTCGCGGCGCTCGTCACGCTCTACACCGGCTACGACTATTTCCGCGCCGGCCTCAAGCACATCATGGACGAGTGAAGACAATGCCCACGAAGCTCATCTATTTCGCCTGGGTGCGCGAGCGGATCGGCAAGCCGGAAGAGGACGTCGAATTGCCTTCCGGCATCGAGACGGTCGCCGATCTGCTGCGCTGGCTGAAGTCGCGCGGCGAGGAGTATGAGAACGCGCTGCAATACCCCGACGTCATCCGCGTCGCCATCAACCAGGAACATGTCGGCCACCGCGAGAAGATAGCGGGCGCGCGCGAAATCGCGCTGTTTCCGCCGATGACCGGGGGCTGAGATGGCCGGCGCGGTCGTGCCCGCCATCCGCATCCAGCGCGAGGATTTCGACGTCGCCGCCGAGATAGCCGGCCTGACCGAGGGCCGGACCGATATCGGCGCCGTGGTCACCTTCTCCGGCCTTTGCCGCGACGAGCAGGGTGCGCTGTCGGCGCTCGAGCTCGAGCACTATCCCGGCATGGCCGAGGCCGAGATCGGCCGCATCGCCGCGCAAGCCCTCGAGCGCTGGCCGCTGCAGGGGCTCACCGTCATCCATCGCCATGGCAAGATAGCGCCGGGCGAAAACATCGTGCTGGTGGTCGCGGCCTCGTCGCACCGCCAGGCGGCCTTCGAGGCGGCGAATTTCCTGATGGATTACCTGAAGTCGCGCGCGCCCTTCTGGAAGAAGGAGCATCTCGCCGACGGAACTCAAGGCGGCTGGGTCGAGGCCAAGGAAGCCGACGATCACGCCGCGGACCGCTGGAAGAAACAAGGCGAATAATGCATGTCGCCCAGAAGTGTGCAGCGGTTCTGGGGCAACGACATGCGTCAGAAAAAACTCCCGTTCGGCCATCGAACGACCGCAATCCTTCCCAAGCTTGCCAATCGGTTTGATTTGCTTGGCGGAGCAATCTCATGCTGGACAGGATCGCGGAGTTCTTCATCTTCGGGCTGGTGCCGCTGGTCGTCGGCGTGCTTGCCGTGCCGGAAGTGACCAATGCCGGCGAAAAGACGATCGCAGGCGAGGTGACCTATCGCGAACGCGTCGCCCTGCCGCCCGATGCCGTGCTCGTGGTCGAGCTCGCCGACGTCTCGCTGGCAGACGCACCGGCGACCGTGATCGCCAAGCGCAGGATAGCGCCCACCGGCCAGGTGCCGATCAAATTCGACATCGGCTTTGACCCCAAGGCTATCCAGAAGGGCCGGACCTATACTCTGCAGGCCCGCATCACGGTCGGCGAGCGGCTGATGTTCGTTACCGATACACGTCACCAGCTCAATCCGCTGGCGAGCAGGCCGCAGACGGTTTTGCTGAAAATGGCGCACTGACGTCGTGCGCCGCGCCTGACCGCGCGACTTTCAGCCTCGAAACCGTGTTCGCCGGAATAAACCGGTAACGCCAGGCGTTGACTTATGCAGATGGCGGGCAGGCAAAGGGACGATGTCCCTTCACTTAACCGCCAGACCGAATGCGCGGATCGATCTGGCACTCAAAGGAGACCAGATATGAAAAAGCACACGCTCTTTCTCGCAGTCACAAGCATATCGCTGATCGCCTTGGCCGGTTTTGCCAGGGCGGACGATCACCTGTTCAACGCCACGCAGCACGGCCTCAGCCCCGACAGCCAGCCTTTCCAGACCAACAAGGCCGGCCACAGCGGCGACCTTGCGCCTGGACAGGGCAGTCCGTTCGCCGGCGAGGAGACGAAGACGCCGTCTACCGATACCGAGGCGGCGAACGCCCATGCGAATGTGAAAGACCGTCAAGCCAAATGACGTCTGCCCGCCGGGGGGGGCCGGCGGGTCTTAAGAGCAATTCCAGGAAAGTGGGACGCGGTTTTCCGTCCGGAAATTGCGTGAAACAAAGAGATATTCGCCGTTTCCAGGAAATGGTGAAACGCTCTAGCATGCCGGACCGCGTCAACAGCGCGAATAAAAATCCCGTTCGGCCATCGGACGACCGCTATCCTTCCCAAGCCTGCCGGTTTGATTTGCTTGGCGCGAGTTGAGGTCTGTCCCGGTTCCATTCAGCCCAGTTCGATTTGCGGCATGCGCTCAAGCCTGCGGCGTCGCCGCTGGTGTCAGGCCGAAGCGGCGCATAAGGTCCATGATCCTCGCCCGGTCCGGCGGGCCGCCGGCGCCAAAAATGGCAAAGGCCTCGCGGAAATAGTCCGGGCTGATCGCCGCGGGTGTGACCACGCACAACACTTTGGCGGTTTCCGCGGTGTTGTTGTCGAAGCGATGGACCGCGCCGCGCGGAATGCAGAGAGCCTGTCCCACCCCGACCTCGTGTCTCTGGCCGTCGACCGTGAGCGTCAGCACGCCCTCGATGCCGTACATCGTTTCTTCGTAGTGGTCGTGGCTGTGCGCCGGGGCGAGCAGCCGCTGCGAGCCGGGCACGGTCAGTTCGAAGGCCGCGATGCTGCCGTTGGACTGGTCGCCGGTGAGCAGGAAGCGAATGGCGAGGCCGCCGTCATCGCCGATCGTTTCTTCCGCTGGATTGACGCGCACATTGCTGGCTTTCCCTAGCATTCCATCCTCCCATGTGGTAAATCGAATTTACCGAAATGAGTAAACTCAATTTACCAGCATGTCAATGCCCCAATCCACGGACGATCCTCCGAAAAAACCGCCATTGATCGGCGCGCTGTTGCGCGTGCCGGCCTTGGCCATCCACCGCAAGCTGATCAGGGATTTGCGGGCATCCGGCTTCGACGATTTGAGCCCGCCGCATATGGCCGTGATCCAGTATCCAGGACCGGACGGGATGCGTCCGAGCGCGCTTGCCGAGCGGGCCGCGATGAGCAAGCAGGCCATGAACCAGTTGCTGAAGACGCTGGAAGGGATGGGCTACATCACCCGCAGCGCGGCGCCTGACGATGCCGGTGGGACCGTCGTGAACTTCACCGACAGGGGCAGGGCCGCTTACCAGAAGATGGCGGACATCCTGCTCGACATCGAGCGGGAATGGGCCGAGGAGCTTGGGCCGAAACGCTTCCAGGAATTGAAGACGCTGCTCGGCGATCTCTGGGACACGCCGCTGATCCGCTGAGGGCACCAATTGACCGCGCCGCCTCGACCTCCTAGGCTCCCTCGAAAATGGGGATGGGGTTCCCCCGAAACCGCCCTTATGGGCTGATGACTCCTGCCAGGCGTGCTCTCGCGCGGCAGGATTTGTTTTCCCGCTCGCATCATGCCTGATTTCGTGAAGTGATTCCGGTGCGGAATCGCGTTTGGAAAGGCATTGAAGCGATGACCCTTGCGGCTTGCGCCCTGGTCCTGATCGGCGGTTTCCTCGGCGGCATTTCCCGCTTTTTCCTCTCCGGCGTGGTCGGCCGTGCCATCGGCGAGACCTTTCCCTGGGGCACGTTGCTGGTAAACGTTTCCGGCGCCTTGGCCGTCGGCGCCTTCGCAGGCGCGGCGCGGGCTGTCGGCGGCGTATTCGCCGGCGATCTCGTCCGTGACCTGATCGTCGTCGGCCTGTTCGGCGGCTACACCACGGTGTCGTCCTTCTGCCTGCAGACGCTCAACCTCGCGCTCGACGGCGAGGGACGGCTCGCCGCCTTCAACGTCGTCGCTTCGTCGGTTCTGTGCGTGCTGTTCGTCGCGCTCGGCTTCTGGGCCGTCGCCTGGGTAGTGGGCTGAGCGATGATGGACAGACAGATGGCGATGCGGCTCTATCTGGCGGTCGGCTGTGGCGCGGCGATCGGCTCGCTGGCCCGCTTCCTGTCGAGCTATGTCATCGTCTCGCTGCTCGGCATGAACGCGCTTTGGTCGACTGCTTTCGTCAATGTCGTCGGCTCGTGGGTCATCATGGCCTTCGCCACGCTGACCGGGCCGGACGGGCGCCTGATGGTCGGCCCGGCCAGCCGCAATTTCGTCATGGCCGGCCTCTGCGGCGGCCTCACCACGTTTTCGGCGATGAGCCTCGATACATTTATCCTGCTGTTCGACGGCGACTGGCCGCTGGCCGCGACCTATCTCATCAGTGTGGTCGGCCTGTCGCTCGCCGCGGCGTGGCTGGGCTATCTCATGGCGTCCAGGCTCAACCGCTTGCCGGCCGACAGGTGATCGGGCCAACAGGCGATAAGGGAGGAAAAACATGGAACTTCCCGCGCAATGCGCGCTGCTCAGGATATTCTTCGGCGAGGACGACAGGGCGGCGGACGGCAAGCCGCTGCATGAGGCGATCGTCATCAAGGCGCGCGAGACCGGCATGGCGGGCGCGACGGTGCTGAGGGGCCCGCTCGGCTTCGGCCGCTCGAGCGTGCTGCATACCGCCAAGATCCTGCGCCTGTCGCAGGATCTGCCGATCGTCGTCGAGATCGTCGACGCGCCGCAGAAGATCGATGCGCTGATCCCTGAGATCAAGGCGCTGACCAGGACGGAGAGCTGCCTGATCACCAGGGAGAAGGTCGAGGTCATCCGCTACGGCGATGGCGACTGAACCCAAAAACAAAGGGCCGGCGAAGCGCCGACCCTTTTCCAGATTTCGACCTACAGGCTCAGCCGACGATCTCGGTGTCCGAGAACCAGTACTTGATCTCCTGCGCGGCGGTCTCCGGCGCGTCCGAGCCGTGCACGGAGTTCTCGCCGATCGACAGCGCATGCACCTTGCGGATGGTGCCCTCGGCGGCGTTGGCCGGGTTGGTGGCGCCCATCACTTCGCGGTTCTTGGCGATGGCGTTCTCGCCCTCCAGCACCTGCACGATCGTGGGCGCCGACGACATGAATTCCACCAGTTCGCCGAAGAACGGGCGATCCTTGTGCACGGCGTAGAAACCTTCGGCCTCGCGGCGGCTCATCCACACGCGGCGCGATGCGACGACGCGCAGGCCGGCATCTTCCAGCATCTTGGTGATGGCGCCGGTGAGATTGCGCCTGGTCGCGTCCGGCTTGATCATGGAGAAGGTGCGTTCGATCGCCATAGGGTCGTCCTTGTTGTGGGAATGGAAATTGGAGTGGCGGGCTCTATACAAGTCGCCCGGCGGCTTGCCAAGGGGAGGCGGCTTCTGGTCAAGGCGAGCCGTTTGCGGGATAATAAGGCTGCTGCATGCGCCTCGGGCGCGAGGTCCGGAGCGTCGCGGCGGCGGAGCCCGAGGCGATGAACCGGCCTTATCTCAGACGCGGCGACATGGCAGGCATAGTTCTCATGGCGGTCATGTGCGCCGTGATCATCTTCGTCCTGCTGGCCCTGCCGCCGCGAGATCACAATTTCGGCTTCGGCCCGGAATGGCAATGCACGCGCATGGGCGAGGGCGACCCGATTTGCGTGAGGCTGGTCGACAACGGCGAGACGATCAAGGCGCCCCAGAAATAGGCGCTAAAGCTCGATCTCAACGGTCACTGTAGGCTCATCGCCCGCCTTGAGGCCTTCCTGCTGGCGCACCGAGCCCTTGACTGGCAACAGCAGGCTGCCGGACGGCTTGTCGGGAAAGAGCGACGTTTGCCACCTGGTCTTGCCGATCGTCGCCGTGATGCCGAGCGAGCCCCAAGGGCGCGCCAGCCCCGCCGTCGCCGCCTTGATCCGCGCCGCGACGTCCGTCGGCAGCGTCATGAAATGCCAACCTCCCTTGCCGGGATAGACCCAGATCTCGGCCCGCGTCTCATAGCGCAACATGACAGTCCCGCGCTCGCGGCGCTCACGCCGCAGCCGCGACCTGCCGGCCGATCCCGCCATGCAGGTCGAGGCAGCGCTCGAACCAGCGCGCGATGCTGTCGCCATCGTCGAGCAACTGGAAAGGCGAGGCAATGCGGCCCCATTGCAGCGCCCCGAACACGATGTAATCGACAAACAGAGGCGCCTCGCCGCCGATGAAGGGCTGGTAGGTCAGCGTCGAGCGCAGCGGCTCCAGCGCGGCGCGGAAGGCCGAGAGCCCGGCCTCGCGATTGGCCACGACGTCTTCCAGGCGCTTGCCGTAGCGCTGTTCGCGGTTCTCGCGGAAATAGGCCGCGTTCGGTTCGTCCTGCATCGCATGCAGATCGGTCAGAGCCACCGTCGCGATATAAGGGTGGATGGTGAGTTGCGACCAGCGCTCGATGAAGCGCGCCATCGCCTTGCCGCCTTCGCCGCAAAACAGCGTCGGCCGTTCGGGGTAGGCTTCGTCGAGATAGAGCGCGATGGCGAAGGAATCGGCCACCACGCGCTCGCCGTCGCGGATCACCGGCACCGTCTTCGATACGCCGCCCTCGACCTTCGGCACCTCCAGGAAGCGCGTCGGCACCTTGGTGGCGGCGAGCCCCTTATGCGCCAAGGCCATCTTGGTCTTCCAGCAATGCGGGCTGAAGGGGCGGGCGGTGTCATGGCCGACAAGGTCGTAAAGCAGAATGGTCATTGGCGGGTCCGTTGCTGCGGGTTACGAAGGGGCTGGATTCGGGTTAAGCCGGGTGGGAAGAATGAAGCAGCATTTCATGATGTTTGCGGCCTACAATCAATGGGCCAATGGCCGCCTCTACGATGCCGCCGCCGATCTTGGCGAAAACGAACTCGGTCGCGACGTCGGCGCCGTCTTCGGCTCGATGCTCGGCACGCTGAACCATCTGCTCGCCGTCGACCGCGTCTGGATGAAGCGTTTCACCGGCGAGGGCGACGCGCCCTCGAACACCGCCGCCATACTCTACCACGCCTTGCCGGCCCTGAGGCTGGCGCGCGAGGCCGAGGACAGGAGGGTCGTCGACTGGGTGACCGGAATGGGCGACAAGGCGATCACCGGCCGTTTCTCCTACATGACCGTGGACATGCGCACCGTCTCGCAGCGCCTTTCGCCTGCGCTCAGCCATTTCTTCAACCACCAGACCCACCATCGCGGCCAGGCGCATATGGTGCTCACGGTGCTCGGCCGGCCCTCGGTGCCGCTCGACCTGGCGCTGTTCCAGCGCTCCGAGGAAGGTCGCGCCTACGCCTGAGAGCGCGTTGGCCGGAGAGGTGCTCGGCGCGAGTTATCCGGCAACAGCCGGTCAAGTAGCATATCGGGCTGCATTGTCCATGAATGGCTGAGTTTGCGGCCGGGTTGTTCTTGAGAAGTTTTCCAAATTTAAGAAAAGTCAAGGCAACGGCCAACCGGGAGTGTCGAACCGGCCGTGAGGCTCCGCGGCATTCTCCTGCCGCGTCGCCGGCTGCGGCGGCGCGCTGACGAGAACCTCCGGCCAGCCGGAGAGCACGTCACTAAAGGCGATGCCGACGGCGTGTTAACCACACTTGCGTTGAAGCTAATATGTTAGGACTTCTTTTGCGCTCGCGCTGCACAATAAGCCAGTTGCAGTGGGAGCAATGACATGCGCATCGATTTGTCCCCCACGAGTTGGGGCAGGGTCGTGGTGGTCACCGCCGCCGGCACCGCCTTTTTCATTGCCGCCGCCTTCTTCGTCGATTCCTTCAATTTCCCCTCGCTGTCGCCGCAGGCGCTGCTGTGGGCGCAACTCACGGACCTGTTCCTGCCGCTTGTCCTCGGCGGCTCCTTCCTGTTCTTCCTGATGTGGAAGATGCGCCAGCTGGCGATCACGCAGAAGGAACTCAGCGTCATTGCCGCGACCGACAGCCTGACGGCGGTCTTCAACCGCGGCGCCTTCTCGATGCTGGTCGAGGCCTATCTCGAGCGGGCGCGCGGCCAGACGGTCGCCGATGCCGGCGCGCTGCTGATCGTCGATGCCGATCACTTCAAGTCGATCAATGACCGCCTCGGTCACGATTGCGGCGACCAGGCGCTGAGGTTGATCGCGGCGACGATCAAGGGGCAACTGCACGGCGCCGACATTGTCGGGCGTATCGGCGGCGAGGAATTCGCGGTCTTCCTGCCCGGCGCCGACGCCGCGCGCTCCTTCCTGGTCGCCGAATCCATCAGGCGCCGCATCCGCGAGGCCGAGTTTGCACCCGGCGGGCGGCCCTGGCCGCTTTCGGTGAGCATCGGCGGTACCGCCTTCCGCGGCCCGACCACCTACCACGACATGTTCGAGGTCGCCGACCGCCATCTCTACAAGGCCAAGTCCAATGGCCGCGACCAGGTGAGCTTCGAGAGCCCGCGTGGCGGGCTGGCGGGCGACGCCGCCGGCACGGTCCACTAATCAATTCCAGGAAAGTGTGATCCGTTTAGGCCCGGCAACCGCGCCGTAGCCGCTCGTTGCCGTGCCTGCGGCCCTGGAAGCCGAGGTCAACGGTGGCTGCGGTTGAGCAGTGGCCTGTGCTGGCGGATCAACTGGCGCTCGACATCGAGATAGGGCCTGATCAGGCCGGCCGCGGTCGTGGTCGGCTCCGGCTGGTGCACCACCGCCGTCAGCGTGCCGTGTTCGGTGAGCAGGTTCAGCCACTTCAGCGCCTCCCATTTCGGCGTCGCGCCGCCGCAGCCGGCAAGGCTGCGGTTTATATAGCCGGGATAGGAAAGCAGGCGCTTGCCGGCCGACGCGCCGCAGGTGCCGATCCTGACTGGCTTGCCTCCGGCGGTGATCCAGGCATAGACGGCTTCGCCGAGTTCGCACACCGTGGGGTCGGTTATCGTCACCCGGATGGAGGATCTGTCCCGGCTGAGCCGCATTTCGGCAGCCGGCTTGAAACGCTCGCGATCGAGAAACATCCGCCCTCCTTGCCGCGCGTCCGCACTGACATGGTGAACGCGAGCGGTCCGTGCGGTGTTTCACGCAGCGCTCGAAAAGTTTCATAGGGTGTCGCGGCGCCGCGCATGCCTAGAGCCGGATGATTTCAGGTCTGTTCGACCTGAAATCTGAATCCTGCTCTGAATCAAAGAGATAGAGCATGATGTCGCCCGAAAACCGCTTCACGCTTTTCGGCATCATGCTCTGCCATCAACGGTCCGTTCATCCTTTGGCGGCTAGTGTCGGAGGCTGGCCTCAGCCGATCCGCGAGCGACCGTGTTCGACCTTATCGATTTCAAGGCGGTGCTGGTCATCGCCCTCATCTTCATTCCGCTCGAGCAGCTTCTGCCGCTGCATGCCGAGCAATCGGCGACGCGCCGGCACTGGCTGAACGACGTCGTCTATCTGCTCTTCAACGGCATCGTCATCAAGCTCGGCATGTTGCTGGTGGTCGGCGCGGCGATGCTTGTGGTGCAGCGTTTCGTTCCCGAAGCGCTCACCGCCGCCGTCCAGTCGCAGCCTTTATGGCTGCAGGCAATCGAGGCTCTGCTCATCGCCGATATCGGCTTCTACCTTGCCCATCGCGCCTTTCACGCGCTGCCGTTCCTGTGGCGCTTTCACGCCATCCACCACTCGATCGAGGAGATGGATTGGCTGGCCGCCCACCGCGTGCACCCGGTGGACCAGATCCTGACCAAGTCGGCTTCGTTCCTGCCGCTGTTCGCGCTGGGTTTTTCCGGCGAGGCGGTTCTTATCTACGTCCTGATCTATCACTGGCAGTCGGTGTTCATCCATTCCAACACGCGCATCAAATTCGGGCCGTTGAAATGGCTGATTGCCTCGCCGCAGTTCCATCACTGGCACCATGCCAACGAACGCCAGGCCTATGACAGGAATTTCGCCGGACAGTTGCCCTTTCTCGACCTGATCGGCGGCACCTTGTTCATGCCGCAACGAATGCCGGAAAAATACGGCGTCGACGAGCCGGTGCCGCAATTCTATCACCAGCAGCTTGTCTATCCCTTCGTCGCCGCGGCCGAACCGGCCGCGCCGATCGTTGAGGCCGCGCCGGTCGCCGCCAAGCCGGAATGACGGCACGGAAAAGCCCGCCACTGAGGGCGGGTTTTTCGCGGGAAAGGTAGTCCTTTGCCGTAAAACTCAGCCGGCGAAACCGCCATATCCGCGCGCCACCGGCTTGACCGAGACGACCGGCTGCTCCGAGGGCCAGAGCACCCCCGCCGTCACCGCGAAGGTGATCAGCGCATCGCGCGCCGCCTCGGCCGGGATTTCTCCACTGCGCGCTGCCTCGCAGGCCTTCACCGCGGCGCCGTAGCTGAGGCGGCGGCGCGACGGCGGAAACTCGGTCAGGAAGTCATGCATGTCGAACAGCGAGGCGATCATGCGCTTGTGGCCGGCGCCGACGCTGAGGGCGACCGGGGTGAAGAACATCCTGTCGTACATTCGGACCTCGTCTATTGGCTGTGGAAGCGGGGGCTGCCGCCTCCGGTCTGGAGGGAGGACGTCACACAACGCGGCTTGCGGCGAGTGGTTCCGCGCGCGCCGATTTTTCCGTACTGGACGTGATCCGTCGGGCAGGCGGCCTATTTCCACATCCCGCGCATGCGGGAGCCGAGATCGACCTTGACGCCCGGCTTCTGGCGCGGGTCGTCCTTGAGCGCGGCGCTTGCCCAGGACGACTGCTCGAAGGCCGAAAGCATCGAGGCCGGGATGAAGCGGGTGCGCGAGGCATAGACGTGGCGGTCGCCGCGAGCCGGCTGGTTGTGCGGATAAAAGCGCTGCGGCACGACGAGATGCAGGCTGTCCTTGGCTCTGGTCATCGCCACGTAGAGCAGGCGCCGCTCCTCCTCGATGTCCTCCTTGGTGCCAACGCCGAGATCGGCCGGGATGCAGCCGTCGACGGTGTTGAGCACAAAGACGTTCTTCCACTCCTGGCCCTTGGCCGAATGAATGGTCGACAGGATGAGGTAATCCTCGTCACGATGCGGCGGCCCGGCCTGGTCGCTGGTGGCGTCGGGCGGGTCGAGGGTGAGCTCGGTCAGGAATCGCTCGCGCGACGGATAGGTCGATGCGATCTGTTCGAGCTGGATGAGGTCGGCGCGGCGCGTGATCGCATCCTCATGGATGCGTTCCATATGCGGCTCGTACCAGAGCCTGATCCGCTCGAGGTCGGCCGGCCATTTGGCGCCGGCGCGCAAGCCGCCATAGATGTCGAGGAAGACCGGCCAATCTTGCGCGGCGCGCTGCGGCGGCCGGAAGCGGGCAAGGCCCAGCGTCTCGTCCAGCGATGTCGCCATGGCGTCCACGATCTGCGAGGCGGCGGATGGGCCGATGCCCGGCATGAGCTGCAGCACCCGAAAACCGGCGACGCGGTCGCGCGGGTTTTCGGCGAAGCGCAGCATCGCCAACATGTCCTTGACATGCGCGGCATCGAGGAATTTCAGGCCGCCGAACTTGACGAAAGGGATGTTGCGGCGCGTGAGCTCGACCTCCAGCGGCCCGCTATGGCTCGAGGTGCGGAACAGCACCGCCTGCGCCTTCAGCGCCGTGCCGGCCTCGCGTTCGGCGAGGATCGCCTGGCAGACATAATTGGCCTGCTCGGCCTCGTCGCGCACGCTGACCAGCTGCGGCTTGTGCGATGACCGCCGCTCGGTCCAGAGATTCTTGGTGAAACGCTCGCTGGCCTCGCCGATCACCTTGTTGGCCGCGGCCAGGATCGTCTCGGTCGAGCGGTAATTGCGCTCCAGCATGATGACCGCTGCTTCTTGCGCGAACTGTCTTGGAAAGTCGAGGATGTTGCGCACTTCCGCGGCGCGGAAGGAATAGATCGACTGCGCGTCGTCGCCAACGACGGTCAAGCCCGCGCCGTCCGGTTTCAGCGCCAGAAGGATCGAGGCCTGCAGCCGGTTGGTGTCCTGGTATTCGTCGACAAGTACATGGTCGAAGCGGCTGGAAAGATGCGCGGCGATCTCCGGCTCCGCCGCCATCTGCGCCCAGTAGAGCAGCAGGTCGTCGTAATCGAGCACGTTCTGCGCCTGCTTGGCCTCGACATAGGCCGCGAACAGCGCCTTGAGCTGGTCCGCCCATGCCGCGCACCACGGGAAGGCCGAGCCCAGCACTTCACCCAGCGGCGCCTGCGCATTCACCGCCCGCGAATAGATCTGCAGGCAGGTGCCCTTGGTCGGGAAGCGGCTTTCGGTTTTAGACAATCCCAGCTCGTGCCGCGCAAGGTTCATCAGGTCGGCGGAATCCTCGCGGTCGTGGATGGTGAAGGCCGGATCGAGGCCGATCTGCTCGGCATAATCGCGCAGCAGTCGCGCGCCGATGCCGTGGAAAGTGCCGGCCCAGGCGAGCGCGTCGGCGATGATGGCCGCGTCGCGCCCCAGCACCTCGCCGGCGATGCGCTCAACGCGCTTGGCCATCTCGGCAGCGGCGCGACGGGAGAAGGTCATCAGCAGAATGCGGCGCGGATCGGCGTCCTTGACGATGAGATGGGCGACGCGATGCGCCAGCGTGTTGGTCTTGCCGGAACCGGCACCTGCGATCACCAGCAGCGGCGCGGCCACCTTGCCGTCGCCATGCATCACCGCCAGCTGCTGCTCGTCGTTCAGCCGGCCAAGATAGGCGGGCGCCTCGAAGGACGAATCACGAGCGGCGATGTTCATCGCCCATCAAGCATCGTTTCCGCTTTGTTCGCAACGGGTATGGCGCTGGAGATTGGCGAAAGCCGACGCGACAGACGATCTTCCCCAGAAGGGGAGATTCTACCGCTTCGGCTCGACTCCCATCGCCGCCGACTGTCGCCGCAGCGCGCGTCTCTCGTCGCCCGGCATGTCCAGCGGTGCGACATCGCCGGGAACCTCATCGATGATCCTGATAGCGACGCGGTAGGCGGTGTAGGCAAACAGCCCTGTTAACAGCAAGCGGATCATGGCCATCTCCTTATGCGGTTCGATCGGGTCTCAACCGGGCGCGCGCAGGTTGGTTCCCCTCCAGCCAACCAAACCGCGCCACGCAACCAAACCGCCACCGCTTCGTTGCCCTTGAGATCAAGGAGCAAACGAGAGGAGCTTGTCATGAAGAAGCTTCCTGTGCTGCTGGCTCTTGCGGCAGGGCTCGTGCTCGTCGCCTGTGACAACAGCGTGCAACCCACCAAGGCGCCGGGCGCTGAAGTCAACCAGAACCCTCAGGTCGACAAGAACCCGGTGCCGAAATCGACCACCGGCGGCGACCAGCAGGGTACAGCGCCGAAGCAATAGGGCAGGGCGGGCTGAATTGTCGTCAGCCTGAAACGAAGAAGGCCGGCGCTGCTTGGGAGGAAGCTGATAGCGCCGGCCAAGCGGGAAAATCAGGCCCGCCGCGGGACCAAAGATAGCTGAGTCTCGACCCTGCGTCATGGTGCGATCGCGGTAGCCGGCTATACAGCCTCGAGCAAATCACCGGAAAATCCCGAAATTCTGCAAGGCTCCACCATTGTGGGGTCTCTGGTGCTGCCTTGGGTGACGCGCGATCGGAGCCAACTATGAAGACTGTTGCAACAACTGCCCTTGCTCTCGCCGCGCTCACCGTCGCTGGGCCGGTCATCTGGACGGTCGCGTATAACCATCAGCAACATCTCGGCGACCGGGAACTCATCTCGATCGCTGCCGAGGATGTGGTAAGAGTTGAGCTTGGGGCGATCGCCTACGCCTCCGCCGAGGAACTGCTGTCAAGCAACCCCGGCTGCTGCATCGTCAGTCACTCCAATCACGAGTGGCTGCGGTTTCCGGCGCGCCTTTACGAAGACGGCGTCTCAATCGTGCAGATGAGCTATCTCATCGAAAGGACGCCGAAACCGGAATATTACTTCCGCGAAGTCGCGATCGATGCGGATGGCCGAATATTGGAGACCAGGGGCATTGAGACAGACATGCAAGAGCATTGGTAGCCGGCAATCGCTGCCCGCATCGGCGCATTCTCAATATCGAGGCATGGATGACTAGGAAGCTTGCATTGGGCGCGTTGGCAACAACAGCAATTCTACTGGCCGTATTGGCAGCGGCGTCGTGGTATTCCGGTGAGTTGAATGGGTACTGCGGTGAAACGGGCCAGATCGCATCCGACGCTGCGTTGATTGAGAGCGCGCTCATTCTGGAAG
Organism: Mesorhizobium sp. B2-8-3; assembly: GCF_006440815.1. Classification (NCBI taxonomy): domain Bacteria; kingdom Pseudomonadati; phylum Pseudomonadota; class Alphaproteobacteria; order Hyphomicrobiales; family Phyllobacteriaceae; genus Mesorhizobium; species Mesorhizobium sp. B2-8-3. Next base: position 449,685 of record NZ_VFTW01000003.1, read on the forward strand.
CCCGGGAGTCGGATTTTCCCCGCGCAATTTCCGGCGCCGCTGCCGCAGGCGAATACGCAAAAGATAACCCCGATTGCTGCGCCGTCGAGCGATGGGATCATCCGTTCATGACAAGTCCCTTTTTGACTGTCCTGTCGGGGACGCGTGGATTTGCTGTTACCCTAATCTATCCGCGGAAGCATCCGGATGCTGACGGCGCCTACCAGCAAACAACCAATATAATAGATGGCTGTGGTACGTCGATCGACAGGTACTCGATGTCAAGTGTGCGAAAGCCGATGGCGACGCAGTATTAAAAGGGTTCGAGCATCTCAATTCGAGATGCCGGTGGAAACCATTATCAGCACCAGCGACCACACTTTCGCGGAATATCTTGCGCGGCCGGTGCTGGATTCGTTCCAGCGCGCATTCGTGGGGCCTCACGCCACCGCCGAGCGCGCTTGTTGTCCGCCGCCGATCTCGATGTCCAGCTGGCGCTGCGTCAGCGCCGCTTCGGACATGAGCCACTGCTTGAACAGCTCCACCTTGCGGGCGCCGAGCGCCTTGATCGGGCTGACGAAATACCAGCCCGCCGTATTGGGATGGTGGACCGCGAAAGGAGCCACCAGCCGTTCGGCGCGGATATCGCTTGCCATGTAGGCGCGGTTGGCGACGGCAAAGCCCATTCCGGCGTTGGCCGCCTCGTAGGACATCATGCAGCTATCGAAATAGACGCTCCTGGTTTCGCCAAGCACGAAGCTCGCGCCGGCAAAGCCCAGCCACGACTGCCAGTTCTGCGTGCAGGTGTCGGAATGCAGCAGCGTGAAATAGCGCAGGTCTTCCGGCGTAACCTTCGACAGCGGCTTGTCGCCCAGCACATCGTGGAAGAGCTTGCGGCTGCAGACCGGCGTCAGGTCTTCCTTGAACAGCAGTTCCGAGGTGAGGCCGGGGAAGTTGCCGTCGCCATATCGGATCTCGAGATCGTATTCCGAGGTTGAGAATTCATGCGTGGCGTAAGAGGTCGACACCCGCATTTCGATGTCGGGATATTGCCGCTGGAAGGCCGAAAGCCGCGGGAACAGCCAGCGCGCGGCGAAAGTCGGCAGCACGCAGATCCGCAGCACATGCGCCTGCGACTGGCCCGTAGCCTCCATGCTGGCCGCCACGATCCGCTCCAGCGCCTCGCGGACGCGCGCCACGTAGGTCTCACCCTCCGGCGTCAGCGACACGGCATTGCCGCCGCGCTCGAAGATCTTGAAGCGAAGCTGATCCTCCAGGCTCTTCACGCGCTGGCTGACGGCGGAAGCGGTGATGAACTGCTCTTCGCCGGCACGCGTGAAATTCTTGTGCCTCGCGGCGCTCTCCACGATTTTCAGCGAGTTGAGGTTGACCTGACTGAGCAGCCGCACGGGGTTTCGTCCTTAAGCTGGGCTTACGCTACCACCAGCATTCCTAAATTTACAGGGGTAGGCATTTAAATGACTGTTAACCAAGTGTTGCCCCCACCTTGGAGAAAGTAGAATGAACGCCCATACAATTCCCGAACTGCGTTGCGCAATGAGTCGCGAGGCCATCATTGGTCATGAGACGTCCTGGAAAGTGTCTGGTTTCGGCGTCGCCCAGTATCGTCACGGTTACGACCCCGCTCTGCTTGCCGCCATCGAGGAAGCCGCCCTGAAGTTGAAAGCCAGCCATGCCGTGCACAAGCACCTCGACCTCACCTTCATCACCGGCGCAGACCGCTTTATTCCAGAGATCAAGGAGCTTTTGCACGACAAGCTGCGCCTGGAAAGACTGTCCGACATGATGGGCACCAAGCTCGAGCCGTATCCACTGTCGATCGTCGGCTCGACCGTCACCTTCATGAATCCGAAAGACGGTGCGGTCGAATGGCATTGCGACGGCGTTCCGGTGACCGAGCTCATTCCGCTGTCGATCAGCGACCCGCTCATCGGCGGCCATCTTGAGATCTATTGCGACGATTCCGAGACCGGCCGCTCGATCCTGGAATCCGGCCGCGATCTGCCGCGCAACAAGATCATGCGCATCGACCACAAGATGAACTATGCCACGCTCGGCCAGTTCCTTGGCGTGCTCCACCGCACCGCGCCGATCCAGCTCGGCGAGCGCGTCACGCTGGTGCTCAACCAGCGCTCGGCGATCAAACCCTATGTCGACGATAACCGCATGTTCTACCTTGCCGCCGACAACGACCATGACCGTGCCTGGGTGAACGAACTGGCGGAGGATGTCTGGGCCAACCAGCTGCCCGCCTACCGCCGCCATGCCGAGGAGCATCCCGTGCCGCAGCCGACGGCGGAAGCGGTTTCCGGCGCGGCGAGGGAGTCGTGGTAATGAGCCACGACCCGGTCGACCGTCAGCCGCTGTCAAGGTCTCTGAGCCTCGGCCCGGTCGCGCCGGAAAGTCAAAACCGTTCCAGCGTCGCCCCCGGGGCGGCGCTGGCCTTCGCCCTCGGCGCCGTGGCGCTGTGGGCCACCAACGCCCTGGTCGGCAAGACGCTGCTTGCCCTCTATCCGGTGTCGCAAGTGCAGTTTTTGCAGTTTTGCGGCGCGGCCATGGTCTTCGCGCTCATCCGGCTGACGAGCACTCCTCCTTCCCCCCTTGTCGAGGAAGGTGGATCCGCGCTTGCCGCTTACCTTGTCGGCTTCGTGGGCCTGGTCGGCACGATGGTGCTGCAATATATCGGCTTCGCCTCGATGCCGGTTATCGAGGCAAACCTCGTCGCCTACACTTGGCCGCTGATGACCGCCGCGGCGGTTATCCTGCTTGGCCGTCCGCGCCGTCCGCTGCTGCTCGGGCTGGCGGCGGCGCTCGGCTTCGTCGGCGTGGCGCTGGTCATTTCGGGCGGCCGCGCGCAGACCTGGTTCCAAGGCGGCAGCCTCGTCGGCTACCTTGCCGCTTTCGGCTCGGCGCTCTGCATGGCCTTTTACTCGCTTGCCGTCGGCCGTCTTGCCGTGTCGCCGGAGCGCCTGCTGTTGCCCTCGGCGCTGATCGGCGTCGCGCTCACCTTTGCCTGGTGCCTGCATGACGGCGTCGTGCGCCCGACCGGCGCGCACCTTCTGCTCGGCCTTTATCTCGGTGCCGGCCCGATGGGGCTCGGCTATTATTTCTGGTCGCGCGCGGCGAAGCTCGATCATGGCGGCAGGATAGCGGTCGTCGCCTATCTGACGCCGATTGCTTCCACATTTCTGCTGACGCTCTCAGGCGAAAGCCTGTCGATGACGGCGGTTGCCGGCGCCGTCCTCGTCATCGGCAGCTGCCTTGCGGTCGGCGTCGAAGGTACGGAGACCCGGAACGATGTCCAAGACGGCCGTTGACGATGACGAACGCCGCGCCAGGCAGGAGGCGTACTGGCTGGTCAGGGAGTTTGGCGCGGAGGCGCCGCTCTATGCGGCCATGAAGGCCGAAAAGGCCATCGAGCAGAAGGATTTCGGCCGCTGCGCGCGCTGGAAGCGCGTGCTGGAGATCCTCGCGGACAAGCCGCCCGCGGAACTCAGGCGCGGTGTCGCCGCCAAATGACCGATTTGGCGTGGGGCCGCCGAATCGCGCATGTTCGATTATCCGACGGTAGATTATCGCGGCCGTGCCGGAACTTGCCCTGAACTTTGATTTTCAGCAACTTTCACGGCGAATCGAAGTGCTATAGCGCCTTTTGCGCATCCAGGCGGACCGCCTGAGCTATAAAACGCTGGCTATAGCTATTAGAATTCCTAACTTGCGCGTTTCCAGTCCGCGTAGAAACATCGCCCGGTATTGAGTTTCGTAGATTTACTGACTATGGACGGTCCGTTGGGGGACAGGTCCAATTCGATACACCGACGAAAGTCTTAAAAAAGAGCTGGCGATTTGAGGGCCAGCAGAAGGTGAAAAAATTGTCCAACATCGACGACAAGACTGCAATCGAGCTGACCGCCGACATTGTCTCGGCCTATGTCGGCAACAATCCGCTCCCCGCCTCTGGCCTGCCTGATCTGATCGCCAGCGTCAGCGCCTCGGTTCGCAAGCTCGCCAGCGGCAGCGTTGTCAAGGAGGCGGTGGCTCTGACGCCCGCCGTCAACCCGAAGCGCTCGGTTTTCCCCGACTACATCGTGTGCCTGGAGGATGGAAAGAAGTTCAAGTCGTTGAAGCGCCACCTCGCGACCGACCATGGTCTGACGCCGGACGAATACCGCGCGAAATGGGGTCTGCCAGCCGACTATCCGATGGTGGCGCCCAGCTATTCGGCGACCCGCTCGGCGTTGGCCAAATCCTCCGGCCTCGGCCGCAAGCCAGCCGGCGGCGACGCGGGCAAGGGCAAGCGCAAGGCCAAGGCCTGAGGCATGTTGCCCGCAACAGATGATGTCGCGCCATTACCATGGCGCGACCATCTGGCCGCCCTCGGCGCGTTGCGCCGTGGCGTAGCCGCCCAGTCCTCGGTGGACGCGGCCAACGGCGTCAGGGCGCGGCGCATCCTGTTTTCGCTGGGCGATCCCTCCGGCGACATGCTTGCCGCGCTCGACGCGCTTGACCGTTTCGAGCGCGCCATCGTCGAATGCGACGACCCGTCGGCCATCGAAGCGCGAAGACTGAATTGCTTGGTTATCCTGGACCGCCTTGCGGCAAACAGTTCGCCGCGCGCCTAGACTAGCGGTGGGCCTGAGGCGGCTTGACCGGCCGGGCTCGCTTGGAATCCTGCTCGCCGGCAAGGCTCTCCGCCTCGACCGCTGTCATTTCAAGGAGATAGACAAGCATCTGGTAGCGCGTGCGCGAGAGCATTTTGGCCAGCTTGCGCGTGATCTCCGCGACATATCGCAACGTTCGTAAATCGCTGGGCGCTCTATCCATCGTGAGCTCCTGATATGGCCAAGTTATTTGGGCCAAGTTACGTGAACCAAGTTATTGTTGGCGCCCACTCACGACTCACGGCGCGCCTACAGGTTTGCAGGTTTGCGGCAAAACTGAAAATCATTTTTGATAAGCATCATGCTTAGCCCGGAAGATTTTGCCGTCTTTTTTTGGTGGTATCACCACTTGTGGTGCTAATATTGAACCAAAGCCGAACTTGCGGTCGTCTTGCCGCGCTGGGCTGATTTTCCGCCAGGGAATGTTGATCGTAACAGGCCGGCTATGGCCGCTCAGCCTTTATAAGCAGAGCAGAAGCCCGGCGGGTTGTTTTTGCCGATCATGGCGCAGCCGCGCTTGATCTCGTCGATCATCATGCTGCAGGCATTCTGCCCGTTGCAGGGCGGATTGGTCGCCGGCGACACCTGGATGCACTGCGAGACATACTGGTCCGACTTCGCCTTGCCGGCGGATTGCACGCATGGCCGCGTGTCGTTCTGGCTTGTCTTGGCAGGGGCGGGTTTCGCGGGCGCGGCGCCAGCCGTCGCGGGCGCGGCCGTCGCGGGCGCGGCACTGCCGCCGCTTTGCGGCACGCAGGAGAGATCGCCTTCGGGGCATTGCAATTGGTGCTGCAGCTGCGCCAGCCGCGCCTTGGTCAACTCCGCCCTGCAGGTCTCGACGAGGGTCGAGTACACCGAGCCATCGGCATAAGGCTGGGTGCGGAAGGCGCACTCCTTGTCGCGGAACGGGATCCAGGCGCGCTGCGCGTCGCGCAAGCGCTTCAGGTTGGCGGGAGCGAGACGTCCCGCCAGCGCCTTGTAGACTGCGTTGAGGCCCGCGTCGGCCGAAGCGGCATTCGCTGCCGTGCAGGTAGCAAGGTCGGCCTGCGTCTTCGCTGCCGCGCAGTCGGTGGCTGCCGCATGGGCCGATGGCGTGGTGAGAAACAGGCTGGCAGCGCCCGCGAAAATCCCGATCACCAGTGAAGCCGAAATGAGCGTGGTCTTGCCTGACATCTGATCTGCCCTCTGCTTGAATCGAACCCCGCCGCTCGCGCCAGCATAGGTTGAGACAACAGCCGCGATCAACGCCAATCCCACGACGCGGCAAGCAAAGTGTGACCGGCGCGGATTGGCTACGACGGAGCAGCGCCCAGTCTCGGGACGGTGCCTCGCCGCTCTCCGCGATCGCTGCGGAGGCTGGAGGGGCAGGGTGCTGTCCTGCCCGCCACTATCTCCGTGTTTTGATGCAATTCCGGACGGCGGCTACGGCGAAGGCGCCGAGCCCAACCGCACACACTTTTCCTGGAATTGCTCTGGTCGTTCATAGGCGACGCCTAAAACGCCTTCCCGGAATCGATCTGGATCAACAGGTGTTCCGGCGCCCGCGTCTCTGGTCTGTTCGCAATCTTTCCCGCCTGCGGAGAGGTTGGTTGGGCCTGCGGCCCACTCGCGGGCTCAGTCGGGACAGCAGTTTGAGCGGTCTGGTCCTCGAACAGAACCACCTGCGTCGCCAGCGCGGTTGTCGTGGCGACCTGGAAGAAGATGAAGGCTAGGGCGAGATAGCGGATCACGGGCCTCCAAACGCTTCGGCCGGCAACTGGTTCCAGTCCGTCGTGTTTTCTGCTGAACGGCCAATGTATGTCGCCAGAAGTGTGCAGCGGTTCTGGGACAACGACATGCAGCAAAACAAAGGCTTAAAGCGCGTCGCCTGATCCGCTTCAGCGCGACGCGCTTTTAAGTCAGCGCGGCGGGCCTCATCCGAGCCCCTGGCTCTTGCGAAGCGCCGATCTCCCGTGCAAAAGCCGGCCATGCTTATCATCAACGACCTTACGCTGCGCATGGCGGGGCGACTGCTTCTCGATCATGCCTCATTGACCCTGCCGGCCGGCACCAAGGCCGGTCTCGTCGGCCGCAACGGCACCGGCAAGACCACGCTGTTCAAAGCGATCACCGGCGATTTCCCTTCGGAGACCGGCTCGATCAGCCTGCCGAAGAACACCCGCATCGGCCAGGTGGCGCAGGAAGCGCCCGGTACCGAGGAGCCGCTGACCGACATCGTCCTGAAAGCCGATGTCGAGCGCCAGGCCCTGCTCGAGGAGGAAAAGACCGCGACGGATCCGCACCGCATCGCCGAGATCCACACGCGGCTGGCCGATATCGACGCGCATTCGGCCGAATCCCGCGCCGCCACCATCCTTGCCGGCCTCGGCTTCGACGATGCCGCGCAGAAACGCCCCGCTTCGTCTTTCTCCGGCGGCTGGCGCATGCGCGTGGCTTTGGCCGCCGTGCTTTTCTCCGAGCCCGACCTGCTGCTGCTCGACGAGCCGACCAACTATCTCGACCTCGAAGGCACGCTGTGGCTGGAGAACTACGTCGCGAAATATCCGCACACGGTTTTGCTGATCTCGCACGACCGCGATCTGCTCAACCGCGCCGTCAACTCGATCGTCCATCTCGACCAGAAGAAGCTGACCTTCTGGCGCGGCGGCTACGACCAGTTCGAACGCCAGCTCACCGAGCAGCGCGAGCTGCAGGAAAAGAGCCGCGTCAAGCAGGAAACCCAGCGCAAGCATATGGAATCCTTCGTCGAGCGTTTTCGCGCCAAGGCTTCCAAGGCCCGGCAGGCGCAGTCGCGCCTGAAGGCGCTGGAAAAGCTGAAGCCGATCGCCGCTGTCGTGAACGACACGGTACGGCCGTTCTCCTTCCCGGAGCCGGTGAAGACGGTGGCTTCGCCGATCGTCGCGCTCAATAGCGTCAATGTCGGCTACACCGAGGGCAGTCCGATCCTGAAGAAGATGACGCTGCGCATCGATGCCGACGATCGCATCGCGCTGCTCGGCGCCAACGGCAACGGCAAGTCGACCTTCGCCAAATTGCTCGCCGGCCGGCTGAAGGCCGAGACCGGCACGGTGACGGTTGCGCCCGGGCTGAAAGTGGCGATCTTCGCCCAGCACCAGCTCGACGATTTGCGCCCCGAGGAAAACGCCTACGAGCATGTACGCCGGCTGATGCCGGACGCGCCGGAAGCCAAGGTGCGCGCCCGCGTCGCCCAGTTCGGCCTTGCAACCGAGAAGATGAACACCGCTGCGAAAGACCTGTCCGGCGGCGAAAAGGCGCGGCTGCTGATGGGTCTGTCGGCTTTCGAGGGCCCGAACCTCTTCATCCTCGACGAGCCGACCAACCATCTCGACATCGACAGCCGTGAATCGCTGATCCATGCGCTCAATGATTTTCCGGGCGCGGTGATCCTGATCTCGCACGACCGGCACCTGCTCGAAGCCACCGCCGACCGGCTCTGGCTGGTCAAGGACGGCGCGGTCAATCCCTATGACGGCGATCTCGAGGATTACAAGACCTTGGTCACCGGCGTGTCGTCCAACCGCCGCGAGCAGAAGGAAGCCGACAAGGCGTCCAAGGCCGATCGCCGCCGCGAAGCCGCCCAGCGCCGGGCCGCATTGGAACCGCTGGCGAAGGAAATCCGCGCCACCGAGGCGCTGATGGACCGCATGCGCAAGCGCATCGACCTGATCGAGGACGAGCTCGCCAATCCGGCGGTCTACGAGAAGGATCCCTCGACCGCCACGCGGCTGGCCAAGGAGCGCTCGCAACTGGCGCAGACGCTGGCGCAGAACGAGGACAAGTGGCTGACGATGTCGGCGGAATATGAGGAAGGGATCGCGGAATAGCGCGGTTTCTCCTTCTCCCGCAAGGGGAGAAGGAGGAGCTCTGTCTGGCCCTACACCTCGTCCCTAAAACCCGCTACACACCCCGCATGAACCAGCACGCCAAGCTCCGGATCGGCCATTCGGCCTGTCCGCATGATTGCCCCTCCACCTGCGCCCTCGAAGTCGAGTTGCTCGAAGACAACCGCATCGGCCGCGTCCACGGCGCCAAGGCGAACAGCTACACGGCGGGTGTCGTCTGCGCCAAGGTCGCGCGCTATGCCGACCGCGTCCACCATCCCGACCGGCTGCTGAAACCGCTGGTGCGCGCCGGCGCCAAGGGCGAGGGCGCCTGGAAGGAAGCCAGCTGGGAAGCAGCCCTCGACCTCGTGGCGGAAAAATTCATCGCAGCCGAAGAAAAATACGGCTCAGAGACGGTCTGGCCTTATTTCTACGCCGGCACGATGGGGCTGGTGCAGCGTGACGGCATCCAGCGGCTGCGCCACGCCAAGAAATACTCGGGCTTCTTCGGCTCGATCTGCACCAATCTCGCCTGGACTGGCTGGATGATGGGAGCGGGCGCGCTGCGCGGTCCCGATCCGCGCGAGATGGCGAAATCCGACTGCGTGGTGATCTGGGGCACCAATGCCGTGGTCACCCAAGTCAACGTGATGACCCATGCGACCAGGGCGCGCAAGGAGCGTGGGGCCAAGATCGTCGTCATCGATATCTATGACAATGCCACGATGAAGCAGGCCGATCTCGGCCTTGTCCTGAAGCCCGGCACCGATGGCGCGCTCGCCTGCGCGGTCATGCACGTGCTGTTTCGCGATGGGCTGGCCGACCGTGCCTATCTCGAAAAATACACCGACGATCCGCGCGGGCTGGAAGAGCATTTGAAGACGCGCACGCCCGAATGGGCGGCCGCCATCACCGGGCTCAGCGCCGATGAGATACAAGCTTTCGCGCATTTGGTCGGCACGACGAAGAAAACCTACTTCCGCCTCGGCTACGGCTTTGCCCGCCAGCGCAACGGCTCGGTCAACATGCACGCCGCCTCCTGCATCGCCGCCGTCACCGGCGCGTGGCAGTATGAGGGCGGCGGCGCTTTCCACTCCAACTCCGGCATCTTCAAGCTGAACCAGGATGTGCTGGAAGGTACAGCGATGCGCGACCCGAAGGTGCGCTATCTCGACCATTCGCGCATCGGCCCGGTGCTGACCGGTGCGGCGGATGCGCTCTATGGCGGTCCCCCGGTGACGGCGATGCTGATCCAGAACACCAATCCGGCCAATGTCGCGCCGCAGCAGCGGCTGGTGAAACAGGGTTTTATGCGCGAGGACCTGTTCACTTGCGTGCACGAGCAGTTCATGACCGACACGGCCAAGCTCGCCGACGTCGTGCTGCCGGCCACGATGTTCCTGGAGCATGACGACATCTACAAGGGCGGCGGCAACCAGCACATCACGCTCGGCCCCAAGCTGATCGAGCCGCCGGAAGGGCCGCGCACCAACCACTACGTCAATGAGGAGCTTGGCAGGCGGCTGGGCGTCGGCGACCGGCCGGGTTTCGGCCTGACCGAGCGCGAACATATCGACATCATCCTCGGCAAGCGCGGGCTGGGCAGCTTCGACAGCCTGAAGCAACAAAAGTGGGTCGACCTGCAGCCCGGCTTCGACGACGCGCATTTCATCAACGGCTTCGGCCATGCCGACAGGAAGTTCCACTTCCGGCCGAATTGGACCGGGCAGTCGGCGCCCAACCGGCCGCCGAAAAGCATGGGCCTGTTCGGCCCGGTCGGGCGGCTGCCGGAATTCCCCGACCATGTCGAACTGATCGAGGTGGCGGATGAGGAGCATCCGTTCCGGCTGGCGACTTCGCCGGCGCGCAACTTCCTCAATTCCAGCTTTGCCGAGACGCCGGTCTCGAAGGCCAAGGAAGGTAGGCCCGAGCTGCTCATCCACCGCGAAGATGCAGCAGTGCTCGGCATCGAGGATGGCGGCCGCGTCGAGGTCGGCAACCGGCGCGGCGACCTGGTGCTGCATGCCAGGTTCTTCGACGGCGTGAAGCGCGGCGTGGTGATCGCCGAAGGCATCTGGCCGAACAGCGCGCATGAACGCGGCGAGGGCATCAACGTGCTGACCGGCGCCGATGCTCCGGCGCCCTATGGCGGCGCCGCCGTCCATGACAACAAGGTCTGGCTCAGGGCGCTTTGATCGCTTCGGATTAGAAGCGCAAGCGCCCAGAACGCGGATCTGCAGGCCGCACCGCCAGGCACCAATCCGCAAGGCGTTGCAGATCACCAGTTGGGATTCCGGCCTTCGAGATCGTCTTCCGGGATGATCGGCGGTCGGCGGTCAAGACTGGTGAAAGGGTCCAGATAGGCTGCCTTGCGTGCATTGACCATCAAACTGAACATGGTGTTGAAAGTCGCGAGCATTGCCAGCCTCGGGATGCTTGGCCGCGGCAATTTGAAACGCCGGACGGCAGTTGGGCCGGTGGTGAGGATGTCGGTCATGATGTCCTCCTGTGGCGGCGACAATGGCAGCGCTTCCCACCCAGGTCCTTGGCTTAAACCTGAAGAGTCCTGAACGGCTCTGAAATTGCTTGAAGAGAAGAATCCCAAACGGCCCTGAAGTTCGCCTTCAGGGTCATCTTGGATTATCCTGCCCGCGAGGGTGGTTCTTGGCCAATGGACTTGGAGTTTGGGAACTATCGTTTGAGACGAGCCGAACGGCAATTGCTGGGCCCGAAAGGGCCGGTGGAGCTTTCGGCACGTTCCTTCGACATCCTCGCCATGTTGCTCGACAGGCCCGATGAGGTGATCGGCAAGACCGAACTTTTCGATGCGGCCTGGCCCGGCGTGGTGGTGGAGGAGAATACGCTGCAGGTCCACATTTCGGCGCTGCGAAAACTGCTGTCTGCCGAGCTGATCGCAACCGTGCATGGTCGCGGTTATAAATATGCAGGCCCCAGGCCCTTCGCGGTTACGGCAGATGATACGGCGGCGTCCAGACCATCCATCGCCATACTTCCCTTCGACAACATGAGCGGTGACCCGGAGCAAGACTATTTCAGCGACGGGATTACCGAAGACATCATCGTCGAGCTCGGCAAATATAAGGAGTTTCTAGTCATTGCGCGGAACTCCTCCTTCCAGTTTCGCGGCAAGGCGCATGACCCGGCCGAGGTGGCGAGCAAGCTTGGTGTCCAATATGTCGTCGAAGGCAGCGTGCGGAAGATCGGCAACAGGGTGCGGATCGCCGTACAGCTAACCGATGCGTCGTCGATGGCTCATATCTGGGGCGAACACTACGATCGGGAACTCGACGACATCTTCGCCATCCAGGACGAAATCACCCGGATGATTGCAGCGCGTCTGGCCCGGCAGGCCAGAACCGCGATTGCGTCGCGCGCCAGGGCCCGGCCGACCAACAACATGTCGGCCTACGAGTTTTACCTACGGGCGCTGCAACTGGCAGCCGTTTATGACACGGTGCTCGAAGCGGAACCGTTTCTGCACCAGGCGGTAAAGCTCGATCCGCAGTTTGCTGCTGCCCACGCCATGCTGAGTTTTGTGGAGTCCATCAAGTATTATTGGGACTACAACAATCCCGGCCATTTGCATTCCGGACTGGAGATCGCAAGAACAGCATTGGGCCTTGATCCCGACGAAGCCTATGGACATCTCGCCACCGGCTTCGCTCACTTGTACCTCCGTCAATTCAGGCAATCTGAAATCAGCCTTGACCGGGCCGTTGCGCTCAATCCGAACGATCCGTTCATTCTTAGCATCCGTGCTATTTTCCTCAATCACACTGACAGGCCGGAGCAAGGGCTTGATGAAATAACCGAAGCCCAGCGCCGCGATCCATATGCCGTGGGATGGTATGACGACTTCCGTGGCGTCCTGCTGACGACGGCCGGGCGATATCGCGAGGCGGCTGCCTGCTACGCGAAAATGGCGACTGTAACACCGTGGTCGCTCATTCGTCTTATCATATGCCATTCCGAACTCGGCGAAATCAGGCAAGCGCAAGACGTGCTGGCGAAGGTCAAGGCACATTATCGCGGACTAAGCCTTGACCAGATCATCGATACGGAAGTGGATTTTTATCAGGACGCCACCGTATGCAGCCGCTATCGCGCGATCCTCGATCGTGTTGACAAGGCGGAATAGGCCCGTTGCGGCTTGTTGCCTTGCTACTTCGCCGCCTAAGCGTCCAGCGTCTTGATCTCGTCCGCGGCCGCCTTGCGGGCCGCCGCATCGACACCGGACGCGCCTTTCTCCTTGGCGAAGGCAATGAGGGCAGTGCGCGTGTCCTCGTCGCATCCGTCCGAACCCACGCCGTCGACGCCGGCTTTCTTGGCGGCGGCGAGCACGGAGTCGCAGGCGTCCGGAGCGAAGGCGAACTGACCCATGATGGCGCCGAGCGTGAGCGGATCCTGCAGGCGCGGATCATCGCGGATCGCCTGGATGGTGGCGCTGCCCACCACCTTGGATTTGCGATCCTGCGCGATCTGCGTCAGGTCGAAGATGAACTCGAATTCCGCCTTGTCGACGCCGGCAGGCTTCGACACAAGAATGTCCAGCGCATAGCGGGTGACTTTCTCGGGCGTGACCACCGCGCGCACCACCTTTGCCTGATGGTAGTTGCGCACCAGCGCCCAGCGCGACGGGAGGTCACCGTAACGGGCGAGCAAATCGAGCTGCTTGATGGCGGCGATCTTCTGCTTGTCGGTCTTGGCGGCCTGCGCCTGCGCGAAGACCTTCTTGCCGATGCGGTCGATGATTTCGTTCGCAAGCAGGCCTGAAGCCGGCGCGGTCTGTTGCGTCGCAGCGGTCTGGGCGGGGATTTCGGCGAGCGGGCCTTTGGCGTCGACCCAGGCGGCCAGCGCCTTGCGCGCGTCCGGGCCGAAATGGCCCTTCGGCTCGCCGGCGTAAAAGCCTTCGCTCTTCAGCGTCGTCTCGATCGCGGCGCGGATATCGTCGGGCAGCGCCTTGCCGAAACCGACGAGGTTGTCTTCCGCGAGCCCTGCCGGCGCCTCGCGAAAAGCATCCATCACCGCGGCCGCGATCGCCGCCGTTCCGGCGCTGGAGGCCGGTCCGGAAAAGAGGCCGCTCAGTTCGATGCTTGCCGCGTCGTTGCCGAGCACGCCGGCGCCCATCCTGCCGATGCCGTCATTGTAAAGCGCGATGCGGTCGGTGATGCCTTCGCGCAGCGTCATCAGATGGTCGAAGCTGTCGAAGGTGAAGGCGTTGGCGAGCTTGCTCTTTGCCTTCAGCGAGCCGCGCCGCGCCGCCTCGCGCCAGGCATGCAGTCGCTCGCGCGGGTTCTTGTCGATGCCGAGGCCGTCGTCATAGGCGTCGCCCAGCAGCACCATCGCATCGACGCTGCCGAGGTTGGCGGCGTTGATCAGCATCGCCGTCGCCTTCTGGTCGTCCTGCGGATAGACCGCGCCTTTGCGCATGAGCTTCGCCTGCAGCAGATAGGCCTGCTGCTCCTTCTTGGCCTCGCCTTCGTCGATCAAGGCTTTCAATTGATCGTCGCTCAAGCCGTCGTCGCGGCGCGACGGCTGGTAGCTGGTCGAATCCAGATTGGCATATTGGGTCGAGGCGTAGAGCCAGAGCGCGTCGCGGTCGCCTGCGTCCGCCAGCGGCTTCAGCATGGCGCGCGCCAAATCCTCGTTCTTGAACTGCTGATTGTCAGAGAGCTGCAGCCGCGCCAGCGCCAGCGCGGCACCTGGCTCGCCGGCGTCGGCGCCGTCGCTCAGGCGCCCGACCAACTGGTCCGGATTGTCGATCTGCATGCCGTCATAGTCGAGGAGCACGCCCGCAAGCCTGATGCCGGCGTCGAGATCCCACGAGGCGTTGAGCAGTTGGATCGCCTCGCGTGGCTGGCGGCCGACGAACTTGCCGTCCATGAGCAGGCCGGCGAGCATCGGCCCGGCCTCGGCGACATTCTTGGTGGCGGCACGCAGCATGGCGATGGCGCGCTTGCCGTCGGCGGGGCCGCCTTCGCCCTTGGCCAGCATGTCGGCCAGCATCGGTATGGCATATTGATCGCTGCCGACCCGCGCCTCCAGCAACTGCCTGGCCTTCGCCGCATCCTGCGAGGTCCCGCGGCCCAACCGCAGCGCCTTGATGTAAGCCAGCGCCGATCGTCCGGAGCCGTTGGTCCCGGACTGGAAATCCGTCTCGACGGCATGAAAGGCCTTTTGCTGCTCGTCGCTCGTGAAGCCGTCTTCCGTCAGCGTCGTCCGCGCAATCAGCAGCGGCATGGCGGCGCGGAATTGGCTGTCCCATTCGCCGGGCGACTGGCCCTGGGCCGGCGCGTCGATGACGCGTTGCGCGGTCTCGACCACCTTATGCGCGTCGCGGCGCAGCAGCGGCCCTTCGATATACTGACGGAGCAGCGTCTCAAGCGCCGTGAGATGACCGGCAGCGCCGGCCTTCTGCAAGGCATCGAGCGCCATCGCCCGTTTGACCGGCGGTGGACCGGCATCGGCGCCGTCGTGCCGATGCACCGAATAGACCTCGTAGAGCAGATAATTCGCCTCCGGGCTGCCGCCGTCGGCGAGCAGCTTGATCTGCGGGAGGAGAAAGGTAAGTCCCGCCTGGTTGAGCGCGACCTGGACCCGCAGCCATTCAAGCGTCAGCCGCTTTTCCTGCGGCGCGCCGAGCATTGCCGCCTGGCATTTGTCGGCCAGGATTTTGAGCTTGCTGAGGTCAAAGTCTTGCGGGAAGAGCTCGCCATACTGGACAGGCGGCGCCTTGGCTCCACGATCGAGCGGCACCGAGGCGCCCCGGTCGCAGGCACTGATCGCCTCGGCGAGCGCCGCCCTCTTCGCCGTATCGTCGGGTTTTTCCGAAGATGTCTGGGCCGCGAAGGCCCCGCCGGCAAACGGCGTCAAAGCGAGGCAAGAAAGAACCAGGGTATGCACTGGCCGCAGCATGGGCGTCCCCCCTCGGACACGGTCCGGGTGCAGCCGGACGCACAGGCGCTAAAGTAGCACATCGCACGAGTGATGATGAGTGTGGCGCTTCACATTCACGCAGCGTTGCCTAAGACTGCACCACGCTTTGCGATCTGGCCCAAATGGCTCCGGTCGCACCCGCCAGATCCGGCGTCTATAGAGGCCCTTGTCTCGGCAACGAGGGAGGATGTCGTGGCCAAGGTCTCGCTTCTGGGCATTCCGCATGACGAGAATTCGTCCTATTTGCGCGGGCCGGCGGAGGCGCCGCCGCTGATCCGGCGCGAACTCGCAAGCGACGCCTACACTTCATGGTCGGAAACAGGTTTCGATCTGACGGACCGCTTCGTCGATCACGGCGACATCGATTTTACCCAACCCGGCGACCCGTGGCAGCGGATCGAAAGCGAAGTTGGCCGCGCGCTCGACGCCGGCCATCCGCTGATCTCGCTCGGCGGCGATCATGCGATCTCCTGGCCGGTGCTGCGTGCGGTGCGCCGCCGCCACCAGAGCCTCACGATCGTCCATATCGACGCGCATCCGGACATCTATCATGCCTATGACGACAATCCGCGCTCGCACACCTCGCCCTTTGCCCGCGTCATGGAGGAGAAGCTGGCCGACCGGCTGATCCAGATCGGCCTGCGCACCGTCAACGATCACCATCGCGACCAGTTCAAGCGCTTCGGCGTCGAGGTGGTTGAGATGCGGCATTTCAGGGAAGGGCTGCAGCTCGACCTCAAGACGCCCGTCTATATCTCGATGGACATCGACGCTCTCGATCCGGCCTTCGCTCCTGGCATCTCGCACCGCGAGCCGGGCGGCTTCACCACCCGCCAGGTCATCGGCCTGATCCAGGCAATAGACCAACCGATCGTCGCCGCTGACGTGGTCGAATACAATCCGCGCCAGGACCTCTCCAACGTGACGGCGCTGGTCGCCGCCAAGCTGGTCAAGGAAATCGCCGGCATGATGCTGAAGACCAACGGCGCCGCCTGAAGCAACGCTTGAATCAATTTGCCAGGGCGGCGTGCTAGAGGATTGTTCCGACTCAGCTTTCGACAAGGATCGCCATGCCGCAGCCGCTCAGGATAGCCGTCGCCGGCGCGCTCGGCCGCATGGGCCGGCAGATGGCGCAAACCGTCGCGGCCGATCCGCGGCTGCAGCTCGTCGCGCGCTTCCATCGGCCGGGCAGTACGGACCAGGGGCTGCTTGAGCGCGACGAAGCGCTGGCGCTTGCCGATGTGGTCGTCGATTTCACCACGCCCGCGGCTTCCGCCGAGTTGGCCAAGGCCTGCGCCGCGCGCGGCGGTCCGGCGCTGGTGATCGGCTCGACAGGTTTCGACGGCGCTGAACTGGAGGCGATTGCCGACGCCGCGAAGAAGATCGCCGTCGTGCGCTCCGGAAGCTATTCGCTGGGGCTCAACATGCTGACCGGGCTGGTCGAGCAGGCAGCGAGGGTGCTTGACCCCGACGATTGCGACATCGAGATCCTCGAAGCGCATCACCGCATGAAGGTCGACGCACCGTCGGGCACGGCGCTGATGCTCGGCGAAGCGGCGGCGCGCGGGCGCGGCGTCGAGCTGGACGATGTGGCGAAGCGCACCCGCGACGGCCACGTCGGTCCGCGCCCAACCGGCGAGATCGGCTTTGCCGTTGTGCGCGGCGGCAGCATCGTCGGCGAGCATGGCGTGAGCTTCCTCACCGAAGGCGAGACGCTCACGCTCTCGCATGCCGCCGGCGACCGCTCGATGTTCGCGCAGGGCGCCATCGCCGCGGCACTCTGGGTCGCCGGGCGGCCGCCGGGCGAATATGATATGCGCGACGTTCTCGGCTTCACTGCCTCGTGACCGGGAACCAAGCCGGATTCCATTCCACGGCCGCCAAAACGGCTGAAAGCCAGCTGAAAGCTTGGCCATGTCATGACGGTTTTGTGGCGTTCGCCACATGAGCGGCCTGGGAGCGGCCGGCAGGAGGAAATGCGGCGCGGCGCGCCGCCCAGTGGAGGAAATTACGTGACCGGTTTCATCTCTAAACGCGCGCTGCGCTCAGTGGCGCTGACGCTTGCCATGGTTGGCGCTGGCGCATCGGCGGCATCGGCTGCCGACAAGATCACCATCATCGTCGGCGGCATGGAAAAGCAGATCTATCTGCCGGCCGTGCTCACCCAGCAGCTCGGCTATTTCAAGGATGAAGGGCTCGATGTCGAGCTGATCAACTCGCGCGCCGGCGTCGAGGCCGAAAATGAATTGCTGGCTGGCGCCGTACAGGGTGTCGTCGGCTTCTACGATCATACCGTCGACCTGCAGTCGAAGGGCAAATACATCCAGTCGATCGTGCAGTTCAGCCAGGCGCCAGGCGAGGTCGAGCTGGTCTCGGCCAAGCATCCGGAGATCAAGTCGCCGGCCGACTTCAAGGGCGCGACGCTCGGCGTCACCGGGCTCGGCTCCTCGACCGATTTCCTGACGCAGTATCTCGCCGTTCGCAGCGGCCTGAAGCCGGGCGACTATACGCTGCTTCCGGTCGGCGCCGGCAACACTTTCATCGCCGCCGTCAAGCAGGACCAGATCCAGGCCGGCATGACCACCGAGCCGACCATCGCCAAGCTGCTCCAGACCGGCGAGGCCAAGGTGTTGGTCGACATGCGCACGCCCGAAAAGACCAAGGCAGCGCTTGGCGGCGACTATCCGGCGGCCTCTTTCTACGTCCAGTCGAGCTGGCTCGAGGGCCACAAGGACGAGGCGCAGAAGCTCGCCAATGCCTTCGTCAAGACGATGAAGTTCATCGCCGGCCACTCGGCCGAAGAGATCGCCGACAAGATGCCGAAGGACTATTACGCCGGCAGCAAGGGGCTCTATGTGCAGGGTCTGGCCGGCGGCAAGGCGATGTTCACGCCGGATGGCCGCATGCCGGCCGATGGACCGGAGACCGTGCTGAAGGTTCTGTCGACTTTCTCCAAGAGCCTGCAGGGCAAGCAGATCGACCTGTCGAAGACCTACACAACCGAATTCGTCGACGCCGCCAAGTAAGCGTCGGCAGGCGAGGGCGGGCCGATCGGTCCGCCCTTGGAGCAATTCCAGGAAAAGTGTGAAACGGTTTTCCGCCCGGAATTGCGTCAAGCAAAGAGATGGAGCGGTTTGGCGTGAAACGACGAACCGCTCCAGGGAACAACGACTTGCGCCGGCTGCCTGAATCAATTCTGCAGCGGCGCCTTCCGGATGCCAAGCTGCGGCAAGCCCTCTGGCTTTAGCCAAAGGCATCTTCGCACCACCACGATAGGAGTGTGCCATGCAGTTGCAGACCATGGCGGCGGAGAAACTGTCTCCGGCCGCGCCGCCGGCCGATGCCGCGATCGCCATCGACGACGTGACGCTGCGCTTCGTCACGCCCGACGGCCACATGATGACGGCGATCCGCGATTTCACCATGACGGTGGCGCGCGGCGAGTTCGCCTGTGTCGTCGGGCCGACCGGCTGCGGCAAGTCGACGACGCTCAACCTGGTCACCGGGCTGTTGCGTCCGACCACCGGCAATGTCCGCGTCATGGGCAATCCGGTGACCGACATCAGCCGCGACATCGGCTTCGTCTTCCAGGCCGACGCGTTGTTTCCGTGGCGCAGCGTCATCGACAATGTCGCCGCCGGCCCGCTTTTCCGCGGCACGCCGAAGAAGGAAGCCTACGAGAAGGCGCGCGACTGGATCGGCCGCGTCGGCCTTTCGCGTTTCGAGAAACACTATCCGCACCAACTCTCGGGCGGCATGCGCAAGCGCGTGGCGCTTGCCCAGACCTTCATCAACCAGCCCAAGATCCTGTTGATGGACGAGCCCTTCAGCGCGCTCGACATGCAGACCCGCACCGCAATGCAGGACGAATTGCTGGGCCTCTGGTCGGGGCTGAAATCCTCCGTCGTCTTTGTTACCCACGATCTCGAGGAGGCGGTGGCGCTGGCCGACAAGGTCTATGTGCTCACCGCCGGTCCGGGCACGGTGAAGAGCGTCTACCGCATCGACCTGCCGCGCCCGCGCGTCATGGCAGACATCCGCTACGATCCGAAATTCATCGAGATCGCCAAGGTTATCTGGAACGATCTGCGCGAGGAAGTGCAGCTCGGCCAAAGCCGCGGCCTCCAGACCGGCCATTGACAGGAGACACAGCATGACCGCCATTTCTCCCACCGATCAGGCCGCCGCCCGCGCCACTTCGATCGTCGCCGCCGAAGCGCAGGCAAGGGCACGGCTGCGCAAGCGCCATGCCTTGGTCATCGGCCTGCGCCTCGCGATCCTCGTCGTCTTCCTTGGGCTTTGGGAACTCTGCGCCGATTACAACATCATCGATCCGTTCTTCTTCTCCAGCCCGTCGGGCATCTGGGAACAGATCTGGTCCTGGATCACCGAAGGCACTTCGCAGGGACCGCTCTGGCTGCAGATCTATGTGACGCTGGAAGAGACCTTCCTCGGCTTCGCCATCGGCGCCGTCGGCGGCATCGTGGCCGGCATCATCCTTGGCCGCAACAAGCTGCTGGCCGATGTGTTCTCGATCTACATCAAGATCGCGAACTCCGTGCCGCGCGTGGTGCTGGGCTCGGTGTTCATCATCGCGCTTGGGTTGGGCATGGCCTCCAAGGTGGCGCTGGCCGTGGTGATGGTGTTCTTCGTCGTCTTCGCCAACGCCTTCCAGGGCGTGCGCGAGGCCGACAGGGCGATGATCGCCAACGCCCAGATCCTCGGCGCCTCGCCGATGCAGATCACTCGCTCGGTCATCATCCCTTCGGCGATGAGCTGGATCCTCGCCAGCCTGCATGTCTCCTTCGGCTTCGCGCTGGTCGGCGCCGTGGTCGGCGAGTTCCTCGGCGCCAAGCAGGGCATGGGTCTCTTGATCTCCACCGCGCAGGGCGCCTTCAACGCCAACGGCGTCTTCGCCGCCATGATCATCCTGGCGGTGATGGCGCTGGTGGTGGAGTTCATCATCACCCGCTTCGAGAACTATGTGGTGAAGTGGCGCCCGGCGCCGTTCAACGAGCAGGGGGCTTGATTGATCACCGCACACCATCATGTTTAGTGTGCGGTTTCCCCTAAGGTGTATGACAAAGTCATGCGCCTGTGCTATATTGAGGGCATCGAGGAGACGAGTCATGCGAAACTCCCAGCCCCTGACGATCACGCTGCCGCTTGAGATGGCACAGATGGTGAAAAATAAGGTTGCCTCGGGCGAATACGCCACCGAAAGCGAGGTCATCCGCGATGGCCTGCGTACGCTTGCGGCGCGTGACGCGGCGGTTGAACGCTGGCTGCGCGAGGAAGTCGTGCCGACGATGCAGGATGCGCGCGCCAATCCTGAGAAGCTTTTGACGGCCGAGCAGATGCGCCGCAATCTCTCGGAGCATATCAACGCGATCGTCGCCAAACCACGCTCCGGTGCATGAAATACCGGGTCAGATTCCACGCTGCAGCCGAGCGAGACATAGCCGAACTGCTGAGCGAACTCGCGCCGAAGGCTGGCGTGGAAATCGCGTTGCGCTTTGTCGGGCGCATTGTCGATTATTGCCTCGACTTTGAGACTTTTCCCGAGCGCGGCACACGTCATGACGAAATCGCTCCGGGTTTGCCACGGTAGGATGGCGCCGACGCGCGACGATCGCGTTTGAAGTCGCCGGTGACAAAGTGATCATCTTGCGGATTCTCTACGCCGGCCGGACGCTTGCCGGACGAAGAGTAAAAGGGTCGCCACTCGACCTGATCACGCAAGCGGCAGCCGCACCTCGACCTTGAGCCCGCCCGCCGCGGCGTCGCCCAGCGTGACGCTGCCTCCGGCATTCTCGACCACCTCGCGCACGATGGCGAGACCAAGACCGCTGCCTTCCTCGGCCGAGCCGGCGAGGCGGTAGAAGCGCTCGAAGACATGCTCCCGCTCTTCCGCCGGGATTCCCGGTCCGGCATCGCTCACCGTAAGCTCGGCCTCGCCATCCGTCGTCGCCAGCCTCACCGTGACGCTACCGCCAGATCTGGAATAGCGCAGCGCGTTGTCGACCAGGTTGACGATCATCTCGCGCAGCATCGTGCCGTCGCCGACCACCGTCACCGGTCCGTTTTCCTCGAGGCCGAGGTCGATGTCGCGGTTGATCGCCGCCGGCGCTTGCGCTTCCAGCACATGGCGGGCGGCTTCGGTGAGGTCGATGCGGTCGGCGCGCGGCCGTCGGCTGCCAGGTTCCGCCCTCGACAGCGTAAGCAGCTGTTCGGCCAACCGCGCCAATTTGCCCGAGCTCGCCTGCAAGGCGACCAGCGCCTCCTGGCGCCGGTCGGCCGCGGTTTCGCGCAAGGCATAGCTTGCCTGCGTCGACAAGAGCGCCAGCGGCGTGCGCAGTTGGTGCGCGGCATTGGCGATGAAGCGCCGCTGCGCCGCCATCTGCGCCCGCACGCGCTCCATATAGGCGTTGAGCGCTTCGATCAGCGGCCGGATCTCGCTCTGCGCGCCCGGGACCTCGACCGGGTCGAGATCGCTGCGGCTTCGCGAGCGCACCGCGTCGCGCAGCCGGATCAGCGGCGCCAGCCCGCGGCGCAGGCCAAGCAGCACGAACACGCCGGCAATAGCCACCAAGGCAAGCTGCTGGGCGAAGGCGCTGAGCCACAGGCGCTTCACCATCGCGTCATGTCCGGCGAGCGTGACGCCGACAGTGACCTTGATCGGCGAATCCGTACCGGCGCCGATCACGGCATGGCTGAGCGTCGCCAGGCGCAGCGGGTGATCGCGATAGGCAGCCTCGATGCTGCCGCGCTCCGGCGCCACGGGCAGATCGGGATAGCCGGTCAGCAGCCGCCCGCCGGCGGTCTCGACCCGGTAATAGACGCTGTCCCGGTCGCCGGTGTCGAACATCTCGATCGCCGCCGGCGGCACGGTGGCGTCGAGCGCGCCGTCGGCCATTGCCACCTGCTCGGCAATGGCGCGCGCCGAGCCGACCAGCATGCGGTCGGTGACGAGATCCGCGGTCGCCAGCGCGTTGCGCTGGCTGGTCCACAGATTGATGGCGGCGAGCCCGGCAAGCGGCAGCACCACCCAGGCCAGCAATTGCAGGCGAAGGCTGCCGATCCGAAACCTGTCGATCCTCATGGCGCCGGATCGTCGTGGCGCAACAGGTAGCCGAGGCCGCGCAAGGTGGCGATCTGGACGCGCGATCCCTCCAGCTTCTTGCGCAGCCGGTGCACGTAGATCTCGATGGCGCTGGGGTCGGCGTCGGTTTCGAAATCGTAGATCGCGGTCGAGAGCGCCGCCTTGCTCACCGTGCGGCCGGCCTTGACGACCAGCTGTTCCAGCACGGCGTGCTCGCGCGGTGTCAGCGACAGCGTCGCGCCGGCAAGCGAGAACAGGCGTGTATTGGTGTCGAAGACCAGATCGCCGCAGGCAATGACTGGCGCGGTGCGGTCGTTGGCGCGGCGCAACTGCACGCGGATGCGCGCTTCCAACTCCTCGATCTGGAAGGGTTTCGCCAGATAGTCGTCGGCGCCTTCGTTGAGGCCCTTGACCCGGCCGTCGAGGCTGGCATTGGCGGTGAGCACGATCACCGGCACCGGGTTGCCGCGCGCCCGCAACCTTTTCAGCACCTCCATGCCGCCCATGCGGGGCAGGGCAAGATCTAGGATGATCAAGGCATGGTCGCCAGCGGCCAAAGCATGCTCGACATCCTCGCCGTCATGCACGACATCGACGACATAGCTCGCCTGGCGCAGCGTCTTGCTCAGCCAATCGGCCAGTTCGCGGTTGTCCTCGACAAGCAGCAGCCGCATCGTTTGTCGCTGTTTCCTCCCAATGGCGTCGACCGACGCCAAAGCGCGGCAGGCGGCGTCCAAATTGGTTCCCGAGGCAACCGATAGTATCGATCCGCGCGCAAGGCAAACGTGGTTTCCCGGCGGTCGCCATCCCGGTCGCGGCACCTGCCGAGCCGCTTGTTCGGTCGGGCAAGCGATGAAATCGAACCGTTCGGTTCAATTAATGTTGACGGTTCGTGTAGCTATGGTGAACACCGGCAGCCCTTACCAGGATGCCGTATCGCGCTGCCTTTTCTGTAACCGATTGATATTAAACGATAAGAATGTGGCCGCTGCGTCCTTCGCCCAATTTCAAGATCGAACCGAACGGTTCGGTTCACAACTTTTCGTGATTGGAAATGGCAGCAGGGCCGACCCATTTCGGGGTGGTCCGAGCGACGCGAATTTCCATTACGGCACGCCACTAGACGGACATGACTTTTTGAAATCTGGAGTATCTAAAATGAACAAGATTGCTTTTGCCGCCGCTGCTTTCCTCATTGCCACGGGCAGCGCTTTCGCCGGCAGCGACCATTACGGTTCCGACAACGTCAACCAGCCGGCCGTGACCGCTCCCGCGGGCAATGTCGACAACACCGTTACCGGCTCGATCCGCAAGCTCAACAAGTTCGAACAGCGCGACCTCCACATCACGCCTGATCAGAACCAGCCGCAGTCGGGCCAGGGGATCTGGGGCCGCTAAGCCGTCCCGCTTTCCCGACCACCCATCAAATCAAAATCTGGAGTAACTCAAATGACCAAGATCGCTCTTACCGCCGCCGCCATTCTCGTTGCCACCGGTGCGGCTTTCGCCGGCTCGGACAACTACGGTTCGGCCAATGCCAACCAGCCTGCCGCTTCGGTCGACACCTCGATCACCGCTTCCACCAACAAGTCGGACGCGAACGTTCAGAAGCCGGTCGTCACGGGCGCTGACCACAACCTGTTCGGCAACCACTAATCGGTTCGCCAGGCGAACTTTCGACCAACAACATTGACTCTGGAGTAACTCAAATGATCAAGATCGCTCTTACCGCCGCCGCCCTTCTCGTTGCCACAGGCGCCGCTTTCGCCGGCTCGGACAACTACGGTTCGGCCAATGCCAACCAGCCTGCCGCTTCGGTCGACACCTCGATCACCGC